>JALCKZ010000001.1:1592150-1910580 GCA_022647615.1 Bacteroidales bacterium
TTTAATGTCCATATCTCCAAAATTAAGAAGTCCCCTGCCAGTCACTTTAGTATTGATTCCGGCAAAGTTTGCTGATAAACTTCCAAAAAAGCCATTCTTTGGAAGACCTACATAGGCTGTGTCGCATCCTTCAATACAACTTTTATCCAGGTAGTCCTTAGCCCATTCAATTTGTCTGCCCACAAAAGTTTTTTCTTTTTTTGTTTGCGCCTTGCATGGCAAGCTTGCCAAACTAATGATTGTTAAAAACAGTGTAAACTTTTTCATTTCAGTCTATGCTTAATTGGAGAATGGGTCTTCTGGTTTTAGTAGTTGCGATAAAATTCCGCAACGGTCTCTATTCCCTTGAAGAAGAAATCAAGCATGCAACTCTCATTAGGTGAGTGGATTGCATTTTGCTCTAATCCAAAGCCCATTAGAATTGTTTTTGCACCCAGCACTTGCTCAAATGTGGAGATGATAGGGATGCTCCCTCCGCGGCGAGCTGCAAGAGGCTTCTTTCCAAATGCAATGCCCATGGCTTTTTCCGCAACTTTGTAAGCGGGCAAATCAATAGGGCACAAGTAGCCGTTGCCTCCATGTGAAGGAGTAACTTTGACCTTGACGGTTTTAGGTGCTATGCTTGTAAGATAATCTGCGAACATTTTGGAAATTTTTTCCGGGTTCTGATGTGCAACCAGGCGTGTGGAAACTTTTGCGTAAGCCTTTGAAGGCAAGACAGTTTTGCTGCCCTCGCCTGTATACCCTCCCCATATTCCGCAGATGTCAAAAGATGGGCGGCAGCTGTTGCGCTCTAATGTAGAATACCCTTTTTCTCCCGACAGTTCATCAACTCCAATTGCGGCTTTATATTTTTTCTCATCAAATGGAATTTGCGCAATCATTTTTCTCTCCTCGGCTGAAAGGTCCTGGACATCATCATAAAACCCCGGAATTGTTATTCTCCCGTTTGCATCAATCATCCCCGCCATTAGTTTGCAAAGTTCATTAATAGGGTTTGCAACAGCGCCTCCAAAATGTCCCGAGTGCAAATCTCTGTTCGGCCCTGTAACCTCTACATTCCAGTAAGCCAGGCCTCTAAGACCCGTCGTGAGAGAAGGAGTGTCTGCTCCAACCATTGTGGTATCTGATACAAGAATGATATCAGCTTTCAGCAAATCTTTATGCGTTTTGCAAAATTGCTCCAGGTTTGGAGAGCCAATTTCTTCTTCTCCTTCAAAAATAAATTTCACATTGCAATGCAGCAATCCTTCTTTAAGAGCTATCTCAAATCCCTTTACTTGCATCATTGACTGGCCTTTATCATCATCAGCGCCTCTGCCCCAAATTCTGCCATCTTTAATCTCCGGCTCAAACGGTTTTGTCTTCCACAGCTCCAGCGGCTCCGCAGGCATGACATCATAATGAGCGTAAACCAGAACGGTAGGCAGTGAGGAATCTAATTTTTTCTCTGCGTAAACAATTGGATTTCCGGCAGTTGGCATAATCTCCGCTTTGTCCGCTCCGGAAGAAAGCAGAAGCTCCGTCCACCTTTGGGCACACTTTAACATATCCTCATGATGCTCTTTTACAGGGCTCACGGATGGTATTCTAAGTAATGAGAACAGCTCATTAAGAAAGCGTTCTTTATTTGCGTTTATGTATTCTTTAATTTCCATATTAAAATTTTTTATTCCTGTTATGTTTTGGGTTTTGATTTTCTACTTGGGCAAAAATATATCAATTTTACAACCCTCTTTATATGAGGAATCTATAGATATTTTGCCACCTAATTTCTCAACAATTGTTTTGCAAATTGAGAGCCCAAGACCATTACCCCATACAAAAGTGTTAATCTTTGTAAAGCGCTCAAACACCCACTCGGTTTTATCTGCCGGAATTCCGGGTCCTGTATCTTTGACATAAACGTGCAGGCGGGAAGCCTCTGTGTCATAGCCTAATGTAATATTGCCGCTCTTTGTGAATTTTGCAGCATTCTCCAGCAAATGTGTAATAACTTGTGTGATGCGTTCATTGTTGCTGTTGATACTCAATTCTCTGTCTCTGGGCTTATAAATCATCTCTACATTTTTTGAAATATTTCCGGAAGCATTTTTAATAGCTGAAAGGCAGCAATCATTAATCTTCACCGGAGATTCTTCTATAGAGCAACTCTCCAAATCTGAGACATTCAGCATATTATCTACTATGTGAAGAAGACGTGAACTGTTCTCTTTTATAATGTCCGCATACTGTTTTTGCTCCTCATTATTAGGCTCAATCATTTGAGAAAATCCGACAATGCTGTTAAGAGGAGTTCTAACTTCATGAGATATATTGTGAATGAAATCATTCTTAATGCTGTTTAATTTATCCACATGCCTGTACGCTTTTTGCAGCTCAACATTAGATTGATGCAGCTTCCTGTTCATCCTTCGCAAGTAAATAATAAAAATTATTGCAGCCGCAAATACAATAAGGATAAAAATAGTTATTAGCGTAAGCATCTGAAATCTATAGTGTTCCGCCTTTGCTCCAAGTTCGCTCTTTTCAATTTCAGCTTTATTTAGGTTTAGTTTTACCGCATATTCGCTAGTCTTAAATTCATCTGCCTGGCGTTGCAGGGAGTCATTTTTTGAAATACTCTTTTCATAAAAGGCGCACGCTGTTTTATAGTCTCCCAATCCCATGGATATTTTAGCGCCCATTAATGTATTCCTCACATCCTCAGAACTCTGCCCTATGTCATTAAACGCTTTTGCCATTTTGTTCCTGGCCTCATTTGCCTTGGAATATTCTTTAAGTTTAAAATAGTACTCTGCTTCCATTTGATAAGAATATGCCAAAAGAGGTGCAGATTTGTAGCTCTTTAATTTTTCAATTTGCAGTTTTGCATTTGTTAAGTCGTTGATACCCAAGTAGTATTTGCACCACGTTATTGTGGCAAAGCGCATATCATTATTCCCGACAGCTGGCGAATACATTCCGTCATGAGCTAGAGTGGAATCACATTTTTTCAGATAGGGCAGCGCCTCTTTAAACTTGCCGTCGCATACAAGATATTCTGCGGCGCATGAGTAAATGTTGGCAAGATTATAGTGATAGCTCTCCTTTTTAGTGATTTGTTTGCAAAAATCGCACAGTTCAATAGCCTTGACGGCAGCTTGTTTGTACATTCCAAGAGAGTAATAAAGCAATAGAATATTATAGTTTGCCTCAACTATAACCGGTTTATCTTTGGAGGTGTTTAAAATTGAGCGGCATAGCGCAACTGCTTTGACAGGATTGCCAACAAATTGGTAATAGCTTATTATGTTGAACTTAGCACCAATAATATCAGTTTCATTCATTTTCTCCCGCTCCATTATGGAAAGTGCATGTTCTGCAGAATCTATTTGCGGAGAAAGTGTGGTAAAATAATAAATTTTAAAGTAGTATCCCCATGATATGCAGTCTTTTACCTTGCTCTTTCTGGCTGCTGCAAAGTACGTATTGACATCATAAAGGTTGCATTCTGTTGAGCGCTTAATGCACTCCTCCCTCATCTTTGCCATATAGGGAGGCCACTTCTCAAACCGCTGTTTCTCATTTGTTTGTGCAAAAGATAAAGGGTAAGAAGTTAAGCACAAAAGCACCAGCACTGCAATTTTTTTAATGCCTGTCATAAAAATAAATCGTGTAATTATGTCAAGTTTAGGTTTACTATACAAAACTACAAAGAAAAGTTATAAATTGCACCTTGTATCGCGATAGTATTTTTGTCGCAAAAAAAAAATTACTATGAACAGAAATGTCTTAATATCAGCGGCCTTGTCCGTACTTTTAGTTTTTAGCTTTTCATCTGCTGCTAATGCGCAGAGTAAAAAATTTACAAAAGAGGAGCAGAAATGTATTGCAGATTTGCATGAGGCAATGAATGGGGAGCTGACAGCCAGCGTTAAATATGCAGATTATGCTAAGCAGGCTGATAAGGAGAAACTCTCTTCTATTGCAGCTTTGTTTAGAGCAACGTCGCGCGCGGAAGGCATTCATTTGGAGAACCATAGAAAGGCCCTTGCGGATTTGGGCGCTCCGGCGTACAAACCAAAGGTCCAGAAATACACTGTTAAAAAGACTGCAGCCAATCTAAAGGAAGTTATTGCGGCTGAAAAATATGAGTCATCCAAGATGTACCCAAAATTTAAATATGATGCAATGGTTTGCAGTGCGGAGAAAGCTGTAAACAGTTTCAGATATGCAAGGAGCGCAGAAGAAACTCATGCAAAACTTTATGCGCAAGCTCTTGCGCAAATATCTCATCCGGAGAAACTTGCATCTGTTTACTATTTATGTCCGACATGCGGCGGAGTGTACACTTCCAGACCTCCAAAAGAGTGCGAAATCTGCGGAGAACCCTCTTCAAAATTTCTTGTAATAAAGTAATTACCAAAATAAAACAAACTGCGTATAACAAAATTACACGCAGTTTATTATGAGTGTTTTAAGTAACTCTTGCTAGTGATATTACTTTTTTACAACAACATTGTTCTTGTCAAGCACAAGCTCAATTGTTCCGCCTATTTTTATTTGCATGGAGATAATGGCCTCTGAAACAGGGTCTTCTATCAATTTCTGAATAGCTCTCTTTAGAGGGCGCGCTCCATATTGAGGATCATATCCTGCGCCAGCCACAAATTTCTTTGCAGCAGGAGAAATTTTAAGCTTATACCCAATCTCCTCTACGCGTGCATAAACTCCTTTAAGCTCTATATCTATAATCTTCTCTAAATCAGCCTTTGTCAGAGGGTTGAAAAGAATCTGCTCATCCAGCCTGTTAAGAAATTCAGGCGAGAAAGTTTTCTTTATAGCCTTATCAATAATCTCTCTGTTTTTACCGGCAACATCTCTCTTGGTGGCCGTTGCATATCCAACTCCCGCTCCAAAATCCTTAAGCTCCTTGCTCCCTATGTTTGAGGTCATTATGAGAATCGTATTCTTAAAGTCTATGCTTCTTCCGTTACTGTCTGTAAGCCTTCCTTCATCCAAAACCTGCAACAGCAAATTGAAAATATCGGGATGCGCTTTCTCTATTTCATCCAGCAGCACAACGCTGTACGGTTTGCGGCGCACTTTCTCAGAAAGTTCTCCCCCCTCATTGTATCCTACATATCCCGGAGGCGCTCCAATTAAACGGCTTACGGAGAATTTCTCCATAAATTCGCTCATATCCACTCTTATCAGAGCATCCTCTGTATCAAACAGGTAGCGAGCCAGCACTTTTGCCAGCTGAGTCTTGCCAACTCCGGTAGGGCCTAAGAATATAAAGGTCCCGATAGGTTTATTTGGGTCTTTAAGTCCCGCTCTGTTTCTTTGAATTGCACGTGTAACTTTCTCAACAGCATCATCTTGTCCAATAATGCTCTCTTTAAGAACTTTGCTCATGCTTGCAAGACGCATGCTCTCGCTCTGCGCAAGACGCTGGATGGGAATCTTGGTGGTCATGCTCAAAACAGCCTCTATATCACCCTTATCCACAACAGCCGGCTTTTTATCTTGCTTTGCGCACCATTTTTCCTTTGCTTTTTTCAAATCATCTGCCTTCTCCTTAAGCATGTCGCGATATAGTGCGGCCTTCTTAAAGTCCTGTGCCGTAACTGCTTCCGTCTTTTCCTTCTCTATTACGGATATAGCATCTTCCATATCTGCCACATTCTTTGGCACTTTTAGATTTTTAATATGGGCGCGGCTCCCAGCCTCATCCAATATATCAATGGCTTTATCAGGCAGGAATCTGTCTGATATGTATCTCTGACTTAAAGATATACAGCTTTTAAGAGCATCCTCAGTATACACCACGTTGTGGTGCTCCTCATAGCGTACTTTTATATGCTCCAGAATATTAAGAGTTTGCTTAAAATCCGTCGGTTCAATCATTACCTTCTGAAATCTTCTTTCCAACGCTCCGTCTTTCTCTATGACTTCTCTGAACTCATCCAGCGTAGTTGCTCCAATGCATTGAATCTCACCTCTTGCCAGGGCCGGCTTAAGCATATTGGCAGCATCAAGTGAACCTGCTGCGCCGCCCGCTCCAACCAGCGTGTGCATTTCATCAATGAAGAGAATAATATTGTCAGTTTTTCTAATCTCATTAAGAATAGACTTCATCCTCTCCTCAAATTGACCGCGGTATTTTGTCCCGGCAACAATGCTCCCTATATCAAGTGAAAAAATCTTTTTATCCAGCAGAGAAAAAGAAACCTCCTTATTTGCAATTCTTAATGCAAGTCCCTCTGCAATAGCACTTTTGCCAACTCCGGGCTCGCCAATCAGGATAGGATTATTCTTCTTTCTCCTCCCCAGAATTTGGGCAACTCTCTCAATCTCTTTTTCACGCCCTACGACAGGGTCAAGCTTTCCCTCTGCCGCAGCTTTTGTCAAATTGTAGCCAAAGCTGTCAAGCACAGGGGTTCCGGATGAACCATTTTTATTCCCGACAGGTTTTTTCCCGCCTCCGTTTTCTCCCTGTCCGTTATTCATATTATCCTCATTATCAGGATCATTTCCTTCTTGTTTGTTAAGCATATTAAATAAATTTCCCACTGCATCAGCCGCGCTGTTCGCCACATTGTCAATAAAGCTCTTTGCGTCAAAATTATCACCGGGTATGGCATCAAAAAATCCGTTGTTTTGATGCTGGTCGGAAGGACCTAAGTATTTGGATTTTACAATATCGTAGTCAATTCCTTTAGTCTGAAGATAGTCTATTGCCGCACTCTCTTGTCCGCGCATGATGGCAAGCAAAAGATGCAGTGCATCAGGTTCCGGCGCATGCAAGCTTCTTGCCTCTAAAAACATAACTTTAAGAGCATTGCTGCTTGCTGCGGAGAGAGCTATGTTGGCATCGCTGTCGGGAGGAATAGGCTGATCCCTTCTTATTACATTTTCTATGGTCTCTTTTAGTTCTGGAATTTTGACTCCAAGCTCAGATAATCTTCTTAAAGCGCTGTTGTCCCCGTGGCGTATCATGCCAAGTATAAGGTGGTCAGTAGTAAGTACATAACTGCCCAAACGCATTGCTTCCTCTTTTGCATAAGCAATGATGGCGTTTAGATTGTCAGGTATCTCTATATGCATGGGTATATGTAAATTTCCGCTAAGTTAAGAATAAAGAGCGGACTACGGTTTAAATGTTGATAACTTGTCCCGAATTTGGCCCTTCCGGAGCTTCTTTTTTTGCAAAAAAATGAGTAATTTTGAAACTTCTAAAACGGGCCCAAGGAGGCCTATAAAAAATAGTAAAAGAATGGACGAGAACAAGGATCAGAAAAACACTGGAGCCCAGGGAGAAGGGGAGAACCAGGAGAACGAGAATCTGGATAGCCGGGAGCAGGGGAAAATTCAGAAAATTAACATTGAGGATCAGATGAAAACGGCGTACATAGATTACTCTATGTCCGTTATTGTTGCCAGAGCGCTACCCGATGTTAGAGACGGTCTTAAGCCGGTTCACCGCAGAATCTTATTTGATATGGGCGAACTTGGCATTACTGCCGGCGGTCAGACTAAGAAATCTGCACGTATTGTCGGAGATGTACTAGGTAAATACCATCCTCATGGAGATGCCAGCGTTTATGATGCAATGGTAAGATTAGCTCAGAGCTGGAGCATGAGATATATGCTTGTCTTCGGACAAGGAAACTTTGGTTCCGTCGGAGGAGATCCTCCTGCGGCTCAGCGTTATACGGAGGCCAAGCTTACTCCAATGGGAGAAGAAATTCTTAAAGACCTGGATAAGAACACCGTAGATTTTATTCCAAATTTTGACGGCGAGTTTCAGGAGCCGCTGGTATTGCCTGCAAAGGCGCCGCTTTTGCTGCTTAACGGAGCAAGCGGAATTGCTGTTGGAATGGCAACCAATATGCCGCCTCACAATCTTAATGAAGTTTGCGACGGTATCATTGCATACATAGATAACAATGATATCACCACAGATGAGCTGATGCAATATATTAAAGGACCGGATTTCCCGACAGGAGGTACAATCCTTGGCCTTCAAGGAATTAAGGAGGCTTATGAGACCGGCAGAGGAAGAGTTATTCTACGCGGCAAGACAGAGGTGGAAATCAATGAGAAGAGCGGAAGAGAAACTATCGTGATAAAAGAGATTCCTTACCTGGTCAATAAGGCGGAACTTCTTCAGCAGATTGCTAATCTTGTGGAGGAGAAGAAGATAGATGATATAGTTTATGTCAATGATGAGAGCGACCGCAAGACTGGAATGAGGCTTGTCGTGAAGCTGAAAGTTGGCGCCATGTCCAGCGTTGTTTTGAACAACTTGTTCAAAATGACCGAGTTGCAGAGCAGTTTCCCTGTTAATAATGTTGCTCTTGCAGACGGGCGTCCAAGACTTCTGAATTTAAAGCAGCTTATTAAATACTTTGTCCGCCACAGACATGATGTTGTTGTAAGGCGCTCAAAATTTGAACTTAAGAAGGCCGAGGATAGAGACCATATTGTTGTTGGTTTGCTAATTGCGCTGGATAATATTGATGAAGTTATAAATATTATCCGTTCATCTAAGACAGTTGATGAAGCTAAGGCCAGATTGATAGAGAAGTTCAAATTATCAGATATCCAGGCATCTGCAATTGTTGAGATGAGATTGAGACAGCTGACCGGACTGGAGAGAGGTAAGCTGGAGGATGAGAGAAAAGAGCTGGAAGCTACTATCAAGAGATTAAAAGATATCCTTGCAGACATCAATTTGCAGATGGGCATAATTAAAGATGAACTGCTGGATTTGAAGAAACGTTTTGGAGATGCAAGACGTACAGATATAGTCCCGATGGAGGGCGAATTTAATCCGGAAGACTTCTATGCCGATGAGGATGTGGTAATTACGATATCTCATCTTGGCTATATTAAGAGAACGCCGCTTGCAGACTACAAGCTTCAGAACAGAGGCGGCATAGGCTCAAAAGGAAGTTCTACCAGGGATGAGGATTTCATTGAGCACATCTATGTTGCCAATATGCACAGTACGATGCTGTTCTTCACAAAGAACGGAAGATGCTTCTGGCTAAAGGTTTACAACATTCCTGAAGGAAACAAGACCAATAAGGGAAGAGCTATTCAGAATGTACTTAGCATAGAGAATGGAGATAGCGTTCGCGCATACATTAATGTGAAGACATTGGAAGATGCTGATTACATTAAGAATAATTACGTTGTTCTTGGAACAAAGAACGGTGTTGTAAAGAAGACAATGCTGGAGGAGTATTCACACCCAAGAACTACAGGAGTTAATGCGGTGAATATCAGGGAGGGAGATGAACTTCTGGATGCAATTCTTACTAACGGCAGCAGCCAAATTATGGTTGCGGCAAAAGAGGGCAAGTGCGTAAGATTTGAGGAGAGCGGAGTGAGAGCTATTGGAAGAACCGGCACCGGAGTAAGAGGCATTAATATAGAGGAAGGTAATGAGGTCATTGGGCTTATTGCTGTTGACCCCGAATCTGTTAAGAATAATAATGAGACAATTCTGGTTGTCAGCGAGAACGGATATGGCAAGAGAAGTGATTTGGATGACTACAGAATTACCCACAGAGGAGGCAAAGGCGTAAAGACAATTAACATTACTGAAAAGACTGGCAAACTTATTGCTCTTAAGGTGGTAAGTGATGAAAATGACCTGATGATTATTAATAAATCAGGCATTACCATCAGAGTTGCGGCATCTGACATTAGAGTTGCCGGACGTGCTACTCAGGGAGTTAAACTTATTAATATTAGGGCAAAGGACAGTATTGCAGCAGTTTGCATTGTTCCAAAAAGTGATGAAAAAGCTCCTGCTGATGAAGAGGCGGAACAGAGTGCCAAGGACGGAGAGAGTGGAAATGGCGCAGAAGGGGAGGAAAATTAGTCTGTCGGGAGTATTATTAATAAAAAGTAGTAGATTTGCCTAAATTTTTGAAACCTGAATTTTTAAAAGATTTATAGAATTACAAATTTTAATTTATTTATAATGAAAAAGTTATTTATCTCATTGGCTCTTGTGCTGCTTTGCGTTGCGCAAGTTAACGCACAGTCAAAAGAAGCCGAGTCTGCTTTAAAAGGACTTGCAAAAGCTAAGGAAACTTCTCAAAATCCTAAAAAAGCTGATAGGGCTGACACCTGGATGAAATTGGGAAATGCATACGCTGCATGCTATGATGCTCCAATCAACGGACTTTGGATTGATGCACCTCAGATGCAGGTTAAACTTTTGCTAAAAGACCAAACCGTAACAGGTTCACAAAAGAAAGAAGTTAACGGACAGGTTTATACCGTTGACAGTTACGCTGACAAAGACCTTTATTATGATGCATCCGGCAAACTTGCCGCATGGGTTATCAAGCAGCCTACGCTGACTGATGAAGACGCACTAAGTTGCGCATATAATGCATTTAAGAAAGGGGAGGAGCTTAAGGCTTCCAAGAGCGATTTGACCGCCGCCTTTAAGACACTTGGCCAAAGATATTGGCAATCAGCAATTAGCGCTTCCAGAGTTGGAGACAATAAGACAGCTTCCGTATGTTTTGAGAAATCATTTGAGGCTACTTCTGATCCTTCTGTAGGAATGGTTGATACAATGGCATTGTACAATGCCGGTGTTACAGCTTCTATGTCTAAGGATGATGACAGAGCTATTTCATTGCTGCACAAGTGCATGGAAATGAATTATGATTCAAACGGCGAGGCTTACGCATACCTATCTTCCGCTTACAAACAGAAGAGAGATACTGCAAAGGCAAAGGAAGTTCTTGCATTGGGCTTTGCAAAATATCCTACCAGCCAGAGCATTCTAATTGAGCTGATTAACACTTACCTAAGCACAAAGGATGATCCTAATAAGATTCTTGAGTACATTCATACTGCACAGAAAAATGAGCCTACAAATGCCTCTTTGATTTACACAGAAGGGAATATTTATAAGACTTTGAAAAAGTATGACCAGGCAATTGCTTGCTATCAGAAAGCTTTGCAGGTAGATCCTACTTACGTTTACGCTCCATTTGCTGAGGGTGATGCTTATTATTCAATGGGTCTTGAGTTGCAGGAGAAAGCTGCAATGGAGACTGATGATGCTAAGTACAATGCTTTGAATGAGCAACTTAACCAGTGCCTTGAGAAAGCTATCGTTCCTTTTGAGAAAGCATTCTCTATTGCAAAGGATAAAGAAGTTCAGAAATATTGCGCTGAATATCTAAAGAATATCTATTTCCGTTTCCGTGATAAGAATGAAACTTACAAGGCCGGATATGATAAATATAATAAGTTCTTGGATGAAGCTTCCAAGTAAAGTTTAGATTAAAACATACAAAAAAAACGCATCGGATTCCGATGCGTTTTTTTTGTTTTAGGTTAATTAAAGAACTTTGCTCTCCGCGGTATTGCTACTGCTGAGGGTTCTCACCTGCAGGGTTTTGCGGAGCTGATTCCTGAGGGTGATTAGCCTTGGACGTTGCTACTGCAACATTAATGGTTCTTCCCATATGTTCGGAACCGTTAAGAGCTGCAATTGCTTTTTCAGCTGCAGCATCATCCGGCATCTCAACAAATCCATATCCTCTAGATCTGTGAGTGTCCCTGTTAATAATAATCCTAGCTGAAGAAACTTCCCCGTAGGGAGCGAATAACTGCTCTAAGTCTTCTCTTCTTGCTTTAAAACTTAGGCTAGATACAAAAATGTTCATTGTAAAAGTTGTTTTGTTTTGTTGTAACAAATCTAACAATTTTTAACTGAATTTGCAAATTATCTACTATAACCGCGTTTATAGGGGTTTCCTTCATAATAATTTATGTACGCACGTATTGCCGTCCTTGTACCTCCGGGGGTTGGATAGTTTCCGCTGAAGTACCAATCGCCGCTATTTTTAGGACATGCTTTATGCAAATTCTCAATGCTTTGATACACAACTTTTACATTGCATTTTAAACCGTCGGGAGTAACAAGCTCTGCAATCTTTGCAGAAATTTCCTCCTCTGTGAATGGAGCATATATCTCCTTTACAAAGTTCTGAATATGAGGCTTTGCCGCAGATGAATCTTTGCTGGAAGTAGTACTTGAACTTATAAATTCTGAGAGCGGTTTGTTATCAGCCGCCTTGCATTTTCTGTAAACTTCACTTAGCAATTTTTCCATTCCTCTCTCTTTGATTAATGAAACCGCCGCATTAAAAGCGATAAATTCTCCCATTCTGCTCATGTCAATTCCATAGCAATCAGGGTATCTGATTTGCGGAGAAGAGGATATTATTATTATCTCCTTTGGATCTAACCTGCTGAGTATCTTTATAATACTCTGCTTTAGCGTTGTGCCTCTTACTATGCTGTCATCTATTACTGCAATTGTATCCTTTTTAGGAATAATGCTATTGTAAGTTATATCATAAACGTGAGCGGCCAAATCATTTCTTGTGCTTCCTTCCGCAATAAAGGTTCTCATCTTAATATCCTTAATAGCAAGCTTTTCCGTCCTTACCTTGCGCGCAAGAATCTCTTTGATAGCCTCATTTTCTTTGTTAAGAAGTTCTTTATTTTTATTCTCTTTGCTCCCGACAGATTTGTTTTGAATCTCTTCTATGGCCAGGAATTTTGCTTCATTAAGTTTGTCATTAAGTCCCTCAATCATACCATAATACGCAACTTCTGCGGTATTTGGAATAAAGGAGAAAACAGTATGGTCAAAACCGCCGGCAGAGGCTGAAAGAATTTGCGGAGCCAAAAGTTTGCCAAGCATTTTTCTCTCCCTGTAGATTTCAGCATCTGAACCGCGGGAAAAATAAATTCTCTCAAATGAGCAAGGCTTTGGATTGCTGGGCTTTACAATGCAGCTGATATTCATGCGCCCGTCGCGATGAATAGTAATTGCCTCACCTGCAGTAAGTTCTTTGATATCTTCAAATTTTACATCCATTGCGGTTTGTATGGCGGCACGCTCTGATGCTGCTACAACAACCTCATTATCACTATAATAATAGCAAGGTCTAATTCCCCATCTGTCTTTGAATACAAAACTTTCTCCGCTGCCGGTTGCGCCTACAATGCAAAATCCTCCGTCCCATGTTTTAGAAGCCTCCGCAATTACTCCCTCCATATCTATGCTTTCTTCAATTTTCTGATTTAGCTCCGCGCCTCTAAAACCTTGAGCCTTAAACTTTTTGTACAAATCATTATGATGCTCGTCAAGCAGACAGCCCATCTGTTCCAGAATTAAAAATGTATCTGCGTCGCTGCGCGGATGCTGGCCTTGTCCTATGACCATGTCAAATAATTCCTCTTCATTTGTCAGGTTGAAGTTCCCGGCAAGACAAAGATTGCGGGTGCGCCAGTTGTTCCTTCTTAAAAACGGATGAACGTAAGACATACCGCTTCTCCCTGTGGTACTGTATCTTAGGTGACCTATATAAACTTCTCCAAGGTATGGAAGATCTTCCGTTTCCAATGTGCTCTTCTTTGCCTCATCAATTGCTTTATGCACATTATCAAAGCATTCCGCAATTGCAGTATTGCCAAGCGCGCGCTCTCTGAATATGTATTCATTGCCAGGTTCGGCATTAATTTTAATGCATGCAAGTCCGGCTCCTTCCTGGCCGCGGTTGTGCTGTTTTTCCATCATAAGGTACAGTTTATTAAGACCGTACGAATATGTCCCATATTTTTTCTTGTAGTAAGATAATGGTTTAAGTAGGCGGATAAGAACAATACCGCACTCGTGTTTAATTTGCTCGCTCATGTTAAAATGTTTTGGATGAAGGTTAACTGATGGCTTCTGAACGTGTGCAAATGTACCTAAAAATTCATAAATTTGAGGACTATTAATATATAGAAATCAACAATTAGCCGTTTGAATTGTTTAAATGTTTTTAGCAAAGCGGTTAATCTTTTTTTATTTGAATAAAAAATAAATATAACATTATGGATAGCAAAATTTTGACAACGGCAAAGCAGTGGCTCGGAGAGGGTTACGATGCCGCAACAAAAGCGGAAGTTAAAAAAATGATTGACGGGGACCCAAAGGTTCTGGAAGATGCATTTTATAAAACTTTGGAATTCGGGACCGGCGGACTTAGAGGAATTATGGGTGCCGGTACAAACAGAATGAATAAATACACCGTGGGGATGGCAACGCAAGGCTTTGCAAATTATTTGATTAAGGCCTTTGGACCGGATTCAAAAAATCCGCTTAAGCAGATAAAAGTTGCAATTTCATTTGACTGCAGAAATCACAGTAAAGAATATTCACGGCTTGTAGCGGATATATTTGCCGCTAACGGCTTTAAAGTATTCCTGTTCAGAGATTTGCGTCCTACTCCGGAGCTGAGCTACACTATTCGTCACCTGCATTGCCAGGGTGGCGTGATGGTTACCGCATCTCATAATCCAAAGGAGTACAACGGTTACAAAGCCTATTGGGATGATGGCGCTCAGGTAATTGCTCCTCATGATACAGGCATTATAAAGGAAGTGAACAAAATAAAAAATCTTTCACAGGTTAAATGGGGAGGTAAGAAAACTTCTGCAAAATGCTCAGCCGAAAAGAGTTGTAAAGGAAGCATCAAAATGATTGGTGCGGAAATTGACAAAGCTTATTTAAAGGATTTGTCCACTCTTCATCTCTCTCCTCTTGCTGTAAAGCATCACAAGAACATGAAAGTTGTGTACACACCTCTGCATGGAACAGGCATCAAAATTATTCCGCGCGCTTTAAAGGAGATGGGCTTTGCAAATGTTAATGTCGTTAAGGCTCAGGCAATTAATGATGGCAATTTTCCTACGGTAGAATCTCCAAATCCCGAGAATCCTTCAGCTATGAAGATGGCTGTTGATCTTGCAAATAAGATAAAAGCAGATTTGGTTTTGGCTTCTGATCCGGATGCGGACAGAGTAGGGATGGGAATAAGAAATGACAAAGGAGAAATTGTGCTGCTTAACGGAAATCAGACTAATGCCATTCTAACTTATTATGTACTAAGACGCTGGAGCGAGACGGGAAAACTAAAGAGAAGCAAAAAATTCCCTTACACAATAAAAACTATCGTGACTACAAATTTGATTTCAGACATTGCGGAAAAATTTGGAGTTAAGTGTTATAATGTTCTTACAGGTTTCAAAAACATTGCGGAGGTTGTAAAGCATAATGAGGGGAAGGGAATATTTGTTTGCGGCGGAGAGGAGAGTTTTGGCTTTAGCCTGGGTGAGTTTGTAAGAGATAAGGATGCGCCTATAACTTGCTCAATTATATGTGAATGCGCTGCATGGTGCGCAGACAATAAGATGACAATGTGGGGATTGCTTCAACTAATCTATAAGGAGTTTGGACAGTATGATAACTGGCTGCGCCAATACACTTTCAAAGGTATAGAGGGAGCAAAAAAAATTGCCGGAATAATGGAGAAATTCAGAAGCAATCCTCCAAAGAAATTGGCAGGTTCTCCTATAGTTGTTTATAAAGATTTTGATAAGGGAAACAATTACGCGCCTGAGGTTAAGCTGGCTAAATCCAATGTGCTTCAATATATTGCAAAGGATGGAACCATGGTCTCTTTAAGACCTTCCGGTACTGAGCCAAAGATTAAATTTTATTTTGAGACTCGCTGCAAAGAGAGCGGAAGAGGCTGCTAAAAAGAAGGCTTTGCTTGATAAAGAATTTTTGCAGAAATAAATATTGTGTAAATGATTTCATGCGGGCAAGTTCCTGCATTAATAATTTGATTAATGGGAAAAATTTTTTCAAAGAGAGTCTGGCAGCTGGCTCTTATAATGTCCTTTTGGTTTGTTATTTCATTTATAACCAACATATTAGGGCCGCTTATTCCGGATATCATCAATAATTTTTCCCTTAAGAATCTTGCTCTTGCAGGTTTCATTCCAACCTCATTTTTTGTAGCCTATGCAGTTATGTCAATACCCGCAGGGTTGATGATTGAAAAGTGGGGGGAGAAGCGTGTTTTATTCGTCGGTTTTTTAATGCCGTTCATTGGTTCTTTGCTGTTTGCTTTTTTGCATACTTATCCTATTCTTCTTTGCTCTTGTTTTATAATAGGGCTGGGAATGGCTATGCTTCAGACAGTTCTGAATCCGCTGCAAAGAACCGTTGGAGGAGAGGAAAACTATGCCTTTGTTGGTGAACTGGGCCAGCTGGTTTTCAGCTGCGCATCTTTTATCAGTCCGCTTGTATACACGTATTATGTAAAAAATCCAATGTCAATTGCACCTCCGGAATTGCCGTGGGTCTCTCTGTATTACCTGTTTGCAATAATATTGGTTGTAATGCTTTGCGCTGTCCTTGTGTGCAAGTTTCCCAAAATTGAGCTTAATGAAGATGAAAAAAGCGGAAGCAAATCCTCTTATTTTGAGCTGTTTAGGAAGAGATATGTATGGCTGTTCGCGCTAGGTATTTTTTGCTACGTAAGTACCGAGCAAGGAACTTCTATCTATATGAGCACATTTTTGGAGAAGTATCACGGTGTTAATCCTCAGGTACTTGGAGCACATACGGTTGCCTATTTCTGGGGCTCTATGCTGGTGGGCTGCGTGCTTGGACTTGTATTATTAAAACTGTTTGACAGCAAAAAACTTTTGCGCTGCAGCGGTTATTTAGCTGCTACACTTTTGGCTATTGCATTGTTTGGCTCCCGACAGACAGCACTTTTCTGCTTCCCCGCAATTGGATTCAGCATATCAATGATGTATTCCATAATATTCTCATTAGCACTTAATTCCGCAGCGGAACATCATGGCTCATTTGCCGGAATTCTTTGTTCTGCTATTGTAGGCGGCGCCGTAGGTCCGCTTTTAGTAGGGCTTTTATCTGACTGGACCGGAAGTTTAAGGATAGGAATGTTTCTTATCTTTGCATTCATTTTTTACATGACCTCCATTGGATTTTGGGCAAAACCAATTGTCTCCAATAGGACAATGCTGGATAGAAAAGATGTTTAAAGAGTATTTGATGTACTTAAGGGGTTGTAGCTCAGTTGGCTAGAGCGCAGCGTTCGCAACGCTGAGGTCGCGGGTTCGATTCCCGTCAACTCCACACAAAAGGCAGGCTTTTAAGGCCTGCCTTTTGTGTGGAGTTGACACCTGCTTTTACGTGGCTTCGCCACGGAGAGGCACCGCGCCACGTGGCGCGGGTTGAAAGTTACCTAGCTTTGCAATATGCTGTATATAAGCAATTAATAAACAGACTCTTCATTAGCGAAGGGTCTATCCGGAATTTATTAATGGTCAGCAGGTTATAGATGGCCGTAATTTACATCTGCCTATATTTCCTTGAAATTTCCAGTTTTTTCCCATCTACTATGACGTATGTTGCCGTTCTTTCTGTTATATGATTGGTGTTAACCAAATATGAGCGATGTATCCTTTCAAATTGCTTATCCATAACTTCACTCCACCTGGAAATTTTCATTTTAGTTCTGTATGATGTATCTCCAATTGTGTGTACCCAAACCTCATCATCATTTGATTCAATATAGGTTATATCATTTATTTTTATCGTTATTTTCTTTCTATCTGAAATAAAATCAAATGTTTTATCACTTTGGTATGTTTCCCGTGATGATATAGGGAATATCTTTATTTCTAAATAATTATTAAGAATAATGAATGCCGCAGCAGTCAATAAAATAAATACAGGGTTTAATAGAATCGCATCAGGTTGTTGCATATTGCGGAGATACCATTGAGCGGAAAATATGCCTAGATATATTACAATAAAGACTGTGATGGTAAGTATTATTGAATTTTTAATTCCCTCTTTTTTATTTTTAAAGGAAATATCTTTTTTAAGGTATTGTGCCAAAAGTACACCCGGAAGCATTGAGCAAGAAATAAAGATAGCTTCGGAGAATTTGTAGTGGGCACTTATCAACATTAAACTAAGCAAGAGCATAGCTACTCCCCAATATAATATGTGATATTGTAATTTATTCATATTATGCTTGTTACATTATTTTATAACTATTACATTCACTTGTTGCGGAATACTTTGTTTTATGTGCTGATGAATTGACATTATCTTTAGGTTCGCTCTTACAAAAATGGCAAATTTATTTATAAATAAACAGCTGTCGTGGCTCCAAAAGGAGAGATAGGTGGATTTGACACATAGATAGCGGGTTTTAAAAATATCATTTTTCCTATTTGCACATATTTTTGTACTTGAAAAATATGAAATGCTTTCTTTCCAAAAGAATAAATACTTGTATAATAATTAATTATTAACCTAAAATTACAACTATGTTTCAATTATTTTATGCTGGTGGACCAGTAGGAATGTCAATAATAACTATTTTATTCGTAGCAATTTGCCTTTCTGCATGGAAGGCTCCGGCTTGGGTAAAAGAGTTTGGAATTTTGGCCATGTTGGTTGGCGTTGTGTACAGTATGTTAGGGGCCTTTCAGTTATGTGCGGCTATCCAAGTTGCCGCAATGCCGCCCGCTGGTGTTATGGCCGGCGGCATTAAGGTGTCTCTTATCCCCGTAATCTACGGTATTGTAGTTTATGCAATTTCCTTGGTTATTCGTATTATTCAAAAGCCAAGGATATAGTTTAAATTATTAGCAAATGGCGTAGTTCTGCAAGGTTATTAAAAACACACGGTGATGAATAATAGCATATTTAAGTTGTTATTTAACTCCCTTTTGTTGTTGATTACAATTGCACCTCAGTCAGTCTTTGCTCAGCGTATTGTTAAGCAAATAGTTGCAGATAAAAACAATGTGCCTATTACAGACGTTGTAGTGTATCTGTCAAAACTTACTGATACAACTAAGATTATTGGACACACAGTATCAGACAATACGGGGGCATTTACATTTAACGTTCCCATAGGACAATGGGAATTGAAATATTCAAGTCTTGGCTATAAAACGTCCAGCGTAACTTTAGAAGTAAAAGATAGGTCTTCAGATACTCTGAATTTGACGACAAAAATTCTGGAAGACGATAATATTCTTTTAAAAACACTTATTGTACAGGCAAATAGATATAACTCAAAAATAGACCATTTAAGTATTTTGTTCTCTCCAGCGCAAATAAGCAAATCAAAAACGGCAAGAGATTTAATGCTAAATGTCCCTTTTTTAATTGTGAATAAAATTTCAAATACGCTTTCATCGGTAGATGGGAAGAATGTACTGATACTGATTAACGGCGTTAAGGCGAGTGATCAGGACTTATTGATTATTCCTCCACAAAAAATAATCAAGGCTGATTATTACGATGTTCCGCCAGCAAAATATACAGATTCAAAAAGGGTTATTAACATAACAACCAGCAATTTAGATTCTGGTATATCAGGCAATATTTACTTAAATGTAACTGGCTTTTTCTCCGAGTTTACCCCGTATTTCTCATATATCCATGGCCATAGTCAGTTTACATTGGGATACAATTTTCACTTAAATAGAGTCTTGAGCGGCATACAAGACTCATATCAAGATTGTTATAGCTATGATTTAAAATCAGACAAATACATGTACACTCTTTTTCAGGAGGAAAAAAACTGGGGAACGCAAAATGCGGTATATGCCGGCTATACAAATTCAATAAAAAATTCTCATGTCTTTCAAGTAAAAATTAATCTTAGTTATGCTACAGATAACTATGATGATAAAAGAAATATTAGCACATCTGTAAGTAGTACTATGGAAAGTTTTAACGGATTTAGAAACAGCCATATATATAGCATGTCTCCCAAAGCAGATATTTATTATTCAAAAAATATTAACAGAAAAACTGTTTTGTCCGCTAACTTGGTTGGTACCCTTTACCACAATATTCAAAAAATCATATCAGGGGAATCAAGCATGACTGTCTTTAATGATAGCCTGAACTTGCACAATGAAAAAAAATCAATTATTGGCGAGGTAATTTGCGAGCATAATGGAAATGCTAATTTAAGTTATTCAATTGGGTATAAGGCAAATGTGGCATGGATGGACTACAATGTAAGTAACTCTATAAAAAATGATAATAAAACGCAGTATATCAATCAGACCCATTCATTATTTGCTGAGATCAAAGGAGCAGTATACGGGTTTAATTACAGAATAAGTCTTAATGACAATTTCATTTGGAACAAAAATGACAGCAACAAAGAACGCCAAAATATCTTTTCCCCTACAATCCTAATCGGCCGCAAAATAAGTCAATCTCTTCAAATCAGGTTAAAATACGCCTCAAAACCTATAAATCCCTCATCTTCACAAATATCCAATAATACAATTTATCTGATGAGCAACATGGTTAGTACGGGGAATACAAAATTAAGAAGCGCCAAAGAGAATTATTTGTCATTTATTGCGGATTATGAAAACACATACTTTAATCTTGGTATGAATGTATTTGTTAACAAGGCTAAACGAAGTATTTTCAGCAACTTCCTTATTGACAGCATAAATAACAAACCAGTCATTGTTATGCGCCCTGAAAATGCGGTGCTAGACAACGAATTTGGAGTTGAAGGAGATTTCTCTCTGCATCCACTAGAATCATTGAATATTACTTATTCCATCAAAAGCATTTACCATTCATTTAAACCTAATCAAACAGCTAAAGCATACAATAAGTGGTATTTTCCAATGTGTTTATCTATAAACTACACATTTAAATCTTTTACTTTTAGTTATTATCAAAAGTTTAAGAGTAATTATCTTGAAAATATATATGTGCTTGGTGTAGAAAAAGTTGCATACTTTACACTAGACTATACTTACAAAAATTTTGATTTTGGTATTGCTTATTATTTTCCATTTGGCAAGGATAATTATTATAATAAAACAACACCTCAGAGTGCTATAATTCACAACACTGATGCCCGTTTGAAGAGCAAAGAAGGGACCATTGGATTTACTTTCTCATGGAATTTCCATAGGGGGTCCAAATATAATATTAACAGAAAATTAAACAATTCCGATGACGATGCCGGGACTTATGGAAATGTGCATTAGGTATCTCTCTGTGCAATATGCTGTATATCAGTAACTAATAAACAGACTCTCCATTAGCGAAGGGTCTATCCAGAATTTATTAATGGTCAGCAGGTTATAGATGGCCGTAATTTTTTACTTTTGCAAAAATAAACTATATGACAAAGACAATATATTTGGCAGGCGGATGTTTCTGGGGAACAGAGCATTATCTTAAGATGGTGAACGGAGTTGCGAATACTGAGGTTGGATTTGCAAACGGGCATACGGATAATCCGTCTTATAAGGAAGTGTGTACGGATAAGACCGGTTTTGCTGAGACTGTTAAAGTTGAATATGACCAGAACGTGCTGCCGCTGAGCAAGTTGCTTGATATTTTCTTTAAGGCAATAGATCCTACAAGTTTGAATAAGCAAGGACATGATATTGGCACTCAGTACCGTACAGGTATTTATTATGTAGACGCAGAAGATAAAAAAATTATAGATGAAGCTGTCGGGACCTTGACAAAACTTTATACTAAGCCAATTGCTCTTGAGGTACTGCCGCTTAAAAACTTTTATAACGCAGAGGAGTATCATCAAGATTATCTGGATAAGAATCCAACGGGTTATTGCCATCTTAGTCAGGACCTTTTCATTTTTGCAAAAAAAGCGAATTAATGCTTTAGAATGTCTCTGCCATAGGTGTAATTGTGAATGTTTTTTTGTAAATTCGCATCTAATAGGCTGAACTTTAAACATGAAGCGAACACTTTTTATTGCTGTTCTATTAATCATTTCTTTTTCTTGTTGCTCTCTCAATGCATTTGCTGAGTCTGATGTGGAGAGTCCGGAGACAGATGTTCAGCTAATTTCCCAATCTGATTCAATAATTTTTCTTGCTGATTTGTACTACCCTCCTTATGAGTTTGTGGACAATAATGGTAAGTCCGTAGGTTTTAATATTGACCTTACAAGGACTCTGATGAAGAGGTTAGGAATCAGCAGATTCCGTATTATATCAATGGATTGGCCAAAAGTTCTTAAATACTATGATGAGCATTCTAATTCTGTTATCATTGGTATGAACTGGACTGCAAAGAAAAGTCAGAAATATGCATATGGGCCAATCCATAATAGTCTGACACATTGTGTGTTGTATAGAAAAGGAAGTAAAAAGATAACATCTCTTTCTCAACTTGCCGGCAAGAAAATTCTTGTAGAATCTGAAACAAGCATGGAGGAGATGCTGATGGCTATGGGCTTTGGCAAGGAGGTTATATCTGTAAATGATTATGGCCCTGCTATATTAGATTTGTCAAAGGGAAAATATGATGCTGTTGTTTGTGAAGGGCAAGTTGCCAGATATCTTTTGAAGTCTTTGAAAATTAAAAACATAAAAATTTCTGACATGCATCTGCCTACACAGCGGTATTGTTTTGTGGGACGTGACACTGCGCTGATGAACAAGATAAGAGACATGTTGGAGAGAATGAATGTTGACGGCAGCTATGAAACATTGACTGACAGATGGTTGCAAAATGACAGAGATATCAATATCCCTCCCGGTGTCTATGTCATTATTTGCATACTGATTTTTTCTGCTCTATTTTTTGCGTTCTATTCATTGCTCTTAAAAAAGCGCATTGTTAACGCCGAGTCTGAATTAAACAGCCGCGGAAAGCAGATGGCTTTGGCTCTTAAGTCCTCCCACACTGTCTATTGGGAATTGGATACCAAGAGTAACAAGATAAAAACTTATAATGATCCATTCTTGAATTATGAGGATGGCAAGGAGATGGATTTGGATGAGTATTTTAGGGTGGTGAAGTTAAGCGATATAAAAGATATGCAACTTATGATTGATAAGTTGAAAACTGGTAGTAATGAAAACTTATCTTCTGATGTTCAGCTATGGTATCCTAAAGATGGCAAATGGCATTATTGCCAGGCAACAGCAGCACCTTTGAAAGTTGGACAAAACGGTGTTGTTTTAAAGTACGTTGGTTTCAGAAGAGATAATACGCCACTTGTGGAAATGGGGGAGAAAATGAGGCATTTTATCACAAGGATGGACTTTGTAATGAAGGAAAGCAATATTCAGACATGGGAATATTCGCCTGATACTGACGTGTTTAAAGTTTATTCAGATGTGCATACGGTTGTTGCTGAAATTAAGTCAAGTGACTTTTTAGAAAAGTTAACCGCGCAGGATAAAATAGAAGCTCGTGCAATTTATAACAGTATAAAAGATGGCACTTGCAAGCCTTTTTCTGTGACTAGGAAAATTGATTATGGCGGAAATATTGGCATAAAATATATTTCTTACAATGGTGTGCCTCTGCGTGATAAATCTGGAAAAGTTACAGACTTCTTTGGACTTAGAAGAGATGTTACAGATTTGATGAGCATTCAGGAGGAGTTAAAAGTAGAGATGGAAAAGGCACAGCAGGCGGACAAGTTAAAGTCAGCTTTCCTTGCAAACATGAGCCATGATATTAGAACACCTCTTAATGCGATAGTAGGTTTTGCCGGTTTGCTTCAAGAAGATGATGACAAAGAGAGCAAAAACGAGTATATCAGTCTGATTAACAGCAACAGCGAGCTTCTTTTAAGGTTGGTCAATGATATACTAGACCTTTCCAAGATTGAGGCTGGAGCTGTGCAAATAGCTGAGAACGAGTTTGATATGTCAAAGTGCTTTGCGGATACGATAAGTTCCGTCAAGAGCAAAGTGCCGGCAGGGGTAAAGCTTGTGGAGAACAATCCGTACGCAGAGTGCATAATATTCTCTGACCATCAGAGGATAGCCCAGATACTTACAAACTTCATAACAAATGCCATCAAATATACTCCTCACGGAACCATCACAGCATCATACGTTTACGAGAACGGAGGTGTAAAGATTGCTGTATCGGATACCGGCATTGGCATTCCGGAGGAGAAGCAATACCGTATATTTCAGAGGTTTGAGAAGCTGGATAATTTTGCCCAGGGAACAGGGCTTGGCCTTTCTATCTGCAAGGCGATAGTTGATACCTGCGGAGGAAAGATTGGCTTTACCTCAAAAGAAAATCAAGGCTCAACATTTTGGGCGTGGATTCCTTGCAGGCGTTTAATGTAATGACAATGAAAAATTTTGTTTACAGCATGGGACTTGGAAGACTTCATAAATTGTTGTTTGCTCTTTTCTCTATAATGCTTATCACTGCCCGGTTTGCGGAATATGCTTATTCAGAAGATAAAGATACATCTGTCGCTGAGGCTAATACAGGTGATAAGACAGAAGATGCCGTACCGTCTGATACGATAATTTTCCTTGGGGATAAGTATTATCCGCCTTATGAGTTCATTAATAATTCAGGTATGCCGGATGGGTTTGACGTTGAGCTGACTAAGTCATTAATGAATAGGATTGGCAAACATAATTTTAAGATTGTTTCTATGGACTGGCAGGACTTGCTGGAGTTCTACGATAAGCATAGCAATGCCGTAATCATGGGAATGGACCGTATTGGAAGGAGAGAAAATAAGTACAATTTTGGTCCGGTCCACAGTTATACTTCTCATAGTGTTGTTTACAGAAAGGGGTCAAAAAAGATTAATGCACTTTCACAATTAGCGGGTAAAAAAATCATTGTAGAGCGCGGAGGAGATGAAGATGAGATACTTGTATCTATGGGGCTTAGCAATGAAATTATGAGAGTTAATAATTATGAACAGGGTTTCAAAATGCTCTCATCCGGTGAACATGACGTTTTAGTTTGCGATAACGATTTAGCAAAATATTATCTTAAAAATCTGAATATACATAATCTGGAAATTTCAGATTTAGCTATGCCGCTGCAAAAATATTGCTATGTTGGGAGAGACAGTTTGCTTATGTATCAGCTGGATACGGCAATTCAGGGAATGAAAAGCGCCGGAGATTATTCAAGAATTTTTAGGAAATGGTTTACAAATACTACGGTTGAAAAGATTCCAAAATTTTTGTACGCAATTCTATTTGTATTAATCTGCGCAGCCGCTGTACTTTCTGCTTTTACTTGGTTGCTTAATAAGAGGGTTGATAAGGCTAAATTGGATTTGGAGAACAGAGGCAAACAGCTTGCCCTTGCATTAAATGCCGGCGATGTTACAGTGTGGGGATATGATGTTAAATCAAGGCGCTTCTTTAATGTAGAATGTGATTATTTTCCTCCTGAGGGAAGATTGTTTGAAGATGAGGTTAATTTCTTTCATCCTGGAGATAAACAATTGTTTATCAATACAATGAATTGCCTGATTGCCGGAGATACCCCACCTAAAAAAATGGTTTTTAGACTGGATCATTCTGCATCCGGAAATTGGCAGTACACAGAGAAAGAGTTTGCTCAAATCAAAGACAGCAATGATAAGGTAGTTACAATAATCGGATCGCACAGAGATATCACTTCATCTGTATATATTCAAAAAAGGCTTAAAGAAAATATCTTAAAGAATGATATGGCCATTAAGGCTTCCGGACTTGTTTATTGGGAAATGAATAGGCCTTCAAATACGTTTACTATGTTCAATGACCCAGTTTCAGGATTTATCAATGGGAAAATTTTTAAGGTAGATGAATATTTTGATTTGGTTAAAATACAGAATGTTAATGGTTTTGATGAAATGAGAACAGGCTTAACAGCCGGAATTGTTAAAAATTTTGTATGTGATTCAAAGATGTGGTTTGAGTGGGATAAGAAGTGGCATTACTGCACAACTACAGCAACTCCGTTTGATATAGGTCCCGACGGCTTGGTTACTAAATATGTAGGATTCAGGAAAGATAATACAGACCTTGTAATGGTGCAGCAAGAGCTTAAGGTTGAGATGGAAAAAGCAAAACAGGCAGATAAGTTGAAGTCAGCATTTTTGGCAAACATGAGCCATGATATTAGAACACCTCTTAATGCGATAGTAGGTTTTGCCGGTTTGCTTCAGGAGGATGATGACAAAGAGAGCAAGAACGAGTATATCAGTCTGATTAACAGCAACAGCGAGCTTCTTTTAAGGTTGGTCAATGACATACTTGACCTTTCCAAAATAGAGGCTGGTGCTGTACAAATAGCTGAGAACGAATTTGATATGTCAAAGTGTTTTGCCGATACTGTAAGTTCTGTAAAGAGCAAAGTTCCGGCAGGTGTGAAGCTTGTTGAGAACAATCCATACAAGGAGTGCATAGTATTTTCAGACAGGCAGAGAATATCTCAGATACTTACGAATTTTATTACTAATGCCATAAAATATACACCTTTGGGAACTATAACGGTTTCATACGTTTACGAGAACGGAGGTGTAAAGATTGCTGTATCGGATACCGGCATTGGCATTCCGGAGGAGAAGCAATACCGTATATTTCAGAGGTTTGAGAAGCTGGATAATTTTGCGCAGGGAACAGGGCTAGGTCTCTCTATCTGCAAGGCTATAGTAGATACCTGCGGAGGGAAGATTGGCTTTACCTCAAAAGAAAATCAAGGCTCAACATTTTGGGCATGGATTCCTTGCAAAAAGAGGGCGTAAATAGAGCTTGCTGAAAATTAATAATTCATTACCTTTGTCCAAGTTGGTTGACCCCCCCTTTATGAATAATTTTAGTAAACGGTTTTTATATGGAGCTGCTAAATTGTGTGGCTTGCTTGCCGCTTTTCTAATTTTTTGCAGTTTTAAGCAATCTCAAAATGATACTATAGTTTTCCTCGGCGACAGATATTATGCGCCGTTTGAATTTGTTGATGCTCAGGGTAATCCTAAAGGCTTTAATATTGATTTGACCAAAAAGCTCATGAAAAGGCTTGGCATTGGAAATTATAAGATTGTCTCAATGCCATGGCAGCAGCTGCTCAAATACTATGACAAGCACCCTTCTTCTGTAATTATGGGCATGAACATGACCAAGAGTTGGGAAAGCAAATATAATTTTGGACCCGTTCATAACTATCTTATCCATAGTGTGATATATAGAAGGGGAGAAGGCCCTTACGGCAAACTGGCTCAGCTGGAAGGTAAAAAAATCATTGTGGAGAAGGGCTCATTCCCGGATGAATTCCTGACGGAAATAGGTCTTTACAATGAGTCCCACTATTTAGATGATATTGGAGTTGGACTTAAGAGCCTGTCTCAGGGGAAGTGCGATGTAATGGTCTGTGTGCGCAGCATTGCTTTGTATTACATGGATAGTCTTAAGATTAGAAATCTTGAGTATAAGAATCTTGATATTCCCAATCAGAAGTATTGTTATGTTGGAAGGGATAGCGTCCTGATGTTCCGCATGGATACCGCTTTAAGCAACATGCGTGCTGACGGAAGCTTTGACAAATTGAAAGACAAATGGTTATCTCCGGTCTTGACAGGACATTGGATTCCTAAATTCGTATATATATTCTTTGTAATATTTATTGCCTGTGCCTTAATTCTTGCCACATTTATTTTTCTTCTAAAGCACAGAGTTCATGTCTCTAGGAATGAGCTTGATAGAAGGAACAGACAGCTTGCATTGGCGCTTAGTGCGGGTGATGTTACCGTTTGGGGCTATGATGTAAAATCCGGGCGTTTCTTTAATGTAGAGTGTGATTATTTTCCTCCCGACGGGAGACCTTTTGAGGATGAGATGAAATTTTTCCATCCAGATGATGTGCAGCTCTTTAAAGAGACGATGCGTAGCGTGATTGCCGGTGCGGAGGCGCCAAAAAAATTGTGCTTTAGATTGGATCACAACCTGTCGGGAAATTGGCAATACACAGAAAAGGAGTTTGCTCCAATTAAAGATAGGAGAGGAAATGTAGTGACTGTTATTGGTACGCACAGAGATGTTACTCAGTCTGTTATGATGAGAAAGAGCTTGGAGGAGGAGATGGAGCGCGCTCAAGAGGCTGACAAGCTTAAGTCTGCGTTTGTTGCAAATATGAGTCATGAAATTAGAACACCGTTGAATGCAATTGTCGGATTTTCCAATTTGTTGCAGGAGGAGAGTGATCCGGAAGAGAGAGAAGAGTTTGTAAATTTGATTAACAGCAATAGCGACTTGCTGCTGAGGATAATTAATGACATTTTGGATTTGTCTAAGATGGAGGCGGGAATGGTAAAAATTGAGAAGGGTGAGTTTGACATGTCCGCTTGTTTTGATGAAGTTATTGCATCTGTAAAGAGCAGGATAAAGCCTTCTGTGGAACTTCTTGCTTGCAATCCTTATAAAAAATGTGTTATACTGTCTGATAAAAACCGTGTGGCTCAAGTCCTTACAAACTTTATCACTAATGCCATAAAGTACACTCCATCCGGAACCATCACGGCCTCTTATGTTTATGAAAATAGCGGTCTTAAGATATCCGTTGAGGATACGGGAATCGGCATTGCTGAGGATAAGCAACATCTTATTTTCCAGCGGTTTGAGAAGCTTGATACTTTTGCTCAAGGTACGGGGCTTGGGCTTTCTATATGCAAAGCCATTGTAGAATCTTGCGGCGGCAAAATCGGATTTGATTCAAAAGAGTCTGAAGGTTCAACTTTCTGGGCAATTATCCCTTGCCAAATTGCAGATATTGAGGAATCTGAGAAATAATCTCAAATTCTGCAAAATTTTTCCTTCTTCTTTGCAACCTTTTGTACCTTTCCAAAGTCTAACTGGAAACAAATAAAAATTAATTATTAACTAAAAATTATACGTTATGGGAATTTTAGTTCCAATTTTTGTATGCGTGATATTGCCGGTGGCAATTGTGCTGACAGTTTACATGTCTCGCTATCTTTCTCAAAAGAATAAAAATGAATTGATAGCCAAGGCAATAGAGAAAGGTGTCCCTTTGGATCCCAATTTCTTTAAGGATGCTCAGGATGTAAAAATTAAAAAAGAAAATCCCATGAAGTTGTTCACATGGGGAGTTTCTCTTGTCGGATTTGGTTTCGGTATTTTCTTTTTGCTTTATTTCTTATTGCGTGCTCAGCCTGTGATGAGCGCCTATGCGCTTGGAGTTGCATGTACCGGACTAATTCCGGTTCTTGTTGGCGCAGGGCTGCTTGTATCTTTCTATGCAGGGAGATATTACAAGAAAAAGGATGAAGGACAAAAGGAATCAGACATCTCTAAATAGCTCCTTAATAAATTGCTGTGCAGTGATTTGCACAGATTTTCATAAGATTTAATATAGTTTGTCAATTGGACAAAGCGGAATTCACGGCATTTGTCAGGGAGCAGCAGGAACCTTTAAGGAGATTCCTGCTTAACCTGTCGGGAGGAAATGGAGCACTTGCAGACGATATAGCGCAAGATGCTTTTATTAAGGCCTATGCGGGGCTCTCTTCTTTTCAGGGCAGGTCAAAATTATCTACCTGGCTCTTTAGAATTGCCTATAACTGCTTTTATGACCAGATGAGCAAACGGGTGAGGCTCAATGAAGTACAGCTCCCGACAGATAGAAAAATGAACGGCGCAGACCGCACCTCTGACCCAATGGTAGTGCAAACTGCAGGTTCAGACAGAGTTACGGTAAATAATGATATCAACGGAGCTCTAAAAAATCTTGCGGAAAATGAGAAAGCAGTGCTGCTCTTGTTCTATATGGAGGAGAAGAAAATCTCTGAGATTGCGGTGATTACGGGGATGAAGGAGAATACGGTTAAGTCCCATTTATCAAGGGGCAGGGAGCATTTAAAGGTGTACTTAAAACAAGCGGGTTACGGGCAATGAGTGTCTGGGTGCAATAAGAGTGTGTGCAGTAAGTGAGTGTGTGCAGTAAGTGAATGTGTGCAGTAAGTGAATGTGTGCAGTAAGTGAATGTGTGCAGAAAGTGTATGTGTGCAGAAAGTGAATGTGTGCAGTAAGTGAATGTGTGCAGAAAGTGTGTGTGTACAGTAAGTGAATGTGTGCAGAAAGTGTGTGTGTACAGTAATGATATTAGTTGTATAATAAGAATGGTATAAGTAAGATAATATTAAATTTGCAATATGTTAAGCGATAAGGAAATAAAGGGCTTTTTTGATGCTGGCAAGCAACATCTTGACGGAGAAGATTTTACAAAGAAAATAATCTCGCAGCTTGATTATTATCCGCAGCCGCAGGTAAAAAAAGAACAGCCTGAATGGACCCGTTGGATTGTGCTAATATCTCTTTTTCTGGGAGTTGCATTATTTGCGATTTTTGGCGGAGCCTCATTTGTTTTGAAGCATTCAATGGCTTTGCTTGAACATAGTTTTAATATTATTAATATTTTTTCCGCCATGCTTCTCTTATCTATTGTTGCGGGTGGAATTGTTATAATTACCAATACAAAAACTGCCGATTAAGCAGAGTGTCTTAAAAAAGACTGTTAATCATGAACAAGAAACTCGGATTTGGAGTTATGAGATTGCCGCTCGTTAATCCAGATGATTATTCTTCCATTGATATAGAGGCATTTAAGCTGATGGCGGACTATTTTATTTCGCATGGATTTTCTTATTTTGATACAGGGTATTCTTACCATAATGGTAACAGTGAATCTGCATTTAGAGAGGCAGTTGTCAAGAGACATCATCGCAATTCATTCACAATCACAGATAAAATGCCAAGCTGGCTTTTAACCCAAAAGGCAGATTTGCAAAGAATTTTTGATGAGCAGCTTATAAGATGCGGTGTAGAATACTTTGATTATTATTGGCTGCACTCTTTAAACAAAGAGTACTATACAATTATAGAAAACCTTGACGGATTTGGTTTTTTATTGAAAATGAAGAGAGAGGGAAAGGTAGGGCATATTGGTTTTTCATTCCATGGAGATTCTATTCTGTTAGAACAAATATTAAAAGAACATCCGGAAACGGAATATGTTCAGTTACAGCTTAATTATTTGGACTGGGAAAGTTCCGCAATTGATTCTAAAAGATGTTATGAGGTTGCCACAAAATATGGTAAGCCTGTTGTAGTGATGGAACCTATAAAGGGCGGTTCCCTTGCCCGCGTTCCTGTGGAGGCAGAGAGATTATTTAAAGAATATGACAGCGACTATTCTCCGGCTTCTTGGGCTTTGCGCTTTGCTACATCTTTTGATAATGTATTTATGGTTCTGAGCGGAATGAGCGAAATGTCTCAGGTTGAGGAGAATATAAAGCTAATGGACAGATTAAAACCTGTCGGGATAGAAGAAATGCAGCTGTTCTCAAAAGCGGCAAAAATTATAAACAATTCTATCTCAATACCATGTACTGCATGCCATTATTGTACCGAAGGGTGTCCTGTCCATATTTGCATTCCGGAGTATTTTGAAATTTATAATTCTCAAAAACGCTTTGGCAAGAGCAAAACAGTTATGGACAATAGTTGCGTATATTACCAAAGTTTAAGTAATACTCACGGAAAGGCCTCAGAATGTATTAATTGTGGCCAATGTGAAGAGCATTGCCCGCAACACATATCTATTAGGAAAAGTCTGAAACTTGTGGCTAAAGAGTTTGAATAGATAGTGGTTTCAATCAGTAAAAAAGGTAAAAAAATCAGTAATTTATTTACTTTATTTTGGTCGCATTGCCGTTATCTTTGTTATAACAAAAAGGAAATGTTATGGCAAAGAAACTTGGTTTTGGAATGATGCGTCTTCCGCAGCTTAATCCGGATGACTATTCCGCAGTTGATATTGAGACAGTTAAGAAGATGGCTGACATCTTCATGCAGCGCGGTTTTACTTATTACGATACCGCTTATCCTTATCATAATGGTAAATCTGAAATTGCTTTTAGAGAGGCCGTGGCTAAAAGATATCCGCGCAACTCATTCACTGTCACTGACAAAATGCCTTGCTGGGAGCTTCACAAGAAAGAGGATTTGCAGCGTATTTTTGATGAGCAGCTGCAAAGATGCGGGGTGGAATACTTTGATTACTATTGGATTCATGCAATCAACAAAGATTATTATAAGACTATTCAAGCTCTCGACGGATTTGGATTTATTTCCAAGATGAAGGCGGAAGGGAAGATTAAGCATATTGGTTTTTCTTTCCATGATGAGGTGCCTTTGTTAGAGCAGGTGCTTAAGGAACATCCTGAGAGTGAGTATGTTCAGCTTCAAATTAATTACATTGATTGGGAAAATCCTACAGTTGAGGCTCATAAGTGCTATGATCTTTGTGTTAAGTACGGGAAGCCTGTTATTGTTATGGAGCCTGTAAAAGGCGGCGCCCTTGCAAAAGTTCCTGCTGAAGTGGAGAAGATGTTTAAGGATTATGCTCCAGATGCTACACCAGCCTCATGGGCAGTACGTTATGTCGCTTCCTTGGAGAATGTCTTTATGGTATTGAGCGGCATGAGCAATTTGGCGCAGCTGGAGGATAACACTTCTTATATGCAGGATTTCAAACCTGTCGGCGACAAAGAAAAAGAGATTATAGCAAAGGCTGAGAAGATTATAAATGGCAGTATTGCAATACCTTGCACGGCTTGCCATTATTGCACCGCAGGATGCCCTCAGAAAATTTGCATCCCTGAGTATTTCTCTCTGTACAACACAATGAAGCAATTTGGAGCCGCGCAGTCCATGAATACAATCACATATTACAGCAACTTGAATGCAACTCACGGAAAAGCCTCAGAATGTATTGATTGCGGCCAATGTGAAGAGCATTGCCCGCAGCACATTCATATCCGCGAGAATCTAAAACTTGTAGCCAAAGAATTTGAATAGCTGATGTCCCCAGGCCGCAGGCTTTCCGTGCGCGTATACATACATGGTTGCAGGCTTTCCGTGCAAGTGTACCTATAGGGTGCGCTGTGTATCAATACATTACGAAAGATCTCAATTTTAAATCAGCGATGTCTTGTAACTATCTGATTTTCAATATTGCCCCAGACTAACCTAGATCAGATAGTTACGCTTGTCCCCATGGCCGCAGGCCCGCGATTGGATGTACCCAAGACGAGCGGCATTGCCGCGAGTCCGCGACCGTAGGGAGCGTGCCTCCTCGCGCGACAGCGCGTCAAACCACAAAACGGCACGGCGCTTTGTGCCGGGCCGTACGCATGCGAGCAGAGCGAGCATGCAGCTCTTGCCGGGCCGTACGCATGCGAGCAGAGCGAGCATGCAATCTTGGCGGAATGCTCTGCATGCGACGCAAAGCGGCACATGCAATTCTCGCATAACTAAACCGACTTAATCATATAAGTGTTGCTGTCGCTATTGAGTATCAGCTACATACAGTTTGGCCGAATCTGTAGGATCGGCCGAATTGTAACTATCTGATTCACAGTCCTGCCTACAGAACTTTTTTTGATAATCTCATCGCATGCAAAGTCTTGTTATGCTCTTGCTTGCGCCCACGGTTTTTTAACGGCTTATTGCCTAGGCTGCACTTGGTTGAAGAGGGAACTCAGATGCCATTGGTTTTGAGCAATTTTCAGCAGAAGAGCGGGGCATCTTCGGACAACCCTCTTCAACCTGCGTTCAGCGCGGCAATGGCGCCTAAAACCTCATGGCTGCAGAGCAAGACATAACTTCAACTTTGCATTGAATCTAGTCCCCATGGCCGCAGGCCCGCGACCGTAGGGAGCGTGCATCCTCGCGCACGAAGTGCGCTTAACTACAGCGATTTTTGCAGCGAGGGCTCGCTGCAAAAATAAAAACCCGCAAGCCAAAGCTTGCGGGTTTTATTCGCGTGAATCGGGAGGGATTCGAACCCTCGACCCACAGCTTAGAAGGCTGTTGCTCTATCCAACTGAGCTACCGATCCGGTATGAGTTTCGCAGTTGCTGCCGGTGTCTGCCCGGCGCTGCGAATCTCCCTCCGATTTTTTAGGCTGCAAATGTAAACATTTTTTGCCTATTGTAAAATTTTACTTCCTCAAGATTACGCATTATCGCTCTTTGTGACCCCTCTTTTCTCCGTAACTTTTGTTGCCTTTGTTATCTCTGTGATTTTTGTTACTTCTGTTGCCTTTGTTATCTCTGTGATTTTTGTTACTTCTGTTGCATAATTTATATCTGTTACTTCTGTAGCTTTCGTAGACTCCATAGTATCTGCGCCCTCTGTCTTTTTCTTCTTGCCCAGTGATTCAAGTACAACTACCAGCGCAATACCAATGATTATGAATACTATAGCTATACCAACCTGTGCGCTAACCGGATGGCTGGCTGCTGAATTAATTTGTGTGACAGCATTTTGACTTGCAATCGCATTTTGAATCTCTACAAACTTTCCTGGTGTTACCGGCAGTGAAGTATCTCCGGCTGCATGATGAATAACCTCTTGCCAAGGCCATACCCTCATTAATGAACCAACCATGAAACCGCTTAGCAGTGCAATTGTCTGTGCGTAGAATTTTTTAAGCATCCAGCTTAGCAAGTGTGAGAATGCAATGATTCCGGCGGCAGCTCCAATTGCAAACAGCAGCAGTACGGGGAGGTTAAACGTGCTTAGCGCGTTCATAACATATTCATATTTAACAAGAAGCAGCAGAACAAAGCTTCCTGAAATTCCCGGAAGTATCATTGCGCAAATTGCTATTGCACCGCAAAGCATTATAAACCACCAATCGTCAGTCGTTTGGGTAGGGGAAGCCATGCATACAAATACCGCTATTGCAATTCCAACTAATAGGCAAATTATTGTCCCGAGATTCCATTTCTTTATCTCAGCAAATATGTAAAAACAGGAGACAAGAATTAATCCAAAAAAGAAACTCCATGTTGCAATAGGCTGATATGTAAGTAAATAAACCATCAGTTTGGCAAGCGAAAATGCGCTCACCAGAATGCCCAGCAAAATACATGAAAGAAATGCAAGGTCAGTGGCTTTTGCAAATTCTTTAAATTTCCCTTTAAGTAAAAGCTTGAGATTTACCAGGTTAAAAGATTTAATGGATTCTATCAGCTCCTCATAAATCCCTGTCAGGAATGCTATCGTACCTCCGCTAACTCCAGGGATTACGTTTGCCATTCCAATGCCAATGCCCTTAAGGGTAAGGATTGAGTATTTTGTTAAATCGCTCATTGATTGAAGTTTATTAGTATGATGTTTAATAGGTTGCTAAATTATTTGTTGCTCTTAGGTTTATGATTATTCCCTTCGGCTGATTTGACTTTGTTACTTTTATTTCTATTTTTTTTGCCGGTTCCCGTGGACTTAATTTTATTGAGGCATTTTAACCCATCTTTGGCCTCTTTGCAATTTTTATCTAGCATTAGCGCCTTCCTGAACAAAATTTCAGCTTCTCCATAATCTCCAAGCCCCATGTAGCCCTGTGCTAATCCAACAGTTCCGTGTACGTTCTTCTTTTCCAGCCTGCAAAAGTCTGTAAAATATTTTATTGCATTTTTGAACTCCCCTAAGTTCAACGATATAATTCCAAGGCTAAATAGAGCGGAGTCATTATTTGGGTTTAAAGAGACAGCATATTCCAATGCGTCAACGGCCTCTCTGACCATTTTAAGTCTACAGTAAATTGCCCCTAAGACAGACCAGTTTATATCATCAAATGGGTTGATAGCCAAACTTTTCTTGTAATATTCCAAAGATTTTTCCAATTCCCCAATCCTTTCCAGGCAAGATGCGTATACTTCATAAGCATTGGCCAAATCACAATCATCCATAGGATAATCATTTTTTTTGCACCACCTGTTTTCCAATGCGTTGGACCTGTCAAGATAAAAAATAGCCTCGCGATAGTTTTCTACATATATGCACTCTTGTGCTAAGTTATGGACTGAGTTATATATGTCCTCCGGGTATTCCTCAACTTCCATGGCTTTATCAAAAGCGCTGCGAGCATCATCCCATTTTTTCCTCCTAATAAAAATTCTGGCGTATAGCAGATAAAATTCAGAATTATCTGGGAAAGCGTTTTGGTATTTGTTCAGCACACTCTCTGCTTCATCTGCTTTGTCGTTTAAAAGAAGTGATTCACAATATTTTATGACTAAATCTGAAGAGTACGGGTATTTATCAAACGCTGCAGCTGAAACAACAGCAGCCTTGGAAAGATCATCTCTATCTACGTATGAATCTATTATAAAATTATACTCATCCTCGGACAATTCTATAGACTGATATGTGCCTTTTTTGTATGCAGCATCAAACTTTTTGAAAAGCCTGACCAGACGCGCATACTCTGGATTTTCAAACTCATCGCTATGATTGATGTTGTCCATTTTCTCCTCCTGCTTTTATTGCTTTAACATAATGGAAAACCTGCTTCACATACTCTACCTCATCCAGCGTTCTTTTGTATTCTCCCTCTAATACCATTGAGTATAAAGATATTGCAGAGGAGCGCATTCCAATGGAAAACTTGGATTTTGCTCTCTTTGTTATGTAGTCAAATTTAAAATCGCTGCGGCTGTTGAAGTTTATGAACAGGTCGTAAACATGGCTGAAAAACTTTGCAGTTCTGTGAATATCAGGAATGCCCATCCAGCTTAGGTAGTTCTTGGTAATAATTGTAAGGTTTGGATTTTCACCTATTTCAGGAATTGAAGCCAGGATTTTCTTGTAAGCGTTCCTCTTTGATTCAATAATCAATCCTTTATACTGGATGTCCTGTCCTGATATGCAATCAATTATTTGTTTAAGCACTTCTCCTGATTCAGCGGACCTGATGTTATATGCAAAGCCTATTAGATTGATATCCTTTAAGTTACGATACTCCGCAGGTATATCCCTGGACGGAGTCAAAGGGAACTTCTTGTTCAGATATGTTCTAAGAGCCTTCAGCATAGTAAATGAGATAACCGTCGCAAAAATAGCAAAAATCCCGCCAATCTCTTGGTGGGACTCTTTATTTGAATAATAGCTGATTATTCTTGTAGTCAATCTTGATTTTTTTACCGGAAGATATCTCTCCGCTAATCAATTTTTCTGCAAGGGTATTGATGACCTCTTTTTGCAGCAGCCGCTTGATAGGGCGGGCGCCGTATGCTATATCATAACCCTTGTTGGCCAAATAGTTAAGAGCGCTTTCCGTAAAGTCCAGCGTAATGCCTTTCTCCTTCAAAGTGTTCTCTATCTGATTGATCTGCAGTTTTAATATTCCTTTAACCTCTTCTTTTCCAAGTGGCTGGAACATTATGATTTCATCAATCCTGTTTAAAAATTCCGGTCTGATGCTCTTCTTAAGAATAGCCATTACTTTCTCTTTGCACTCAGCCATCATCTGCGTTTTATTGCTCTCATTTATCCTGGACATGTAGTCCTGAATAATATCGGCGCCAACGTTGCTGGTCATAATCAAGATGGTATTCTTAAAGTTGACAGTCCTTCCTTTGCCGTCCGTAAGACGTCCGTCATCAAGTACTTGCAGAAGTATGTTAAATACATCCGGATGTGCTTTTTCAATTTCATCAAACAATACAACCGAGTATGGTTTGCGCCTTACAGCCTCTGTCAGCTGGCCGCCTTCATCATATCCAACGTATCCCGGAGGCGCTCCAATTAAACGAGTTACAGCAAAACTCTCCTGATATTCGCTCATGTCTATTCTTGTCATAAGGTTCTCATCGTTGAACAAAAATTCCGCAAGAGCTTTTGCCAGTTCCGTCTTTCCAACACCGGTAGTACCCATGAACAGGAAAGAACCTATTGGTCTCTTCTCGCTCTGAAGCCCTGCACGTGAACGCCTTACAGCATCAGCGACAGCTTCTATCGCCTCATCTTGTCCTACAACTCTTTTATGCAATTCTTCCTCCAAATGAAGCAGCTTATCCTTTTCACTCTGCAGCATTCTTTTAACAGGTATGCCTGTCCATTTTGCAACAACCTCTGCAATATCCTCCGGCTTAACCTCTTCATTAATCAAAGGATGCTCATTGCTCTCCTCCTTTTTCTTAAGTGCGGCAATCTCTTTCTCCAAACTTGCTACTTTGCCGTAGCGGATCTCAGCAACCTTTGCATAATCGCCGCTTCTTTCCGCCTCGTCGGCTTCAAATTTAAGCTTGTCAATATCTTGTCTTTTGGTTTGTATGCTATCCAAAAGAGATTTCTCCTCCTTCCACTGCTTGTTGTATATATCCTGTTGTTTCTTAAGTGATTCCAGCTGATTATTAATTTCAGTCAGCTTTGGAGATTTGCCCTCTCTTCTAATAGCTTCTCTCTCAATTTCCAGCTGTTTTACTTTTCTGTTAAGCTCATCAATTTCCTCAGGGACAGAGTTCATCTCCAGCCTCAATTTTGCAGCCGCCTCATCCATCAGGTCAATCGCCTTATCCGGCAAGTACCTGTTAGTTATGTATCTGTGAGATAATTCAACTGCGGCAATGATAGCATCATCCTCTATTTTTACCTTATGATGGTTCTCATATTTTGGCTTCAAACCTCTTAGTATAGAGATGCTTTCAGCAGGTGACGGCTCATCTACCATTACCATCTGGAACCTTCTCTCCAGCGCCTTGTCTTGCTCAAAATATTTTTGATACTCATCCAAAGTGGTTGAACCAACGCATCTCAGTTCTCCTCTGGAAAGTGCAGGTTTTAAGATATTTGCGGCATCCATAGCTCCGCTTGTCTGGCCCGCTCCAACCAAAGTGTGAATCTCATCTATGTATAGAATAATCTCTCCGTTGCTGTCAACTACCTCTTTTATAACGCTTTTCAGCCTCTCTTCAAATTCTCCCTGATACTTTGCTCCTGCAATCAATGCTCCCATGTCCAAAGAATAAATCACTTTGTCCTTTAGATTTTCTGCAACGTCACCGTGTACTACTCTTTGCGCAAGCCCCTCTGCAATAGCGGTTTTGCCTACGCCTGGCTCTCCCACAAGAATAGGGTTGTTCTTTGTTCTCCTGCTAAGGATTTGCAGAACTCTTCTAATCTCATCATCCCTTCCAATGACCGGGTCCAGCTTGCCTGCCTTTGCCCTCTGATTCAAATTGACGGCATAGCGGTCCAGCGCTTTTTCCTGTGATTGATTGTTGTTCATTTCCATAATATTATCTCCTTTTTGCCTATTAGCTCTCTGTTTAAGCTCTCTTCAATCTGCTATTACATCTTTTTAAGCTACCCTCTATTTTTTAAGCTACCTTCTATTCGCCTTTGCAGCTGAGTTTCTTAAGCAACATTATACCTCTCAAATCTTCTACCAGCAGTGCATAAATTCCTGAAAAACCTCATTTTGTGACAATCTGGCACGGATTTGCTCTTTTTTGTAAGACAAAAATGTTATATTTGTGTCTAATAGTCAGATGCGTTCAAAAAGGACGCTGGGGTTATTTAACAGCAGTTATAGCAGAGTGAGAAAAAATTACGAATATCCGGAGCTGAAAGGCGGCAAATTTTTGCCCTTGGTAGAGAGCTTTTATACTATTCAGGGAGAGGGTTTTAATACCGGCAAGCCGGCATATTTTATAAGACTTGGAGGTTGTGATGTCGGCTGCAGCTGGTGCGATTCTAAAGAGAGCTGGAATCCTGAAAAGTTCCCGCCCGTTGATATAGATGTAATTGTAAAGGAGGCTGTAAAATGCCCCGCAAAAGCAATTGTTCTTACAGGTGGAGAGCCTCTTAATTATCCTCTCGACAGTTTGTGCAATGCTTTAAGAAAGAACGGATTGCAGATATTTTTGGAGACCAGCGGCAGCAGTCCTCTGTCGGGAGTATTTGACTGGATATGCCTCTCTCCAAAGAAGAAGAAAAAGCCGCTGCCGGGGATTTATCCTGTGGCAAGTGAGCTTAAGGTTATTATTGAGGGCGCGGAAGATTTTGAGTGGGCTGAATATAACAGGAAGCTGGTGGGGGAGAAGTGCCGGCTTTACCTGCAGCCGGAGTGGAGCAGAATGAAAACTGTTATGCCGCTGATAGTTGAGTATGTGAAAATGCATCCGGAATGGAACGTGTCTTTGCAGACACATAAGTTTATGAGAATTCCATAAATGATTAGATATCAGCTATTAATAAGCTTTTTAATGAGAAGAAAATAATTGGAATTTATATTTTAGATAAAATAATTATTAATTAAAATAGTATTAAATGAAAAAAATATTTGCATTACTGACAATTGCATTGCTTTGCGCAACAACAACTTACAGCTTTGCACAAAATAGCGGGGCAAAGAAAGACTCCGGCTATGTATTCACCACAGATTTGGCTATTCCAATTAGCGGCATCAGAAATCAGGGAAGTTCCGGCACTTGCTGGGCATTCTCTACAACTTCATTTCTGGAGAGCGAGGCTATAAAGAAAGGAACTGCTGATACCAGCATTGCTCTATCTACTTGGTACACAGTTTACAAAAACTATCAGGAAAAATTTGTAAAGTATGTTCGCCTGGACGGAACTCTTAATTTTGCAGAGGGCGGCGCATCTATGGATGTTGTCCACTCTTATCAAGATTACGGCGTTGTTTTGGAGAAGGATATGCCTTGCCTGAGAGGGGATGAGAAGAGAATCAATTTCTCAGAAATGTTCTCTGTTCTTGACGGTTACACAAAGGCTTTTGTAGCAAATACAAAGCACAAGATTTCTGCTCAGGACAAATGGATGGCTCCTTTCAATGCTATTCTTGATTCTTATCTTGGCAAATGCCCGGACAAAGTTACTTACAAAGGTGTTGAATATTCACCTAAAGAGTTTGTAACCAAAGGTTTAAAACTGGATATGGATGATTATGTTTCTATCACATCTTATACTCATCACCCTTTCTATTCACAGTTTGCAGTTGAGGTTCCTGACAATTGGCGCTGGGATTTGAGCTACAATGTTCCTATGAATGAAATGATGGAAATCATTGATTATGCTCTTGCAAATGGTTACACAATTGCCTGGGGTTCAGACGTTAGTGAGAACGGTTTTACTCGCGACGGTATTGCTGTTGTTCCGGATGTTGTAGCTAATGAAAAGGCTGCAGGTTCTGACCAGGAGCGTTGGGTAGGCAAAGATCCTAACCAGAAAAAGGCTGACATTTACAATCTTAACAAGCCTGGAAAAGAGATGACCATTACTCAGGAGATGAGACAGGAAGGTTATGATAATAAGACAACTACAGATGACCACGGTCTTCAGATTTATGGTATTGCACATGACCAGAACGGTACAAAGTATTACATGGTAAAGAACTCATGGGGCAAGACCGGAAAGTATCAGGGCATTTGGTATGCATCAGTTCCATTTGTACAATTCAAGACAATGGACTTTGTCGTTAACAAGAACGGCATTCCAAAAGAACTTCGCAAGAAGTTAGGTATCAAGTAGTAATAACAAAGCTATTTATTAATAATCCCGATGGATTAAAGAAAAATTTAATCTGTCGGGATATAAAAAATAATTAAAATGAAAAAGATATTCCTTGTTGCAGCAGCAGCGCTTTGTGCAGGATTATTCACTGTCACAGCATCTTATGCGCAGTATAAGTATGAGTTTACAACTGTAAAAAACAACCCCGCCACGGCTGTAAAAGACCAGGCGAATACTGGTACATGCTGGTGCTTTGCAACTGTCTCTTTCCTTGAGAGCGAGGCTATTAAGAAGGGTACGGCAGATACAACGCTTGACCTTTCAGAGATGTATATTGTAAGGTGCAATTACATCAGAAGGCTTGAGGATGATTACTATCGCAGAGGCAAGGGCAATACCGGTCCCGGCGGAGTAGGGCACCAGGCTCTTTGGGTTATGGATCATTATGGTCTTATGCCGGAAAGTGCCTATCATGGAATCAATTACGGGATGGATCATCATGACCATTCAAAACTTCAGGCCTCTCTGGATTCATTGATGGATGTGGCTGTTAAGGAGAAAAATGGCGTCCCTTATGAGAAAATAAATTCTATTTTGGATAAGTATCTTGGCGCTGTTCCCGATAGTTTTGAATACAAGGGCAAGACCTATACCGCACAAAGTTTCAGAGATATGCTTGGCTTGAAAGGTTCTGATTATATAGAGATTACAAGTTTTTCTCATCATCCTTTCTATGCTCCGACTCCTCTTGAGATTCCTGATAATTTTGATCATTATCTGTACCTTAATTTTCCGATAGACGACATGGTGTCTGTTATGAACTATGCTATCAATAAAGGATATACAGTAGGTTGGGATGCTGACATGAGCGAGACTTATTTTGCTCATCGTAATCACATAGCGGTTTTTGCTCCCGGAGAAAATATCAGGGCTGCAAAGGAGATAAAGTCAAAGTATGTTGAGCAGCCTATAAACCAGGAAATTAGAGAGAAGATGTTTATGAACTATACAACATCTGATGACCATTTGATGCATATTACGGGAATTGCAAAAGATAAGGAAGGTGTTCAGTATTTTATTGTAAAAAATTCCTGGGGCAAGGTTCCGGGCTATAATGAGGACGGATATGACGATGCCTCTGTAAGTTACATAAAGGCAAAGACAATTTCTATTCTTGTAAATAAAAATGCTGTTCCTAAAGAGTTGGTTAATAAAGGTTTATATACCATGCTAAGCAACCAGCTTAAAGTAAAATAAATTTGACTTTTAACTGTCGGGATAATTATGTCTATAAGTAAACATGTACCTAACGCGCTGACTTGCGGCAACTTGATAATGGGTTGCGTTGCAATTGAGTTTGCTGTAGAGTGTAATTTTGATTTGGCGCTGATATGCATGCTCATATCTGCCGTGTTTGATTTCTTTGACGGTATGGCGGCAAGGGCGCTAAATGCTCATTCTCCAATTGGGAAGGATTTGGACTCTTTGGCGGACATGGTTAGCTTTGGAGTATCTCCTGCGCTAATCTTCTCTTACGCAATGGATAGCGGCATTACGGGGAACAGTTTCCTAATTTTCTTGCCTCTGCTTATTGCTGCCTTTTCCGCCTTGCGTCTTGCAAAATTTAATACGGATCCCAGACAGGCAACAACTTTTATAGGGCTTGCCACACCGGCCAACGCGCTGCTTGTGGCATCCCTGTTTTGCACAAGCAAATTTTATCCGGCAATATGGCATTTCTGGCATGTAGTTCCTTGGCTTCTTGGAGTAATTGCGGTAGGGTTATCTCTTCTGCTTGTCAGCGAGATTCCTATGTTCTCCTTTAAGTTTAAGAACTTTACATGGGCTGACAACAAGCTGCGTTTTGTTTTTCTTGGCATTGTTTTGCTGGAAGCTTTGGCTACTTTGGTACTTGGATTAAGATGGAGTGTTATTGTATTTCTTGCCTTTGCAACGTATATAATTCTCAATCTTTTGTTGCTGCTAAAGAGAACAGCCTGACGCTTTAATGCACTTAGTATAAGTTCAGAGCAATTATAGACAAAAAAAAAGTCCGGCAAAAAAAACCGGACTTTTTTAGTGACCTGCCAGGGGATCGAACCCTGGACCCCAACATTAAGAGTGTCGTGCTCTACCAGCTGAGCTAGCAAGTCATTCCCTTTTGATTTGGGATTGCAAAAGTATAAACAAATTCCATTTTATCAAAATTTATTTATGTGATGAAATCTGCCCGCCCATATCATTGATTTAACGTCAAATAATTCTATCGCAGATAAAAACTAAAAGTACTCCCTTCTTGAGGATTTGAGTCTATGTGAAGCTCGCTTCCCATAAGTTTCAAAATGCTTTTGCATAGTGTCAGTCCCAGTCCCAGGCCTTGTTTGAATGTGTCCACCTTCTCAAATGGTGCGCAAATTCTTGTTTTATCCTCCTCATTTATCCCAATTCCGGTATCCTTTACATAGAACATAATATTGTCATTTTCTGGAGTATAACCAATGGTTATTCCTCCATTTTCCGTGAATTTAAGACCATTTGAAATAAGGGCGGACATAACCTTCTTTAACATTGATATATCCGTTGCAATAATATGCTCTTCAGGGGGAAGAGATGTATTTATGTAGAGATTTTTGCGCAGTATGTCTTTAATCGTAAATGCTTGTTCTGCGGCATATTCCTTCATCTCCTCTACAAAATTATTCAGGTTAACCTCTTTCTTTCCCGCTTTTACCATGCCGGCGGAATATGTAGATATGCTAAGGATATTTTCCAGAAGAGTTTTGAGCAGTTCATTATTTTGTTTAATGACCGGCATAAATTGAGAACGCTGAGATTTATCCTCTTCATTAACATATAGGTCTGTAAATCCGACAATTGAATTCAGCGGCGTTCTAACTTCATGACTTATGGAATTTAGGAATTCATCGGCTTCTCTCTCAGCCAGCAGCGCCTTTTTATTTAGTTCAGAAAGAGTTACCTCCTTCTCTTTAAGGTCTGTAATGTCCATGTTAAGGTCAATAAAATATGGAATTTTTCTACTGCCCTGATTTGAACTTATTTCCCCTTTAAAAATGTTTACGAGAGTCCACCTTTTTGTTCTGTCAGCACGGTTAATCATTACCGTTGTTGAGAACGGAGGGGTGTCAGATTCCGGTTTAGAATCATTTGCCGCTTTGGAAATAAACTCTCTAATTTCCTTAAAATCAATTCTGTTAGCTCCTTTGAATTTTCCATCTGAAATTCCGTTGCCGGACTCTCCCAAATTTTTAAACCAGGAACCTGTCGCGAATAAAATTTCGCCTTCACTGTTATACGATGCCACTCCGACATTAGAATTGGCTGACGCTGTTCTTAGCCTTTTTTCAATCTCCTCCTGCTCATCTTCATTGCTCTCTATTCCTGTGATATTTGCGGCAACTACTATGTATGAATATTTTTTCTCTGTAGTTCTGCGTATGATATATTTGAAAACATGCTCTGAATTCTCCGCATTCGCATTATCTGAACCCAAGAAATCAGCGTATCTGTTTAAGAATGTATCTATTTGGCTATTAATACTTTGCCCCGGAGCAAGATTCTTTATCACGTCGGCAGTGGTGCCATCAAAAGGATTCTCAAACAGATTCACGCAAAGCATGCCTCCGAGAGTTAAATTATTATCTCTCTCCTCTCCGTTGATTATGATTCTTTCCCTGATTCCGTTTGCATTGTACAAGGCAAAGCTCAATCCTGAATCTTTGCTAATGTTCTCTATCCTGCGCCTGTATTCAATAATTTTTCCCCTTAGCTTCTCATTTTTATTTTTGGCCAAAGAGCGCATTACAATTGCAGCCAATAGGGCAACAATCAGGAACACAAGAGTTCCCAACAGCAAAATGGTACTTGAAGATAAAGTGACTGCGGTATTCATCCTAAAATTTTGCTACTAATTGTTAACTGTTTTTTTTGTAAGGATTCTGCACCAAACGGTGTTGACATCCTTCCCAAATTTTTTATCAATTTCAAATCCAAGCTTACCTCCCAGCATGTTTGCAAGGTGGTGAGCTATATATATTTCCAGGTTTGTCTTTGCTAATAATTTTGCCACAGATTTGTAGTTCTCCGGATGCATCTCCTCTTTATTAAGCGGGGTCCCGGTATCAGAGATGGCCATAAACAAATTTGTGCTGCCTGCATTTGCTCCATCGTCTTCCTCCCTGATTGTAAATGTGATAGTACCGTCTGATGTCCTTTTAGCTGAACTTATGGCTAAATCTCTAAGCAGCTCTTTTACCAATCTTATATCCAGTGATACTTTATCATAGCTTGCAGGATGATACTCTATGAATACATTCTCCTTAAGCATTGCCTTGAACTCATTAACAACCTCTGCAGCAAGGACTCCCGGGTCTATGTCAACTATCTTTGGAATGTAGGCGTCAGACTCAATTCTGGAGATATTTATGACTTCAGAAATTGTAAGAAGAAGTTCTGCATTGCTTCTGGAAAGATCCTTGAGATATCTCTTTTCATCCTCTTGTTTTGACGCAGAGAATATTTTTGAAGTATCTTCCAGTATATTGTTAAGAGGTTGCTGAATTTCTGTACTCATATTTGCAATTGACTTATTCTTAAGCGTTTCCGCAGACCTTGTCTTATGCAGGGACTCAAGCAATTTTATCTCTCTCTCAACCGGTCCGTCAATGTTGAACAATACAAATTCAATAATCATCTTCCCTTCATCAGGGGAGTATTCAGTCAAAATTCCGTAGAATCTTATGTAGTGTGTTTTTCCTCCCGACAGGACTTTAATGTTTGCGGTAACGTCAATTTTATTCTTATCATCTGCCGCGCTGCTAATATTATATCCGTAGTATTTTGCGTACTCTTCTTCATTAAACTGAATGTTTTTTATTCTGTTCATGAAGTTTGTAATCTTCACAAGATCCTCCGGGGGAACATTCTTGAAACTCTCTTTTAAGGAGACGCCTTTGTTTACGTAAAGCAAATTGTACCAGGCATTTGTAACATTAAAAGTACTATCAAATGCATTTACTGTTGCAACCGCGATATTGGCTTTATCCATGGCAAGCTGGAACATGCTGTACATGGCGGCCCTTGTGCTGCTTGTAGAGATGTCTTCCGTTTTGTCAATAATAGTACCAATATAACCCTGCTTTTTTGATGCATCTGTTCCCAGCCTCCTGATTCTGAACAGCAAGTCTGAATAGGTGGAATTTGAAGTGTGGTATTGAGTATCCAGCAGGCCGCTCTCTTTTAGATGGTTTATGTCACTTTGCGGTATAACTGTAGAGGCTTTAAAAAGATTGAAATCTTTATAATCTATATTGTCTATGCATTTTAAAATGTTTACGAATTCTGAATTGCCCTCTTCAACGTCACCGTTCTCCGACAAGGAGAAGAAACCTACCGGCAGACTGCTGTTAAGAGTCTGATATTCATCTCTCACATCGGAAAACTCCCTTGCTGCCTGCACTCCTTCTCTTCTGAATTTTATCGTTTTAAGAAGCAGCCAGGCAATACAGGAAAGGATGACAATATCTATCAGAATTATGATATACATTCTCTCTCTATTTTAGCATTAAAAAATAGAATGATGCCTATATTTTTATTTCAAATCTTTTAATACAAACCAGAACGTTGAGCCCTCGCCCTCATTGGAAATGACTCCAAGGTCTCCGTTCAAATGTCTAACAATACTCTTGCAAAGTGACAGGCCAAGTCCGGTTCCACTGGAATAATTATCAAATTTTTCAAATCTGTTAAATATTCTCTCCTGATCTTTTGCAGAAATACCGCATCCGGTATCTTTTACGTAAAAATATATTCCGGTCTCCTGCGGCTGATAACCAAATGTGATTGTTCCGTTCTTTGTGAACTTAACCGCATTTGAAAGCAGATTAACCATCACCTGGCGGAAGTTCCACTCATCAGTAACAATAGTGCTGTCCTCCAGAGGTATCTCTGCGATAATCTCTATATTCTTGGCAGTGAGCTGTTTCTCATTTTGCAGCATGTGGACGGTTGCGGTCTTCAATTCTCTGAACAGACCGTTAAGTTTAACATCATCCTTTGCAAACGTGTACATTCCGGAATCAATTTTTGCAATTGACAGGATGTTGTTAAACAACTCTATTAATACATTATTGTTTCTCTTAATGATGTTGGTAATATTTGCAATCTCCTTTGGATCTTTCTCCGTAAGAAGCATTTTTGAGAAACCAACTATAGAAGTAAGAGGTGTTCTAATCTCATGGCTAATAGAATTGATAAATCTGTCGCTATCCTGATAAGCTATATGAGCCTCTTTAACTCTCTTCTCTACAGCAATTTCCTTAACCTTTTCAGATGTAATGTTGAAGTTGATGTCAACAACAACAGGACCGGATGCGGCTGAAGTTTCTCTTAAGAATATGCTCTCTCTAATCCATTTGATTCTTCCATTCTGCTGATTCTGAAGCTGAATATCGTTTGTGAAAGAGCCTGCCTTTCCTTTTATTAACCTTTGCTTGAAGTCTGTAATTGCAGCCTTGTCACCCTCTTTAAAATTAGAATATGACGGCTGAATTAGTCCGGAACTTGATGCGCTTTCACCAAGATTTCTAAACCAGAATTCAGTTGCATAACCTTCTCCGGTAACTATGTTATAACATGCAATTCCAATATCCGTAGTGTTAATTGCATAATTAATTAGGGAATCAAGTTTCTCTTTTTGCTCAATCTCCTGAATTTCAGATGTTATATCAGAAATAACCATCATATACTTGTATGGCGTTCCCATATCTCCTACAACAGGATTTACCATAAAGCTGATTCTCTTTGGCGTGCTGATTTCTCTTGTTACGCCTCTCTTATTTCTGATATCATTGATATCACTGTCGTTGAAAATAGAGGAAGTATACAAGTTCTCAGGCAAGTATTTTTCAATAGCGTCTTTTACATCTTTCTCTTTGCTTTTAATTATGCTGAAGAGCTTGTTGCCGCTTCCGTCATATACTGCAAAATTCAATTCTGATTCATTGAACAAAGAGTTGTATTTCTCATAGACTTTTTTGCTCTGGTTAATATTCTTTCTGTTTTCAACATTTTGCTTTAAGAAATGGAAATACATGAAAATCAGCCAGAAGAACAGCATCATTCCAAGGATAAACAGTGTGAAGAATCCTGGATGTCTTGCTAGCCAGCCCTTTACGGTGTTAACGTATCTTACGCCGTAAAAGCTTTTAATGCCGCTTGTAAGCTTAAATCTTTTGAGCGCCATCTTGTTGATTACATAATCTCCGTTCTTAAGTACGTAAAGATCAGATGGTGATACGTAATTTTTTCCCTGGTCAAAAATATTGCTGATAATCTCAGTTCCTTTTGCAGCCAGGATACTTTCAGAAGGGTTGTATCCTCCAACTATATAATTGTTAAAATAATTGAAGGTATTAATGGAGAACAGCGGAGCTTTTAGCTTTGTTGTGAAGATAGAATCAATCTCATGTTTTGTGTAGGAGCTTCCGCCGCCATCATAATTCCATGCATAAGTAATGAAGGCTGTTTTGGCATCCGCCTTCATAATGACATTCAAAACGGAATCAGCATTGCTTGTATTCCTCATTATTGAGGAGTATTTTATAGAAGGGTATCCGCTCTTTATAGTCTTCTTTATAAGCTCGCTTGCATATAGGCTCTCTATGTACGGATTATCTATAAAAACAATCCTGTTTACTTTTGGAGCAATTTTATTGATTAGCTTAAGATTTTCATTTACAGGTGTTTGCGCAACTACTCCAAAAAATCTGCTTCTGTATGGCAGGCGCTGGTAATCTATGCCTGCGGATTTGCCTATGCCTGCCGGAACACTTTGTGAAATTCCAAGGGCAACTATAGGAATGCCTCCCCATATTCCTGTTAATACTCCCGACAGGTCACAAGTCATTGCGGCATCATCTCCAATCAGCACAATAATATCCGGACGTTTTCCGCCATAATCATTAATTATGCGGGCCAGCACTTTTGTTGCATAGCCGTATCCTGATGCGCAATCAAAATTTAGAAAGTATGTGTTGATTCTGTACTCTAAGCTTTTCTTTTTCAATTGTGAAGAGAGACTGTCCGCAGTATTTCTGGCCCAAAGTATATCAGGGGAGAAAGAGTTGATAATTAATATGTTGTGCGGTACTACCGGCTGAACGGTTGTCTTCTTTAGACTAGGGACGCTATCATCATCATTCTCTATTGCGTATATAAAATCTCCCTTGTTATGGGTATTGCCCGCATCCTTTGCTTTCTCATGCAAAGCATATACGCTGTCCTGAATACCAAACTGAGCGTAAGAGCTTGTGCTGCCAAAAGTTACAAGTACTGCTGCAATAATTGCACTAATATAAAAACGACTCTTCATTCTTAATAAATTTTTCATTTCTTTTCCTCCTTTTCATCTGATAACACACCTTTAAGCGCTCTTCTCAATTCAGACTCATTTACCGGTTTTGATATATATCCGTTGAACTGTCCGTCTCTTACCTGAGCTCTGCTCTTTTCTGATGTATAAGCAGTTACTGCAATTATAGGAGTTGTTTTATCTGTCTTTCTGATTGCTGCCGTTGCCTGGAATCCATCCATCTTAGGCATCTTGATATCCATTAGAACTACATTTGGTTTCTTATCAAGAGTCATCTTTAACGCCTCTTCTCCGTCGTGAGCATGAATAATCTGATACTCTTTTCTCAGTATGAAGTTCAGCAGCTGGAAGTTGTTCTGATTGTCTTCTGCAATTAGAATAACTTTCTGTCCCTTGTTTTGAACAGTGGCGGCATTTTCCAGCTCTCCCTTTACGTTGTCGCTAGATGCTTCTGCGTAATTCTTTGGAATAATGCACCATACGGTATTTCCTTCTCCGGTTTCATTTTGCTTGTATCCGATTTCTCCGTGCAGAGATCTTACTATAGAACGTGCAATAGGCAGGTTAAGTCCCTGGCCTACATAGGATTCATCGCTCAGATGATCAAACCTGTCAAACAGTCTTGCTCTTCTCTCGCCGGAAATTTTGTTGCCGGTATCGCTGGCATACATATAAATATTGTTTTCACGCACGTCATATCCAACTTTAATAGTACCATTTCTGGATGGTCCTATGAACGATATAGCATTGTCACACAATAGCTGAACAATGTTTTCTACTCTGGACTTGTCAGATAGTAAAATTGTATTTCCTTGTTTTGTGAAGTCAACATTAATGCTGGTACCTTGTGTTTTCTGAATTGTATCGGCCACAACTTTCTCAAAGACAGCCTCTAAGTTGAATTCTGCCATTTGAGAATATGCATTGTGAGACTCTATATCTGAGACAGATATCATCTGCTGAACCATTTGCAGCAGTTTGTCATTATTCTCTTCTATATATTTCTGAAGTTCCTCTTTGTTGTCTGCCGGAGTAGCCTCAACCAAAAGTTCTGAAAATCCTACAAGTGCGTTAAGAGGGGTCTTAAGCTCATTGCCCATGTTGGTAATAAGCGAATTTCTCAGTTTTGTAGAATCCACATATTTCTGATACGTCTTGGAGAGCTCGTCGCCCTTTTGTTTTTGAGAATCAATGTCTGATACGACGGCATAGCATATCAGCTGATTTTCAGCCTTATCATAATTGCTAACTGAAATTGCAAGATGCAGCCAATGCAATGTCCCGTCATCATTTTTAATTCTTACATCCTTTGAGAAATCAGTTTCAGTTCCCTCCTTTGCCTGGTCCACAAACCTAAGCACGGAGGCAAGGTCTTCTTTTACCAGATGGTTAAAGCTGATATCCAGCTTAGTACCGTTCTTTATTTTCAGATTATAGAACCATGAGTCAGTACCGATGTATGCAAAGTCAGGTTTTGCCATATCAAATTTTGCAACACCATATTTTGACGCATCCATCGCAAGCAAGAAGGAGGTATTAATTCTATCCTTCTCTGCTCTCTCCATGTATTCCTCTGTATTATTGACAATTAAAAGTACCAGGGCCTCTTTGCTTTCTACATCTGTCGGGATGAAAATTACCCTCTGATAAATATTGTTATCATTCACCTTAAATATGTAGTGCTTATCTGCAATCTCCTTATGCTTAATTTTTTGAAGCGTAGCATCTGAAACGTAAGGAGAATTAAACAGGGTGAAAGAGGAGGTCTTTTTGTAATCAGGAATTACCTGAGATAGCTCAGCTGCAGCCTTTTGGTTATCCTCCATGAATATTCCGTCTTTATTGAAGACTGCAATTCCTATTGGGGAATTTTTGAATAAAGTGCTGTAATCCCTTAATAGCTTTTTGTATAGCTCAACGTCTTCCGATACTTTTTTGTTCCTTTTGCGTACTGCTAGGTTTATAAATGCGGCAAACAAAAGCAAAATAATCAGAAGACAGGATAAAATCCTTATTGCATATTTGGATATGAAACTTGTATGATCCTCATATAGAATATTATACTTGTTTCCTGCAATCTTTAGTCCCATCTTGCTGGCAGCTACCTTATTTATAGCCATTCTCTCCGGAGAGATATATTTGTACTCGATTGAGGTAGCCGGCGTCCCTGCAACTATTTGTTTGATAGAGGCTGCCGCTGCCGCTGCAATTTTAGATGCGCTTGTAAAAATACCTCCGACAAGAGGAGTGCTTTCATCCGCAGGTATCTCTTTAAGGATTATAATAGGGACGTTATTTGCGTTGTAAACAGAATTGTATCCGGAAGAATTCTCTGTACTATAGGAATTTATGAGAATTGCCGCATTTTGTTTTGTGAAGTTGGATATGGTGGAATTTATCATATCCGCATTTATCTTCTTAATGTCGGTAACAATAAAATCCATATTTCTTGCTCCAAGCTGCGTCTCAAATTTGTCCGCATTCAGGCAATCTTCAAATGTTCTTTCTGAAAAATATATTGCAGATTTTGTGTTTGGAAACAGCACTTTCAAGGCAACGATGGTTGGTTCAACAACATCCTTTCCAAAAACTCCTGTAACGTTATATCCTGCTGCATCCGCCTTCACCGTACTCTTTAAACTGTCGGGAACTGCATGTCTTGCAAGAAAATAAGAATAGTTGCTAATTGTCTCATCTGTAGGCGCACATACAACAATAGGGGTATTGCCTAGGGAGATACCGGAGGATTTTAAAACCATCCAAGCCTCCGTTCCAACTATAACTATAGCGTCGGGACTTGCCTGCATTCTGGAAAAAGCCTCCGTAAGCTCTGTAATTCCATCTGCAAGTGTTTGTTTATGAGCAATGTCGGTATTTGTAATCCCGACAGATGCTCCAGGTATAACTTTTTTAGTGTAGTATGTTATTTTGCTGCACAACAATTGCCCCCACGCATCATCATAGCCATAGGAACTGATTATCTGTATGTGTTTCACAGCCTTGCCGCTTTGTGCGGAGGCGGGAAACGCCGCAGCCATTAAGACGACGGCAAAACAGATAAACCTTAAAATCTTCTTCATATCTTATCTAATTGTTTTTGTCATTATTTGATAGGGGACGGACTACCTTTATCCCTGTGATTGATTTTCTGGACTTTACATATTCGCTTATAGTCATCTTATCAACCTCCACCTTCATGTCCGCCATTGAAGCATGTACAAATCCAACTCTTCCATTTTCTACATACGCTATTGTAACGTGAGCTATATCAAGCCCAGGAGTGCCTGACATATAGCATATTATATCTCCGCTTTTTATTTTACCAAGGCAAGCGTCAACTTTATCTTTTGGAATATAAGTTATAGGTTGCTTGTTTAATGTCTCCTCCGCTTGTGATATTCTGTCCAGATTGCTTTTTGCAAACGCGCGGTCAGCAGCAGTTGCAGTTGAATCATAAGCAGCTGCCATTTGCTTGTATCTCTTGTAGTTGCGGCTCATGAAAAATATTGGATGATTATAGACTTCCCCGCCAAGCTCCATTGTGATATCTTTCAAATTGCCGTTCTCCTCATTCTGTCTAATCCACTCTGTTGTATAGTGCAGCCTGCTTGGATAGCCGTCAACTACACCTTTTCTGTATCTGCTGGAGCGTTCAAGCATTGCAAATTCTGAGAAAGTACAGCTCTTTCCATAATTATGTGCGGCAAGCGCCAGGTTAAAACAGGTCTCAACAAAAATTATGCAGTCAGTCTGATGCAGATTTATTCTAAGTTTCTCATTATTAATATCTTTTGCATCTTCCAAGGTGCCCGCAACATAAGGGGTGCCCATTAACATGCTGGCAGCCATTATCATAAGCTGAGGTACGCTCTTGCCAGAATATGGCTGCAGTTTCATAAGAATTTTATCTGCCAGAAATATGTCAAGAGGCGTCGTTACTGCGCATTGTTCCGTTGAAGCGGGGAGACAATTTGACTCAGGGCAAACCATAACCATTGTTGCAGAGTCCATCTGCGCACGCTGTTCCGTACTGCAAAATTGTGCTTTTATACCTGAAAAAGGCACAATGGTAATAAACATTGTTAATGCTATGCTTGCGGCATAGAGTAACCTCTTTTTCATAATAGATTGATTCTAAATTCTTTGATCTCCCTTAAACCGCCAAATTTAGCAATAATTTGTCTAAAATAAAAAAGAAAGCCGCTTCTCAGCGGCTTTCTATTAACAATAACCCTAAAAATTTGAAAATACTATTTAAAGTATTATGCACCAATTGTGCTCATCTTTAATCTCGCCGTTTTGAATGCCTACAATATGGCTGTAAAGTTTTGTGCAAGTATCCAGGCCGCTGTAAGTGTAACGTTTGCATTCAGTTGAATCAATCTCCGGTTTATCGTCTATAGAACTTACCGGGGTAATGACTACGGCTGTACCACACTCTCCAACCTCTTTGAATTCTGCCAGCTCCTCTGCAGGAACTCTTCTTCTTTCCACTTTCATACCCAAATCTTTTGCTGCAACTTCCAGTGACTTATTAGTTATAGAAGGAAGTATGCTGTTTGAAAGAGGTGTAACGTATGTGTTGTTCTTAATGCCAAAGAAATTTGATGAGGCAAACTCATCTATATATTTATGCTCCATAGGGTCAAGGTAAAGAACAGCCTTGTACCCGGCTTTCTTTGCTAATTGTCCTGCATGAATAGATGCAGCGTAATTTCCGCCAACTTTATAGCATCCTGTGCCATGTCCGGCTGCACGGTCATATTTTCTGGCAATGACTCCGTTTACAGGAACCAAGTTGCCGCTACCTGAATATGAGCCTACCGGAGCTACAGCAACAAATAACAGCTGCTTTTTTGCCGGTGCTATTCCTAGCTGAGAGCCAACTCCAAATAATACAGGTCTGATATAAAGAGATGCGCCGGAACCATAAGGAGGAAGATATCTCTCATTCTCCTTTACAGCCATTATGCACATATTTGTAAAATCTTCTGTGGTAGGAGCTTCCATTCCCAAATATGCGGCGGAAGATTGCATTCTCTTTGCATTCTCATCCGGACGGAAAATTCTGATTTTGCCATCTTTTCCCCTGAATGCCTTTAATCCCTCAAAGCACTCAATGCCATAATGAAGCGATGGTGCTAATCCGCTGATGCAGATGTTAATATCACTATTGATTTCTGGTTTCTTCCAAACGCCATCTTCATACATACATGTGATGTATTTATCCGTTGGCGTGTATGAAAAACTTAATTTACTCCAGTCCATTCTCTTGTTATTTAAATGATTAACTAATTTTATACTTTAATTTGAAAAGGTTTTCCTTTAAATTCATTGCGAATATAAAACCAAAAATGCCATTATCCAAATAATTTTAAATAAAATATTCAAATTTTTTGAAAAATCGCCATTGAAATTAGGCCTGCTTAAAACTTACAGATTTAATTCATATCTTTGCAAAACACAGTTAATCGTTTATAATTTTCCATATGTGGTTAAATAAATTTATTCACGTTCTCACCGGTTCCGGCAAAAAATTCTACCCCTTATTTATTGAGCAATCTGATATTGTAGAGAAATCTGCTGCGTTGCTTGTTAGCATACTAAAGGAGGATTCTTATGAGAAAAAGAAAGAGTATGCACGTGAGGTTAAGGCTCTGGAGAAACGGGGTGATGTAATGGAAACTACTATATTTGAGGCTCTTTCCAGAACTTATTCAACTCCCTTTGACAGAGAGGATGTCCAGAACCTGTGCTCCAGAATAGAGACTTTTCTGGACTATATTCATGATTCCGCCAAAAAAGTTGTCATATATCATCCTAAATATGTGGATAATACATGGACGGAAATTGGGGAGCTGATTTATGATGATTCCAAGTTGCTGTCGGGAATAATAAAAGACTTGTCCATTGTCCGCTCAAAGTCAAAGGATATTATGGATAAATGTGTGAAGATAAAGGATATAGAGCAGGAGGTTGACGACCAGTATGAGTGCTATATGAGCAATTTGTTTGAGGTTGAGAAAAACGGCATTGAGCTCACAAAGTATAAAAATATAATACAGTCCCTGGAAGATACTACGGACAAAGCCAAAGAAATCGGGGACTGTATTAAAATGATTCTAGTTAAAGAGGGCTAATCTCTTTTGCAGCAGATAGTTCCTTTTACAGCGGGAATGTCTCGCTAATAGGGAACAAACCAAATAATCCGCCGGTATGTATGAACAATACGTTTCCGTTGTGGCTGAAACTGCCGCCCGGCTGTAATTCATTCCATATACCGTACATAGCCTTCCCTGTATATACCGGGTCTAGTATAAGTCCCTCCGTACGAGCTACTCTCTTTATAAATTCCAGCTCTTCCGGACGGCTTAGCGCGTATCCTATTCCTACGTATTTATCATTGATTTCTATGTTGCTGCGTTCTAGTTTTCTCCCTGCATACTCAGGCAGCAGGCTAACAGCCTCTGAAGCAATTTTATAAGCTACATTTGTAAAGTATTCTGTATCATCGCATACGGCCATGCCCACAACTCTTTTACCAAGATTCATCAGTTCATTGGCAAGGTAAAGGCCTGCAATAGTTCCGCCGCTTCCGGTTGCAACAACTATTGTATTAAATTGAATTCCAAGTTGTTTCTCCTGCTCAACAATTTCCTTCATGCAGTTGAAATATCCCATTGTGCCAATGGCGTTTGATGCTCCCTCCGGAATTACATAAGGCTTATATCCCTGTTTCTTATACTCTTCCGCCATTTGGTTCATAATGTCATTGCGGTGGTTTCTGTACTCATCCTGGTTGCAGAATTTTACGTCTGCTCCCAACAGCCTGTCAAGAAAATAATTTCCGGTAACAGGAGGAGTCTGTGATATTCTCAACAGTACGGCCGATTTCATTCCAAGCAATGTTGCAACTTCTACTGTAGCGCGGCAATGGTTGGATTGTATTCCGCCGCAGGTAATCAGCATATTGCACCCTTTGTCCAGCGCCTCGGCGGCTTCAAATTCCAGTTTGCGGATTTTGTTGCCGGAAAACTCGCTGCCGGTCTGGTCATCGCGTTTTACGTAGAGGTTAGCGTTAAGTTCTTTTGAGAGTCTCTCAAGTTTTTGAATTTTTGTTGGCAGATTTGCCAGATGAAGTCTTTTCATTTTAGTATCTAGTTTACATTGTCAATCCCGGCCTGCAAGGTCTGGATTCGGTAGCAAATTTAATATGAGTTTTAGTAACTTTGCAACAATTATCCAGAAACCTTTCAAAAAGAGAAATAATTATTAACCATGATAAAAAATAAGTTATTGTCCGGGGCCGCAGCTCTTCTGTTTGTTGCAGCAAGTATTTGTCCACAAGGGATTTACGCTCAGGAGGAAATTCCGGGACAGCCGGTTCTAAACGGAAAGAATTATACGAAAATCACGGATGTCAGCGGATTTGCCCAGGCAGGGCAGGCTGTAAAGGCCTTTCTATTACCTACTTCCGGCATAAGAGTTCCCATCAAGGTTGAGACTGCTTACACTTTTGCGGATAATGATTCTTTGTATGTTGTCTTCAACCGCAATTTTGCAGATTATCCAATCAGGCCCGCGACAGTTGAGCAAGTATACTCTATCGTGAGCCAAAATATTCCTTCCCAGTTTAGCGGAAAGAAACTTGCAATCTTTGCAAATGGCTCTAAAATAGAGGATTTGGTGCCTCCTTTTTTTAATCAGGAGAATAAATTTCTCAAACTTCAGAGAGAAGCTGAGGAGCTTCAGCAAGAGGGAAAACTGGAGGCCAGAGGTGATAAGGCTGAGGCAAAAAAGAGGAGCGCAAGAGAGAAGGATAAGAGTTTTGTCCCACCTTTAAAGTATGAGACTACGCGTCCTTATCAAATCTATAATGGTTTGCAGGATAGGCATATAGCAGTCTCCAACAGTCACGGCTGGTATTATGAAAATACTCTCGACAGATGGGAATGGCAAAGGGCAAGACTCTTTGAGACTGTTGAGGATATGTATACTCAAAGTTATGTGATTCCTTTCCTTGTGCCGATGCTTGAGAATGCGGGAGCCGTTGTGATGATGCCAAAGGAGAGAGATTATAATAAGAATGAGATTATAGTTGATAATGACACTAATACGGATGGATTCTCCATGTCTAACGGGGAATTCTCCTGGCAAAAGGGTGATTCTCTTGGATTTGCAAATCCAAAGAAGTCTTATGTATTTAAGGAGAATCCATTTAAAATGGGTTCTTATGTTCAGGTTCAGGGACTTATGAAATCTGCAAAACCGTCGGAGGAGAGCCAGATAGAGAAAAATGAGAGCAAGGTTAAGTGGCTGCCAAATATTCCTGAAGATGGAAATTATGCGGTTTATATATCATATCACTCTCTGCCTGAGAGTACTAAGAGCGCAGGTTACACTGTTAAATATAGCGGCGGCGCTGCAAAGTTCCGCGTTAATCAGCAGATGGGCGGAGGAATATGGGTCTATCTTGGAACATTTTATTTTAAGAAGGGAGCCTCTGATGAGGGTGTTTATTTGACAAATGTTAATAGCTTGGATAAGGGAATTGTGACAGCAGATGCAGTAAAGTTTGGCGGCGGCTGGGGCAACATTGCGCGTGGAAAAGGAGATGGGTTTACAAGCGGAATGCCTAGGTTTGAAGAGGGTGCAAGATATTGGCTGCAATGGAGCGGCTTCCCTGATACAGTTTACTCATATTCACATAATTACAATGATTATAATGATGATTATGTAAGCCGCGGAAAGTGGGCTAACAGATTGGCCGGAGGTTCTTCTACTCTTCCAAATTGGGGATACGGCGGAGAGAAAATTCCGTTGGATTTATCTTTTGCATTGCATACTGATGCCGGAACATTTTTGGATGATTCTATTGTAGGTACGCTCTCTATTTATACGCGTAATTGCAATGACTTTGGAGGAGGAATAAAATATCCTAACGGAGAGGATAGAATATGGGGAAGGAATCTTGCGGATATGGTTCAGACACAGGTTGTTAGCGATGTTTCAAATAAGTACGGATTCCCTTGGACAAGAAGAGGTTTGTGGGATCGCTCTTACTCTGAGAGCAGAACTCCTCAGATGCCGGGAATGCTTCTGGAATTTTTGTCTCATGAAAATTTTGCGGATATGAAATTTGGCCTTGACCCGGCATTCAGATTCACTGCGGCAAGAGGAATGTATAAGGGAATTCTTAAGTTCCTTGCATTTAAGAATAATGTACCGTATGTTGTTGAGCCGCTGCCTGTTAATGATGTCAGAGTCACGGTTGACAACGGAGACTCTTCTGATAATTCTACAATTCAGCAGGGGAGACATAAGAGGAAATCATCTGCTAACAAGAGAAAAAGCAGAAGAAATAAGAATGTGACTACTGCAACTGTTCAGAGAGTTTATGATGTAATTGACCAGAATAAAAATGTATATGCTCAGCTTGACTGGTCTGCTGTAGAAGACCCTGAGGAGTCAACGGCAAGACCTGATAAGTATTTGATTTATACTGCGATAGATGATAACGGATTTGACGGCGGAACTGTTGTTGATGATACAACTTACAGAGTTGAGCTGCAGAAAGGCAAAGTTTACAGGTTTAAAATTTGCGCCCTTAATGAGGGAGGAAAAAGTTTCCCTTCTGAAGTTGTCGCAGTTGGAATTGCCAGCGGAAATTCTAGCAAAGGAAAAGTTGCGCTTATTGTAAATGCCTTTGACAGAGTGGGTTCTCCAAGATGGCTGCAGAGCAAGGATTCTACTCTTGCAGGATTCCAGGATGAATATGATCATGGAGTTCCATACGTCCAGGATGCCGGATTTATTGGCAGCATGTATGAGTTCAGAAGGAGCGTTCCTTGGACTGATGATGATGCTCCCGGCTTTGGAGCTTGCCACGGGGATTATGCAAAGATGGTGATTGCAGGAAATACTTTTGATTACTCTTACGACCATGGAATTGCCTTTATGCAAAAGGGTTACAGCTTTGTCTCTTCTACCCGCAGCGCGGTTGAACATGGAAAGACAGTGTTGAAGGATTATAACATTTGCGATATGATTATGGGCAAAGAGGCGCAGAGCAATGACGGCGGAAAGATGAAGGCCATTAACTATACAGTTTATACTCCTGCTATGAGACAGGTAATTACAGAATTCTGCGGAGACGGTAGAAAACTTTTACTGTCGGGAGCTTACATATCAACAGATTTAGTTGATGGTTTTAAAGTTGATACAGGAGGAAAGAATTTTGCTTCCAAAGTGCTTAAATTCAAATGGATGACACATTCTGCCTCTACTGACGGATGTGTCTCTGCCGTTGGCAATCCTTTTGGATTTAGCGGAGATTACAATTTCTACTCACAGCTGAATGAGAAAAAATATTGCTGCGAGGCTCCGGATGCCTTTACTCCTGCTGAGAAAAATGCATACACTATTTTCCGCTACCCTCAGACAAGCATCTCTGCAGCAGTAGCTTATAAGGGGAATGATTATAGAATAGCCTCCTTTGGATTTCCGCTGGAGACATTAACTTCACAGGCCCAGATTAATAAATTAATCGGGCAGGTTATTGATTTCTTTGAAAAATAAAATTCAAAAAATATGAAAAAGAATATCACAGTAATTTCTCTTTTAACGTGCATAGTGCTGATGTTCAGTATTTCAGCAGGAGCGCAAGAGATTAAAAACAAAATTTACAATAATGTAAATATCGGTGGCGGAAGTTTGTGGGCATATCCTTATACTGCAACGCAATCTGCTCCCGCATTTGCTGCGGTACCAAAATTAACTCCGGCTCCGCAGGGATACAAACCTTTCTATATCAGCCATTACGGAAGGCATGGCTCCCGCTGGCTGATAAGTCCTAAAGACTACGGTTTTGCGCATGATGTTTTTACCGCTGCTGAAAAGGCGGGAGTTTTAACACCTCTTGGAAAGTCCGTTAAGTTAAAAGTTGATTCTATGTTTGTTGCCTCAACCGGCCGCCTTGGAGAACTTACTCAGCTCGGGGCAAAGCAGCACAGAGGAATTGCGGACAGAATGGTTGCAAATTTCCCGGAAGTTTTTGCCGGAAATGTGAAAGTGGATGCCCGCTCAACAACCATAATACGTTGTATATTAAGCATGATGGCAGAGTGCGGAGAACTTAGGGCATACAATAAAAATATCACTATTACCAATGATGCCAGCGAGCATGATATGTATTATATGAATTATGATGATAAAGATAGTGAGGTAAGTTTTGCTAAGTTTTATGAGGACGAAAATAGAAGGGGTGCTTTGGAAGCATTTGAGGCAAACAATATTCATCCCGACAGATTGATGTCTTCTTTGTTTACTGATACTACATTCATTACCAGATGTACGGTACCTTATGATAAAAAGTCTTACGGACCTGATGGAAAGGTTATCCCTTCAAATCAGTCGGTTCATCTTTTTAACAAACTTTGCAATTTGGCTCAGTCAATGCAAGATCTTGATTTTAAGATTTCTATGTCTGGCATCTTTACTAAAGAAGAGTTGTATGATTATTATTTGAATGACAATGCATACTGGTACTGTTTAAGAGGATATTCAGAACTGTCGGGAGCCAAAATGCCTTACAGCCAGACATATCTGCTTAAAAATATCATCAAGGGGGCAGACTCTGTTATAGCCTGCAACGGCCGCGGCGCTACGTTAAGATTTGGTCATGATTCAGACGTGCTTCCTTTGTCCTGCCTAATGGGCCTAAATGGCGGAAATTATAAAACCGGTAATCTGGACTCTCTTGCATATCATTGGAACATAGTAGATTATATTCCAATGGCTGCAAACATCCAGTTTATATTTTACAGGAAAACCGCTGCCGGAAAAGTTGCTGGAAAAGCTGCGGGCAAGATTACAGGCAAAACTGCAACTAAAACTAATGCTAATGCTAATGCTTGCGCAAATATGCCCGCAAAAGTTGCTGCTACTGAAGCTCCCGTTTATGTAAAAATCTTAATCAATGAACGCGAAGCCAAGCTCCCTCTGGAGAGCAAGTTGTGGCCTTATTATGATTGGAAAGATTTGAGGCAGTACTTCACAGATATCCTTGCAAAATCTCCCGTGAAGTAAGAAGACTTTTATCGGCACGTGCAATCTCTGAGCATTGCTACGCTGATTTAACCATACAAGTGTTGCTATCGCCATTGTGTATCAGATACATGCAGTTTGGCCGAATCTGTAGGATCGGCCGAATTGTAACTATCTGATTCACAGATCCGCCTACAGAACTTTTTTGATGAGCTGCAAGGTGCGCCGGATTGTTCCAAAGGCCGCAGACCCGCGATTGAATGTCCCCAAGGCCGCAGGCCCGCGACCGCAGGGAGCGTGCAGCGCTCGTACGAAACGGACTCGCTCAACATCTGCAAATGAACTTGAAAACCTGTCTGTACTTGGTGTACCTCCTGGTGGCATTGTGTGTCAGCGTGTTACAAAAGATCTCAATTTTAAATCTGTGATGTTTTGTAACATATTGATTGTCAATATCACCTCAGACTACCCTGAATCAGATAGTTATATAACTGCTTTAATTACAATGTGTTGTGCTGCTTTGTGGCGGAATGCTCTGCATGCGAGCAGAGCATGGATGTAGCTCTCTACGGGCCGTACACATGCGATAATCAACATGTTGTGCAAAATTTGACAATTTGGTGACATTGATTGAAAAAGAGTATGGTTACCTTTGATACGTATGTTTATAACAACAATCTTATGAAGTTAATCGTAAAAATTTCCTGTGTAATTTCAGTAACTACAGCACTTGTTGCAACTGCAATTCTTGCGGTTTCATCTTGCGGCACCCAGAAGCGACAGATTGTTACAAATCCAATTACAAAGCTGATTTTGCAAACATCTAGAAGTCACACAAATGCTTTCCTTTTTCAAAAAGAATATGAAATGGATAGATTTGCCGCGTTGGAAAATCTTGATCCTCACCTAGATGATGGAGATACTCTATTTTATATGGAAGGCTTTAAAGACCTTGATGACGAGTATGATTGTACGGTCTATTATTCTTATGCAAAATATCCCGTTTATTATTTCATCCAGAAATTGTTTAAAAATGACAGGAAAAAAAGCAGGAATAAACCATTTAAACGTAATCTTGTAAAAGCCACTTACCTTGATAAAAAAGAATTTAAGCCAATTATTCCATTTGAGGTTAATTCCTTTAGGCATAATACATTAGAGAGTGAAATAAACAAATTGCCCAGAAAATACAATCCTACAACAAATACTATAATTATAGTTTTCCGGCAAAATGGTGACTATTCTCTCAAATACTACTCATATATGGGGACTCTAAAAGAAAAATAAAATAGAGTAGAATAGAATAGAATAGAATGACCTTGTTGACATAATGGAAAAGGGTCCGAGAATTTCTTCTCAGACCCTTTATTTTACGGGCGGGAGTGTAAGCCGAATCCTGTACCGCTTGTACAGCGGCCTTTATCATTTATCTAATGCAGCCTACCCCCCGGCAACGAGCGAGCAGCTCTTAACTGCCGGTATATGTGGCCTTGCAGGATGTGGCTGAGTACCAAAGCAAAATCGCTTCTGCCTTCCGTGAGCTCTTAACTCGCATTTTCACCCTTGCTTTCATCCGTCGCGACGGAAAAAAGCGGTTATTTTCTGTTACCCTCACACAAGCTTTCACCTGTCTGCGCTTTCCGCAGCACATTGCTCTATCCTGTCCGGACTTTCCTCCCAATTACTTGAGCGATAAAGCCTCCCGCCGGGTGGCAAAAGTATGCTTTTTAATTTTATCCTGCAAATGGCGTAAAAACTTTGCTTTGAATTTTAATTAGAATTATCTTTGTGTCCCGACAGGAAGTGATCCATTAGAGGACCTTCCACAATCATTATCATGAAGACAAAGTATATTTTTATTACGGGCGGAGTTGTTTCCTCCCTGGGCAAAGGCATTATGGCGGCTTCTCTTGCAAAGCTACTGCAATCCAGAGGTTTAAGAGTTACAATTCAAAAATTTGACCCATATATAAACGTAGATCCGGGAACATTAAATCCTTATGAGCACGGCGAGTGCTACGTAACTGATGACGGCGCTGAAACGGACCTTGACTTAGGACATTATGAGAGGTTTTTGGACGTCTCCATGTCGCAGGCAAACAACGTTACAACCGGCCGTATTTATAAGACAGTAATTGATAATGAGAGGGAAGGTGTTTATCTGGGCAAGACGGTCCAGATTATTCCTCACGTAACGGATGAAATTAAGAGAAGAATGACTCTTCTTGGCAAGACAGGAAAGTTTGATGTAATAATCACAGAGATTGGAGGAACTGTCGGCGACATAGAATCTACGCCTTTTATAGAGACTGTAAGACAGCTGCAGTGGGAGATGCCTGAAGGTGAGTGCATTGTGATTCATTTGACATTGGTGCCTTTCCTTCATGCGGCTAAGGAGCTGAAAACCAAGCCGACACAGCATTCAGTAAGATTGCTTCAACAAGACGGTGTTAATCCCGATATTATAGTTTGCAGAACAGAAATGCCTCTGCCTGTGGGGATTAAAAGGAAAGTTGCTCTTTTCTGCAATGTAAAATCTGATTCGGTTTTTGAGAGCATAGATGCAAGGAGCATTTATGAGGTTCCGTTAAAGCTTCATGCTCAGAACCTTGATGATATCGTCCTTAAAAAATTGGGGATTAAAAATGTTCCGGCTCCCGATTTGTCCTCTTGGAAGACGTTCTTGAATAAATTGTATAATCCTAAATATGAGTGCAATATAGCTCTTGTTGGAAAATATGTTGAACTTCAGGATGCGTACAAATCTATCCAGGAATCCTTCATTCATGCCGGTGCTGCAAATAGATGCAAAGTGAATGTGCATACAGTTCACAGTGAATTTATTGATGCCGGAAACATTAATGAAAAGCTGAAAGGCATGGATGGAATTTTGGTAGCGCCCGGTTTTGGCGAGAGGGGAATTGAAGGAAAAATCCTTTCAGTTAAATATGCCCGCGAGCATAAGATTCCATTCTTTGGAATTTGTCTTGGCATGCAAATGGCTGTAATTGAGTTTGCCAGAGATGTGTTAAAGCTGGAGGGGGCAAATTCTACGGAGGTAAATCCTAACGCAAAGAATCCGGTAATAGATTTGATGGAGGAGCAAAAATCTCTGACAATGAAAGGCGGTACAATGAGACTTGGCGCATATAGCTGCAAAATTAAAGATGGAACTCTTGCCTCAAAGATTTATGGTTGCAAAACTATTTCAGAGAGACATCGTCACAGATTTGAATTTAATGAGCACTATGCTCCAATGATGGAGAAAGCCGGCATGGTTATAAGCGGACGCAACCCCGAGACAGGTCTTGCAGAAATTGTGGAACTACCTAAGCATCCGTTCTTTATAGGTGTTCAGTTCCATCCTGAATTAAAGAGCCGCGTGCTAAAACCGCAGCCAATTTTTGTGGCGTTTGTAAAGGCCGCAATGAAGTACCGCACGGAAAAATCCGGCAACTGCGATTTGAAAGTTGCAACTGATGGAAAATGAACACGAGATTTTGTATTAAGATCGTGTCCCTTGTTTGGATTGCAAGTTGCATTGTTGGCTGTAAGACAAGTAATTTAGTGACATTCAATAAAACATACAATTCACTCGAGAATAATAATTATTTCAAAGCTAAAGAATTGTATGAGACAAACCGGGGCGGTTTATCAAGACCTTACCGTTTATTTACTGAAGCCGCCTTGGATAATGCATTTAACAAACTCAAAAAATCTGAAGATAAAATAGAGATTTTGAGCAAAAGAAAAGGCATTCCCGATTCCTTGCTGATCAAGTTATATGAGACCAAGTATGACAATGCTATAAAATTATATCACTACAAAGAGGCAAAAAACACCGCTGAAATTATTTTAAGAGATTACAAAACATATCTGGATAAAGACGATATATCTGATTATGAAAACGCCTTGAATATTTGGTCGGCACTTGAGGATACCGCTCCACAAACTATTGATCTAAATAGAGGTACCAAACTAAAAATGGGAAAGGATATTGCAGGATTAAATACCCTTAAGGTTTCCTCCGGGAAGGACACCATCGATTGTATCTTTGATACTGGTGCGAATTTGTCAACCATATCCCAATCTGTCGCAAAACAATTAAATATGAATATAATTCCTGTAGAAATAAAAGTTGGCACAATCACCGGAACAAATGTGACGGCACAATTGGCGGTTTGCGACACACTTGCCCTTGGAAATATTAATATATTCAACGTGGTCTTTTTAGTGTTACCGGATGAGTCTCTATCCTTTCCGCAGAGCAACTATAAGATTTACGGAATTTTAGGATTCCCCTTGATTGAAGCTTTAAGAGAGATTCAAATTACCCGGAGTGGATACTTTGTTGTTCCTCAAAAAGAATCGTTGTTTTCCGGTACCTCTAACATGGCTCTAAATGGTTTAATACCATTAATTTATATGGATAAAAAGTATTTTACATTTGATACGGGCGCCGATATGACAATACTATACCATAAATTTTATGTGGAAAACAGGGATAATATTGAAAAATATTGCCAGTTACAGAAAATCAAATTTGCGGGCGCCGGGGGCAGGAGTGAGTTTGACGGATATAAAATGGACTACACTTTTAAGATCAGTAACAGAGAAATAACCTTAAAGAATGTTGATATACTAAAAGAAAAAATCAAGAGTGATGAAAAGGTATACGGAAATATAGGTCAGGATTTGATTCGACAATTTGATACAATGACACTTAACTTCAAACATATGTTTATAAAGTTTGAGTAATTATTCCGGTCGTATTTTACAAATGGGCACAAATTGTGTTTCTGATAATAAGTAGCAAATAATTTTGATATGAATGTTAGCAAATTGCACGTTAAAAAAAGAGTTGTTATATTTTTTGTCATAGCTTTTGCTTTTTTGCTTTGCTCTGTAAATCAGGGTGCTATGGCAGATAATTTAACCGGCGGATCAGAAGGTTCTGCAGAAAGAACCATCGCGAAAAAATATAGAGTTAAAGTGCTTGCCACTTTTCCTCACGACAGGCATTCCTATACTCAAGGGTTGTTTTTCAATAATGGAGTGATGTATGAGAGCGCCGGTCAATATGGTGAAAGCAGCTTTAGGATAGTAGATTACAAGAGCGGGCGTCTTAAGAGAAGATGGAATTTTAATGCAAGATATTTTCTGGAAGGCTCATGCATCTTTGGAAACAATATTTACATCCTTACATGGCAGGAACACTCATGCTTTGTTTATTCCGCAGACAAATTCAAAAAGGTTGGCGTGGCTTCATATCCTACTGAAGGATGGGGGCTTACAACAAACGGCAAGGAGATGATTATGAGCGACGGCTCCTCCACTTTGTTCTTTATGGATCCTGCAAGTTTTTATTGCACGCATAAAGTGAATGTTACTCTTGACGGGAAACCTTTAAAGTGGATTAATGAACTTGAGTATATTGACGGCATGGTTTGGGCTAACGTCTATGAGACAGATAATATTGTTGTCATTAATCCTGCCAATGGAGTAGTAAAGGCGGTTATTAATTGTGCCGGCATTCTTCCAGCATCTTTGCGAAATGCTGATACTGACGTACTTAACGGCATTGCGTATAATCCGCTGGATGGTGCTGTTTATATCACCGGCAAGTATTGGCCTCGTCTTTTCCGCATTGCCAATCCGATGAAGTAATAATCTTCAAGTAATGATAATAAGCCGAAGGCCTGGCGCGTAGCGCCAGTGCATCTCCGCGCGATAGCGCGTTAATTCCCTAAATTTTGCCGCGCATTGTGCGGCAAAATAAGGCGTGAGCCTTGCGGGTGCTGCAAATAAATTGCTTTTGTATTACAAAAGCAATATATTTGCAGCGGCTTAGGGGTGCCGAAAGGCTGAGATCATACCCTTGGAACCTGATGCGGTTAGTACCGCCGTAGGGAGAGCAAGATACCTTTGCATTTCTAAGCTTTTAATATTTAGCTTGTTATGAAGAGGTTATTTTTTTTGTTCCTTCTTGTATTTCCTTTTACGGCAAATGCATTTTCTTTACAGTCCGATACTTCTAAAGTCAATCGGCTGGACAGTATAATTGTTTCTGCGGTACGCGCTGGTGCAAATACTCCCGTTACGTTTTCTACCGTATCAAAGGCGCAGTTAAAGAGCGTGGCCGCATCTCATTCGCTACCAATGGTTTTGGGCTTCCAGCCATCTGTCGTTGCAACAACTGAAGGCGGCCTGGGTCTTGGATACAGCAAGTTTAGCGTCCGCGGCAGTGACGCAAGCAGAATTAATGTAACGTTAAACGGAATTGCAATTAATGATGCAGAGAGCCAGGAAGTTTTCTGGGTAGATATTCCCTCTTTGGGCAGTTCTTTGCAATCTGTTCAACTTCAGCGTGGTGTGGGGACATCAACAAATGGTCCCGGAGCATTTGGAGCAAGCATGAATATGCAGACACTGACTCCTGCGCTTAAACCTTATGGCAATGCCGAGTTCTCTTTTGGTTCATTCAAAACTTATATGACAACAATTGGCGCTGGAACCGGAGAGATGAAAAACGGTTTCTCTTTTGACGTGAGATATTCTCACAACAGCACCAAAGGTTACATCAGAAATGCAAAGGCAGATTTGAACTCTCTATATCTGTCGGGAGGATGGAGAAATGAAAATAACTCCTTTAAAATCACTTATATATACGGAGACCAGGCAACCGGCATTACTTGGAACGGATGTCCTCCGGAACAGTATTATAGTAATAGAAGATATAACAACGCGGGCGAATATTATGATGAGGCTGGCAACGTGCATTATTATGATAATGAGACAGATAACTATAGGCAACACCACGTCCAGCTGCACTATATCCACCAGTTTTCTCCGTATGTGACTTTTGATGCAACCGTGCATTATACAAAAGGAACCGGCTATTATGAGAACTATATTTACAACAAAAAATTCTCTAAATACGGCCTTGAAAACCAGACTATTGACGGTGTTACTTACAAAAAAGGAGATTTCATTATCAGGCAATATATGAACAATGATTATGTAGCTTCGGCAGCCAATATGAACTATAAAAAAAATAAAATCAACGCAACGGCCGGGGCGGCTTACTCATTCTATAATGGAGCCCATTTCGGCCGCGTGAAATGGAGCAAGTATAATCAGAATGTCGCAAACAATTTTGAGTGGTACCGCAACAACGGAAAGAAAAATGACGTTAGCATTTATGCCCGCGCCGAATATGAAATTGTGCATAATCTGACAGCTTTTGCAGATTTGCAGTATCGCTATATCTTCTTTAAACTCAGCGGAATGGATAAAGATTTTACAGGTCTCGACAGAGATATGCATTATAATTTTTTCAATCCTAAGGCCGGTTTGACTTACAATATAACCGATAACAGCAAAGTATATTTCTCCGTCGCTGCAGGTCACAGAGAGCCAAGCAGAAGTGATGTTAAAGAGTCTATCAAAGCGGGAAAAGCTGATGCAATTAAATCTGAAAGGATGATAGATTATGAGCTTGGATATAAGTTTGCAAATGAGTGCTTCAACGCCGGAATTAACTTATATGCAATGGAATACAAGAATCAGCTTGTTGCTACCGGAAAGCTTACGGAGACAGGATATACAATTCAGGAGAATATCCCCGATAGTTACCGCCGCGGAATTGAGCTGACCGCAGTCTGGATGCCGTGCAAAAAAGTCACCGTGGAAGGAAACGTAACTTTCTCAAAGAACAAATTGAAAAATTATACGCTGTATACGGATACCTATGACAATCCTAATGACTGGAACTCGCTTCCTCAGACTGCAACGTACTATAAAAAATCAAATCTTACATTGTCTCCGGAGCTGATAGGGGCGGCCATGGTTTCTTATGAGCCGTTTAAGAGCACAAGCATTTCTTTAAACGGAAAATATGTGGGCAAACAATACATGGACAATTCATCCAAAAAGGATGCTGAAGTTCCAAATTATTTTGTGATGGGATTTAATGCTCAGAAGAGTTTTAAAATTAAGGGAACAGCTACTGCTACGTTGTCTTTATGCGTAGATAACATTTTGAATAACAAGTACTATTCTTATGGCTGGATTTACAGAGCAATGTTCAGAGATGGTTCTGCGGATTACCTGGAGAAAGGTGTTTATTCTCAGGCAACGACCAATTTTATTGTACGCTTGTCATTCAACTTTTAATACTACATTTGTCCGGCATGCAAAATACTTTGCATGACCGGACATTTTTTATAAAATGTGCTGTAAGCAGTATTTTGAATGCAGTATAAGTAATTACTAGAATGGATTTTAGCTGGATAGAAATACTTGGTTTTGCGGGTGGAATTATTTACACCCTCTTTGAAATTTTGCAGTTAAGGGCTATGTGGATAATAGCCCTTGTTACTGCAACATCTTATGCTATAATATTTTACTCTCAGGGCATTTATGCCCAGATGGGGCTTCAAATCTACTTTGTAATAATGAGTTTTTATGGAATCTGGCAATGGACCTTGCAGCGCAGAAATTATGAGAAATCGTTAGAACATAGCAATTTAGGCACCGCAGAACCGGAAGCCAAGAAGGAGAACAGCATTATCTATTGTATCCCGACAGGTAAACAAATTGCCTGGGGGGCGGCAATTCTATGTGTCTTAACAGCAGTGCTTTATCTCTTCATAGGAACCTTCAGCAAACTGTTTTCACAAGTACCGGACCCATATCCGTTTTGGGATGCGCTTGCAACCGCACTTAGCATATTGGGGACTTATTGGCTGAGCAAATCCTACTTGTATCAGTGGTGGCTGTGGATTGCAGCTGATATTATGATGGCTGTAATTTTTGCAATGCAATATATCGGAGGGCAAAATGGAATGGTATTGTCGGTGATACTATATGCATTTTATATTGTATCAGCATTTTACGGAATATGGCACTGGAAAAAGAGCGGGGTCAGAATATGATGGCTCCGCAAGTCTGCTTTACTTAAAAATTATTAGTAAATTTGCCGGACTAAAAAGTTACTGATGATACTAATAGCAGACAGCGGCTCCACTAAGGTTGACTGGTGTGCTCTTAAAGAGGACGGAACCTACAGCATTATTAAAACAGCGGGTATCAACCCGGTTTTCATTACAAAAGATAAGATAATTAACATTCTAAAGGACAAGCTTTTGTCCGTTATAGGAACTGAAATTTCCGCGGTGTATTTTTATGGCGCCGGGGTTGTTTCCGGAGGAGTTTGCCAGGATTTGGCGGAGGCATTTGGAGAAGTTTTTCCAAAGGCCAGATGTGAATCTGCTTCTGATATTCTGGCGGCTGCAAGAGCAGTATGCGGTCATAATAAAGGGATTGCATGCATAATGGGGACAGGCTCAAATTCATGTTTTTATGATGGGACTACAATTACTCAGCATGTGAATGCCGGCGGATTCATCCTTGGTGATGAAGCCAGCGGCGGCGTGCTTGGACGCAAGCTTGTTTCTGATTATATCAAAGGTGTTTTGCCAAAAGATTTGCAGGCGGCATTTACAGAACAATACCATCTGGATTATGCTCAGATTGTGGATAAGGTTTATAAACAGCCAGTTCCAAGCAGATTCCTGGCATCGTTCTCTCATTTTATAGAGGATCACATGGATAGTCCACATATAGATCATTTGCTGCGCTCCAGCTTTAAAGAGTTCTTTACGCGCAATGTCTATCAATATGACTACAAGAACTATAAAGTAAATTTTGTTGGCTCTATCGCATTTGTATTCAAGAAGATACTGGAGCAAGTTGCGGAGGAGTGCGGAGTGGAGATTGGCATTATAATGCGCTCTCCAATTGAGGGATTAATTCATTATCATCAAATTGACGTTAAAGGAGGAAGATAAATATGACCAGAGTTACTGAACAAGCATCAAATTACAGCAATTTGGACAAGATGTCCACCGGAGATTTGCTGAGAGGAATTAATCATGAGGACCAGCATGTTCCCATCGTAGTTGAAGGGTGTATCCCTCAGATAGAGAAGTTAGTAGACGGTATTACCGCAAGAATGAAAAATGGCGGAAGACTTTTTTATCTTGGTGCGGGAACAAGCGGAAGACTTGGAATTCTGGATGCTTCTGAAATTCCTCCAACTTATGGAGCTCCGTTTAATTTGGTGATAGGACTTATTGCCGGCGGTGATACGGCCATAAGAAAAGCTGTTGAAAATGCTGAAGATGACTACAATGGCGGATGGAGAGATTTGGAGAAATTTAATATTAACGATAAAGATACCGTTATAGGAATTGCGGCGAGCGGCTCAACTCCTTATGTTGTAGGTGCTTGTGCAGAGGCAAAAAAACGCGGCTTGCTTACGGGCTGCATTACTTGTAATCCTGATGCAAAAGTTACGGAAGTTGTGGATATTCCGATTGTAGCAGTTGTAGGACCGGAGTTTGTAACAGGCTCAACAAGAATGAAATCCGGCACTGCTCAAAAGATGATTCTTAATATGATTTCAACCTGCGTCATGATTAAGCTTGGTCATGTAAAGGGGAACAAGATGGTGGATATGAAGTTAAATAACTCCAAACTTCTTGACCGCGGAACACGCATGATTATGGATGAGACAAAGATTACTGATTACAATCTTGCAAAATCATATCTTGTAAAATACGGCTCAGTCCGCCAGGCAATAGATAAATACAAATCTGAACAGAAAAAATAACTGTCGGGATTAATACCTGATTGTTAAATAGATAGAAAACTCATGTTTAAGCAAAATTACTCTTCAAAACTATTGGAGGATGCGGTTGAACAATTTGCAACACTTCCTGGGATTGGCAAGAAGAGCGCTTTGCGCATGGCTCTCCATCTTCTGAAGCAGCCGGAGGAAAACATTCAAAAGTTTGCCTCTTCTTTTGTTGAGCTGCGCAAGAATGCAAAGCATTGTTCCGTCTGCAATATGATTTCAGACACAGATATTTGCAGCGTTTGTTCAGATAAGAACAGGGATAAATCCGTGATATGCGTTGTTGAGAGCATCAGGGATGTTTTGAGCATAGAAAACACTGAGACTTACAATGGTCTTTATCATGTTCTCGACGGTATCATCTCTCCTATGGACGGAATAGGGCCGTCTGACCTGCCAATTCCGCAGCTGGAAGAGCGGCTTAAGAAAGGCGGTGTGAATGAGGTGATTCTGGCGCTTTCTACAAGCATGGAGGGTGAGACTACCTCATATTATCTTTTTAAGAAACTTAAAAATTATAACGTAAAAATAACCTCTATTGCGCGCGGCGTTGCGTTTGGGAATGATTTGGAATACACAGATGAGGTTACGCTTGCAAAATCCATAGAAAACAGACAACCATTTAACGGTTAATAAATTAAGGGCTATCAATATGAATTCTACTATCCTCCTGATTACATTTTTGGTTTATACCATTTTGCTATTTGCAATTGCTTTTTTGACATCCAGAAAGGCAGATAATAATTCATATTTCACGGGCAACCGCAAATCTAACTGGTTCTTAGTTGCTTACGGAATGATTGGAGCATCTTTGAGCGGAGTCTCTTTTATGAGCGTTCCCGGAAATGTTTTCAATGAGAAGTTTTATTATCTCCCGATGCTCATTGGAATGATAGGCGGATATGCAATAATTGCAGGTGTCCTTGTGCCGCTTTATTACAAGATGAATCTTACCTCCATTTACACTTACCTTGATAAAAGATTCGGCAATTACAGTTATAAAACAGGAGCCTCTTTCTTCATCATTTCCAGATTGTTGGGAGCAACAGTCAGAACTTTTCTTGTGGTATTTGTACTGTACAATTTTGTTTTGGAGCCTCTTCATATTCCGTTCTGGGTTGCCGCTGTAGTCTTTGTGCTGCTGGCAATTTTGTACACAATGAAGGGAGGAGTAAAGACAATTATCTGGACAGACATGATTCAGACAACATTTATGATAATTGCCGTAGTAGTCTCATTGATATTTATTTGCAGAGGCATGAACTGGAATTTCTCCGATATGATTTCTAATGTTCACGCTTCAAATTATTCAAATATTTTTGACACAGACTGGGTATCCAAAACAAATTGGTTTAAGAGATTTTTAAGCGGTCTTGTAATCCCCATAGCAATGACGGGACTGGATCAGGCAATGATGCAGAAAAATCTGAGCTGCAAGAATATACATGAATCTCAAAAGAACATTATGACATCTATCGGGATGATGATAGTTATGAATATTCTTTTCCTTGCTCTTGGCGCGGTGCTGGCAATTTTTATCCAAAATCATCCCGACTTGCTGGCGCTTGCAACTAATTCTGCCGGCAAAGTTGAGGCTGATAAAATATTCCCGATAGTTGCATTTAATTTAAAGCCGGTTGTTGGAGTTATCTTCTTTGTGGGCTTGATATCAGCCGCTTACCCAACCTGTGCAAATGCAATTACATCTCTTACCACATCTACCTGCATAGACATTGTAGATATGGAGAAGAGAAATTGGGATGATAAAAAGAAGAAACAGGTTCGCCAGATTGTGAACATTATTATGGCCGTTCTCTTTGTTCTGCTGATAATTGCATTTAACATATTAAAGAACGATGCGGTCATAAACATGGTATATACCATTGCATCATATACTTATGGACCTCTTCTTGGATTGTTTATGTTTGGAATTTTGACAAAGAAGCATATTGCGGACAAGGCGGTGCCTTATGTATGTATCTTATCACCAGTGATTTGCTACTTTCTGCAAACAATGGTATTTGATTTTGGCTTTGCGCTGATAGTTGTATGCGCTCTGCTTACTTTTGCAGGCCTTGCCATGTTTGTCAAAAAACCGGCAAAGGCATAGCACACTTTTAAAAGAATTTTAATACTTTTGCGGCGTTGGCCTAACGCCATCAATACACTGAAAATGAACAACACGCTAATCATAACAAAGGAGGCCGGATTATGATTCAGGTTTTTTACAAATCTAAGGGGCAGATTGCAACCACGTCAGATGTTAAGGAACTGACGGAAAATCTGGGGTTTGATGATGTCCTATGGATAGATTTGTATGAACCTAGCGCAGTTGAAACTAAATCAGTTGAGGAATTTCTAGAAACAACACTTCAGAGCCGTGCACAGGCGGAGGAGATTGAAAGCTCATCCCGCTATTCGGAAACAGACACGGCAATTTTTGCAAATACAGACTTTATATCTCCGGGTCCCGACAGTTATTCTGAGGAATCTGTCTCTTTTGTAGTCTCTGAGGGCGTGCTTGTTACAACAAGACAGGCGCCGCTTAGAACATTCACGGAATTTCAAAGAAGAATGGTGAATTCTTACAAGCTGTATCCTACAGGCTATCACATCTTTGTGGCAATCATGGAGAACAGGGTAGATTTGGATGCGGATATGATTGAGGTGATGGCAAAAGAGATTGAGAAGTACGGGCAAAATGTAAATGTGGGGGCAAAAGTAAATGAGGATTTCCTGTTGGATATCAACCAGATGCAGGAGAACACAATGATGGTTAGAGAGAACATTGTTGACAAGCAAAGAATTGTTACCGCGGTTCTAAGAAGCGATAAGTTCCCAAGCGATATTCGTCCACGTCTGGAGGTCCTTGTAAACGATATTGTATCCTTGCTTAACCACACAAATTTCAATTTTGAAAGGCTTGAGTATCTGCAAAATACGGTGCTTGGTCTAATCAATTTGGAACAGAATAAAATCATGAGAATTCTTACGTTTGTTTCATTGCTGTTTATGCCGCCGACTTTAATTTCCGGTATTTTTGGAATGAACGTGAATCTTCCAATCTTTGGAGAAAACTTTAGGCTGGCTGATTTTTGCATGATTCTATTTATCATGCTGTTGTCTGTTCTTGTTGCCTCTATTCTATTCCGCCACAGAAGAATTACCAAATAGGCGGTTTTTTGAGTAACTTTATCCTCAGTAATTTTAAGACCAAAGTGTAGCTATGGGTGTAATTGGTATTGATTTGGGCGGAACAAAAGTTTCCGCTGCTGTTTTTGATGAGTTTGGCAACTTGCAAAAAAGAGATATGCGCCTTTTGGAGGGTCGTACGGGAAGTGCTGTAGGTGAACTTATTGCAGACGTTATTAAACAACTGATACCTGTGTATTCAATTACCGGCGCAGGCATTTGCATTCCAGGAATTGTATACTCCAAAAAAGAGACCGTATGGGCGCCAAATATTCCTGGATGGGAAAATTTTCCTCTTAAAAAATATGTCAGAGAGGCTCTTTCAGATAAGGATATAAGCATCGCGATAGAGAGTGACAGAACTTGCTATATCCTGGGTGAAAAATGGAAAGGGGCGGCAAAGGATTGCGATAATGCAATTTATCTTGCAGTTGGAACCGGAATAGGGGCGGGTATTCTTTTGGACGGAAGAGTTATCCACGGTTCTAATGATGTGGTTGGAGCTACCGGATGGATGGCTTTGGAACCACCTTATAATAAGGAGTTTGACCAATGCGGATGTTTTGAGACTTACGCAAGCGGAAATGGAATTGGCTATCAGGCGCGTAAAGAACTGGTGGCTCTAAAAAAATCTGTCGGGATACAAAAATTCACTGAAACAAAAAGCGCGCTAAGGGACAAGCCTGTTGAAACGGTTACTTCACATGATGTGTTTGCCTCATATCCTGCTGATCCCGTGGCTGTTAAAGTGCTGAATAAAGCGGTTCAGATGTGGGGAATGGGGGCGGCAAATCTTGTAAGTTTGTTTGACCCGCAGAAAATTATTTTTGGCGGCGGCGTGTTTGGACCTGCTGTTCAGTTCATTCCGGAGATTTACAAAGAGGCCTGCAAATGGGGGCAGCCAATCTCCATGAAGAGCGTTAAGTTCTGCGCCACTGAGGTTCAGAGCGATGCGGCTTTATTGGGCGCCGCATATCTAGTTCTTGGAAAAGAATTTGTATAAACTTAAACAATATAATTTTTATGAAATTAGGATTAATAATGGGTGCATTACTTATGACTGCTGTCGGTGCTTCTGCGCAAAAAGCTGAAGCGCAGGTGTTTATAGGCAAGCAGAATATAGAGGTAAAGGGCGGAGTTCTTACACCTGAAGCTCTGTGGGCAATGGGTAGAATCGGAGGCCTGGATGTCTCTCCCGACGGGAGCAAAATTGTTTACACTGTCTCTTATTATAGTGTAAAAGAGAACAAGAGTCACAGCGTCATTTATACTATGAACGCTGATGGTTCTGATAATAAGATGCTTACAAAGTCAGCAAAGAGCGAGAGCGATTGCGCCTGGATAGATGGAGGCAAGAGAATTGCCTTTTTATGTTCAGAAAACGGAAGCAGCAGAATTTGGACAATGAACGCGGATGGCTCTGACAGAAAGATGCTTGCGGTATCTGATAACAAAACTGTCGGTGACGATAAAGACATTGAGGGTTTTATTTTTTCTCCCGATGGTTCCAAAGTTTTGTTTGTTGCGCAGATTCCTTATGACGGTTCTGTAAAGAAAGCAGGGGAAATGTACAAGGACCTTCCAAAATCTTCCGGAATGCTTGTAGTTGACTTGATGCATAAACATTGGGATGAGTGGGTTGAGACTATTCCTCATCCTTTTGTTGCAAATGTTAATGACGGTAAATTGTCTGATGTTAAGGATATTATGGAGGGAGAACCTTATGAATGTCCCGGCAAACCTTTTGGCGGAATTGAACAATTGGCGTGGAGCCCTGACGGAAATAAGATCGCCTATACTTGCCGCAAAAAGACTGGGCGTGATTATGCAACCTCTACAGATTCAGATATTTATGAATATAATGTTGCTACCGGCAAAACGGTAAATCTTTGCAAACCTGATGGTTACAAGGATCCTGCAATAAAATATGATGAGTCATTGCAACACCAGAGCATCAATCATCAAGAGGGAGATTTGAATATGGGTTATGATATTAATCCAAAATATAGTCCCGACGGAAAGTACATTGCATGGCAGAGCATGGAGAGAGACGGTTATGAGAGCGACCGCAATCGCTTGTGTGTTAAGGATTTTGCGACCGGTAAAAAAGTTTATGTAACTGAATCTTTTGATTCAAATGTGGATGATTATTGCTGGAATCCGGACGGCAAACAATTATATTTTGTAGGCACATGGCATGGTACCACTCAGCTTTACAGCACCAATCTAAAGGGTGATGTTAAGAAACTTACAGAGGGACAACATGATTACGGTTCAGTAGCGATGATAGGCAAGAACCTGATAGCCAAGCGCCACAGCATGAGCGTGCCTGATGATATTTATACTGTCAATCTGAAAACTAAAGAGGTTAAACAGATTACTCAGGAGAACAAATCTATCCTTGACCAGATTACGCTTGGGGATGTAAAAGAGAGATGGGTAAAGACAACTGACGGTAAAGACATGCTTTGCTGGGTTATCTATCCTCCTCATTTTGACGCTAATAAGAAGTATCCTACTTTGCTTTACTGTGAAGGCGGACCTCAGAGTCCTGTCAGTCAGTTCTGGAGCTACAGATGGAATTTCCAGATGATGGCTGCAAATGGCTATATCATAGTTGCTCCAAACCGCCGCGGTCTTCCTGGATTTGGCCAGGAGTGGCTGGAGGAAATCAGCGGAGATTATGCGGGCCAGTGCATGAAGGATTACCTTACTGCAATTGATGATGCATGCAATGAGCAATACGTTGATAAAGACCGTCTTGGCTGTGTCGGTGCTAGCTTTGGAGGCTACTCAGTTTATTGGCTTGCCGGCAACCACAACAAGAGGTTTAAGGCTTTTATAGCTCACGACGGTATATTTAATGAGCAGCAGCAGTATGCAGAGACAGAAGAGATGTGGTTTGCCAACTGGGATTTGGGCGGCGCATTCTGGGATAAAGAGAATAAAGTTGCGCAGAACACTTATGCGCATTCTCCTCATCTATACGTAGATAAATGGGACACTCCAATCCTTTGCATCCACAGCCAGAAGGATTACAGAATCCTATACTCACAAGGCGAGGCCGCATTCAATGCCGCCATTATGCGCGGAGTACCAGCAGAATTCCTAATCTATCCCGATGAAAACCACTGGGTTCTAAAACCACAGAACGGCATCTTCTGGCAGCGCACCTTCTTCAGCTGGCTGGATAAGTGGTTGAAATAAGTTTCTGAAACAGGTTTCTGAAATAAGTTTCTGAAATAAGTTTCTGAAATAGGTTTCTGAAATAAGTTTCTGAAATAGGTTTCTGAAATAAGTTTCTGAAATAAGTTTCTGAAACGAGGTAAAAAAAAAGTAAAAAAAACAGGCGCTTTCCGCCTGTTTTTTTTGTCCATTATACCACATGGCCGCAGGCCCATGCCGTACCGTCCCAAAGGCTGCAAGCCCGCGCTTGAACTTTGCTTGGAAAATAATCTTTCAGCGGAGCGGCAAAGCCGCGTAGCCGCGGATTGAAATCTATATGGCCGCAGGCCCGCGACCGGATGTGCTCAAGACGAGCGGCAGTGCCGCGAGTCCGCGACCGTAGGGAGCGTGCCTTTCCGCGGCGGTAGCCGCGTGAACCACAAGGCAATGCGCTGCTTTGTAGCGCATTGCTCTGCATGCGACGCAAAGCGGCACATGCAATCTTAGCGGAATGCTCTGCATGCGAACAGCGCGAGCATGCAATCTTAGCGCATGCAATCTCAGCACATTGTTAACCTGACTTAATCATATAAGTGTTGCTATCGCCATTGTGTATCAACGATTTACAGTTTGGCAGAAACTGTAAGACCGGCCAAATTGTAACTATCTGATTCACAGTTCCGCCTACAGAACTTTTTTTGATAATCTCATAGCATGCAAAGTTTTGTTATGCTCTTGCTTGCGCCCACGGTTTTTTAACGGCTTATTGCCTAGGCTGCACTTGGTTGAAGAGGGAACTCAGATGCCATTGGTTTGAGCAATTTTCAGCAGCAGCGCTGGGCATCTTCGGACAACCCTCTTCAACCTTCGTTCAGCGCGGCAATGGCGCCTAAAACCTCATGGCTGCAGAGCAAGACATAACTTCAACTTTGCAACTCTTCAACTCTTCAACTCTTCAACTCTTCAACCCTTCAACCCTGCACCCTGCAACCCTGCATCTTTGTAACTATCTGATATAGGGTAGTCTGGGGTGATGTTGATAGTCAGGTAGTTACAAAACATCTCTTTTTTAAAATCGGAATCTTTTGTAACATATTGATACACAGTGCCCCCTATGGGTAAGCTTAACGCATCCCTTCACAGAACGCATCTGAATCAACTTCTGGTATTACTTCTGTCCTTTGATACCCGTGTCGTTCTTTGTGCTGGCTGAAACGAGATGAAATGAGATGAGATGAGATGAAACGAAACGAGATGAAACGAGATGAAATGAGATGAGATGAGATGAAATGAAACGAGATGAAACGAGATGAAACGAGATGAAATGAGATGAGATGAGATGAAATGAAACGAGATGAAACGAGATGAAACGAGATGAAATGAAATGAAACGAGATGAAGCGAGATGGAAAGAAATGAAACGAAAAGAAACGAAAAGAAACGAGCTGAAATGAAATGTTCATTAAAAATTTACAAGTTTAAGGTGCGTCTAGCACTCTTTTTGCAACCGCAACGTATTTTTAGCTGCGGTTGTTTTTATATGTAGTGGCCTCGCAACTTTATGTGCTGATTGTGAATCTTATATGTGCTGGTAGCGAATCTTATATGTGCTGGTAGCGAATCTTATATGTGCTGGTAGCGAATCTTGTATGTGCTGAAGGTGAAGTTTTTAGGGTAATGATAAAGAGGTTTTTGGGGCAATAATTAAGCAGCTTTTAGGGTAGTGATTAAGCAGCTTGTTGGTTATGGCTAAGCAGGTTTTTCAGACGGATAGTCCCTCCAGGTGGAGGAAAATCAAGTGGAGCGCAAGAGTGATTCTTTTTGCTGTGGCTCTGCTGGTTGCGGTGTTCATTGCGATGTTTATCATTGACCACATTCCGTCATTGCCGTTTAACCAGGATTACAAAAAAGCGGTGCTGGCAACACGGCCGTTTTTGCAGGAAACAAAGTATTCCAAGGAATATTCCGGTTTCAGACCTTACATTTCTGATAAGCAATTTCATCATAATTATGCGCAGGAGAAAGCTGCAAGACTCTCTAAATTAAAGAGATTCCACGGCTTTGGAGATACTTTGCAGCAAAAATACATAGACAGCTGGCAAGATTGCAGCGCTGGAATAAGGGCAGGTTTTTATGTTGCATGGGACCCTAAATCTTATAATTCTCTGCGGAGAAATATTCACAATCTTAACCTTGTAATGCCGGAGTGGTTTTTCATTGACACTCTAACTGACGGACTTAAAACAAACATAGACCGCAAGGGTCTTAGTCTGATGAGAAAGAGCGGTGTGCCAATCATGCCAATGTTCAGCAACAACGTGAACAAAGAGTTCCGGGCATCTGCAATAGGGAGGATACTGCATAATCCGCACAAGCAGAAAGTGCTTATAGACAGCTTGGTAGCAAAGTGCCTAAAGTATAAGTTCGTTGGAATTAATTTGGATATAGAGGAACTTCAGGAGAGCAGGGATGAGTATCTGACGGAATTTGTTATTAAGCTCACGACAGAATTTCATCGTCATAACTTGTTGGTATCCCAAGATATAGAGCCGTTCAATACTGATTATAATGTTAAGGAGCTGGCCAAATATGAAGATTATCTGGTACTTATGGCGTATGATGAATACTCTATGTCCAGCGACCCCGGACCAATAAGTTCTCAGAAATGGATTGAAGCAGCATTGGATAATCTTGCAAAAGGAGTACCTAACAACAAGATAATCTTGGGTTTGGCAGCATTTGGATATGACTGGAGCAATGGTCCGGATGGGAATGTGAGCATAACTTATCAGGAGGCTTTATCCAGAGCAGCGGAGAGCGATTCAAAAATTAACTTTGATGATAACACCTACAACTTAAGTTACGCTTGTGATGATGAGCGTGGTTTTTTGCATCAGGTGTTTTTTACTGATGCTGCAACTACTTATAATGTAATGCGTTTCGGAGCCGAGTATGGAATTGCGGGATTCGGATTGTGGCGTCTCGGAAGCGAGGATAACAGGATTTGGAAATACTATCCAAAGGATATGGAGGATAATCCTCTAGGACATGAAGGGGAGAAATCTTTTGAAGAAGTAAGGTTGCTTAACGGCATTAACTATCTTGGAGACGGCGAGATTCTGGATGTTATGAAGACTCCTCAAAGGGGTAAGATTGAGATAGTTATGGATAATGCGGATAAGCTGATTGCGGAGGAAAACTATATTAAAATTCCAACATCTTTTCAGATTTTAAAATACGGTGAGGCGGAAGACAAGCAGCTGCTTATTACTTTTGATGACGGACCGGATGAGAGATGGACTCCTAAAATCCTGGATATCTTAAAGAAATATCATGTACATGCTGCATTTTTCCTAGTCGGTTTACAGGCGGAGAGGAATCTTCCAATTGTAAAAAGAATTTATGAAGAAGGGAACCTTCTTGGTAATCATACATTTACGCATAAAAATGTTGCAAAGGAGTCTCCCGACAGAACTTTTGCAGAATTAAAGCTTACCCGTCTTTTGATAGAGTGCATAACGGGACACAGCACAATTTTATTCCGTCCTCCTTACAATGCGGACAGCGAGCCGGCAAACATGGAAGAGCTTATCCCGGTGGTACTTGCGCGCAAACAAAATTACATTGATGTTGGAGAATCTATAGACCCGGAGGATTGGCAGCCGGGAATAACGGCGGATACTATTTTCAACAGAGTGGTCAGACAGGTAAAGCAGGGAAACGGACATATTATTTTGCTGCATGATGCAGGCGGCGAGACTAGAAAAGAGACAATTAAGGCACTGCCAAGAATAATAGAATACTTTCAGAAACAGGGATATACCTTTACTACGCTGGATAAAATTTTGGATAAGAACAAAGACCAGCTGATGCCAAATGTTGATAAGGGCAATGAGTATTACGCTATTCAGGCAAACATGGCGTCAGTTACTATCATGTATGAAATTATAAAGTTCCTGACAGCGCTGTTCATAATATTTATAATACTCGGACTTGGCCGCCTTGTATTTATGATAGCTCTAACAACAAAGGAGAGACTAAGGGAGAGGAGAAGAAGGAACGAACTGAATCCTCAGTTGATAGTGCCCGGCACTGCTCCAAAAGTTTCTATCATTGTCCCTGCTTTCAATGAGGAAGTGAATGCTGTCTCCTCTTTGCAAAACCTTCTAAAACAGGATTATCCAAACTTTGATATAATATTTGTTGACGATGGCAGCAAGGACGAAACTTACAAGAGAGTATGTGATGCGCTATCGGGAAATAAAAAAATAAAAATATTCACCAAGCCAAACGGCGGCAAGGCATCTGCCTTAAACTTTGGAATTGAGCAAACTACGGCAGATTTTCTGGTTTGCATAGACGCGGATACTAAACTTTACAGCAATGCTGTTTCTCTTTTGATGACTCATTTTATTTGTGATAAAGAGAAAAAAGTTGGAGCGGTTGCAGGTAATGTAAAGGTTGGAAATCAGCTGAATATGCTTACCAAATGGCAGGCTATTGAATATACCACCAGCCAAAATTTTGACCGCAACGCTTATGCCGCAATTAACGCTATTACAGTTGTTCCAGGCGCAATAGGGGGATTCCGAAAGAGCGCAATAGCGGCTGCCGGAGGACTCACCACGGATACTCTTGCAGAAGATTGCGATTTGACAATCAGAATTTTAAGAGCAGGATATGTTGTTGAAAATGAGAACCGTGCCGTGGCAATGACAGAGGCTCCGGAGAAGATTGACCAGTTCATGCGCCAGAGAGTACGCTGGAGCTTTGGAATAATGCAGACATTTTGGAAGAACAGGGATGCGTTAATGACTCGCAAGCACAAAGGCCTGGGATTGTGGGCATTGCCTAATATGCTTGTATTCCAGTTTATCATTCCTACTTTCTCTCCTCTTGCAGATTTGTTTATGATTATAGGACTTTTCAGCGGAAATGCCGGAAGAATATTTATTTACTATTTGATATTTACTCTAATTGATGCAAGCGTATCTATTGCCGCATATCTATTTGAGAGAGAGAAACTTTGGGTTCTGTTTTGGATTATTCCGCAACGCTTCTGCTACAGATGGATAATGTATGTTGTTCTCTTTAAGAGCTATAAGAGGGCAATTAAAGGAGAGCTGCAAACATGGGGCGTTCTTAAGAGAACCGGCAATGTCAAGGAGATAGGGGCATAGTATATTCTCTTTTTTCTCAAATCAATTTTTGACCTTATAATTTAAAGCCATACCTTTGCTGCGCTTTTTTTGCACATGTAATGGGATGGGAGCTTGTGCTGCCGGTTTAAAAGTATTGATAAAAGAGATGAAAAACTACTCCGTTCAGAGAGTTAACTTGGCTGCCTATTTAGGCTGCGCATTTTTTGGTGTGACAATGCTTTCATTGGGAGTAATCCTCCCTCCTCTGCAAAAGATTCTGCCAGAGGCGCTTGCATTGCCTCCATTGTTATCCGTCGGGATAATAACAGGCACTATTTTATTTGGTCCCATAATGGACCGCTACGGCTATAAGTGGCTGCTCACCTGCGCTACATTTTTCTTGCTTGTCGGGTTGATTGGCATGGCTTACTCAGAGGATATTAGGGTTTTGCGGGCTAGCATATTTTTGATTGGCTTTGGCGGAGGCATCCTTAACGGAGAGACAATAGCAATAGTTTCAGACATCAATGATGATGCTCACCGCACTACCAAGCTGAGTATTCTTGCAGGCAGCTATTGCGTTGGGTGCATACTTTGGACGTTGTCTTGCAATGTGTTTGAAAACTACAAGATTCCATTGATTGCCAGCGCAATAATTATGGGGGCGGCAGTTATATTTTTTATCTGTACAAAATTTCCCGGGGCTAAAAATTCATCTTCTAATACCGTAGAAACATCTTTCATCTTCAGAAACATCGCCGGAAGCATCTTCAGAAACATCGTCGGAAACTTCAGTTCCTGCAAAGACCGATACATACAAGACCGGAAACAATGAGAATGGTTTTGCGGCATTTTTTAAATCCTTTGCCCTGCTTAAATATCCTGCACTTGTGATAGTTGCAATAATGCTCTTCTTTCAGACTGCGCTTGAGGCTGTAAGCGTAATCTTCACAACATCCTATATTACAATGTTTCAGGGTGGTTTGGATATAAAGCATGCGCTGTTTTCTCTTACTCTTATGACTGTTGGAATGATGCTGGGAAGGTTTGCAATACCGGTGATTATCAAGAAGCTAAGAGATATTATTGCTTTGGACGTATATTTGCTGCTGGCATTTATAGGATGTATATTGCTGATACTTTGGCCAATGTCTGTTCCGGCCGTATATATTGCCATGACCTTGATTGGCTTTGGCATTGCCGCCACTCCTCCAATTATTTTAGGCTATCTGGGAAGCGTATTCCGTAAAAAATCAGGGTCAGCATTTTCAATTGCAATCTTCATAGCGCTGTGCGGACAGCTTGTAGCTAATTTGTTTATAGGCAAGGTCTTTCTTGCAAATCCGGCACATCACAGCGCATTTATTTTATTCCCGATAGTTCCTTGCGTGCTAATTGTTATTGTTATTTTAATGGCTCCTTTTGCAGTCGCACGCTGCAAGAAGACACGCATATACAATGATAATAACGGCATTCAGCTCTAAAAACTTATTTGCCTTACCAAGATTATTAAAGTAAATTTGCCGGCGTCTTAAAAAGCAAGCAAATGAAAACATTTTCCGTGAGCAAGGTGAATTTTGCGGCATGCGCCGGCATGGCCTATTTTGGAGTTGCAATGCTCTCTTTGGGAGCAATTCTTCCCCCTTTGAAAGTTGCTGTGCCTGAGGCTATCGGACTGCCTCCAATCATGTCTGTCGGGATAATAATAGGCACTATTCTGTTTGGCCCCGTTATGGACCGCTTTGGGTATAAGTGGCTGCTGATTATCAGCTCTTTTCTCCTTATGCTTGGCTTGCTTGGACTTGCGGCGGGCGCTCATCTTGGCTTGCAGCAAAATGTGGTTTTGAATTTTCTAAGAGTCAGCATTTTTCTTGTAGGTCTTGGAGGCGGAGTCCTTAACGGAGAGACAAATGCTTTGGTATCAGATATTTATGATGACGAACACCGCGGCTCAAAATTGAGCGTGCTGGGGGCTTGCTACTGCATAGGCGCTCTGCTTTGGACGCTTGCATGTTTTGCCACATCTGATCTTCTTGTAAAATTTGCAGGTGTTGCTGTTAACGGCTATCAATTTTGTCTGATAGTCTTTTCTGTTATCATGGCGGCTCTCATTATATTTTTTATCTGTACAACTTTTCCGGAGGCAAAACTTAAGGCTGTTGCAAATTCTGTAGGAAAGCCTGTGAAGAGTGCCGCGGAGGAGATAAACTTCTGGAACTCATTTAAATTCATTAAGTATCCGGCTCTTGTATTGGTGGCTGCTGTTTTGTTTTTCCAGAGTGCGCTGGAGGGAACCAGCGGAAGTTATACTACTTCATTTTTGACTGCCATTCCGGGAGGACTTGCGGCAAACATTGCAACTCTTTCACTTACAATGTTTACCATTGGAATGATGGCTGGCCGTTTTGCGCTGGGCGCTCTTATGAAAAAGATGCAGTCAATCATGGTACTCAACTTTTATATGGTTGTAGGCGTAGTTGGCGCAATCTTGATGTCATTCTTACCTGCTTCAATAACAGCTGTTTATGCCTCAATGATACTGCTTGGTTTTGGAGTTGGCGCAACATATCCGGTCATGCTCAATTACCTTGGAGGAATATTCCGCAGGCAATCAGGCGCCGCGTTCTCTCTTGCAATTTTTATAGCGCTTTGCGGGCAATTTCTTGGCAACTTTTTTGTTGGGAAAATGTTTACGACGCAATCAATCTTTACGGGAGTGTTTAAATTCTTCCCAATTGTGATGGGTGTATTTATTCTCATTATAATCGCGATAGCTCCTCTTGCCGCAAAGAAGTGTGAGAAGACAAAAGAGGAGAATCAAAAGAAAGGGATAAAACTTTAAAACAATATATATTATGTTAGCAAATCAATGGAAAAAGAACGCAATAGGCGTTATGGACAAAATTGAATCTACCCAAATGGAGCAGATTAAGAAGGTTGCAGGTGTTATGGCTGACTGTCTTCAGAGCGGTCATTTGGTTCACACCTTTGGCTGCGGACATGCAAATCTTCCTATAGAAGAAATGTATCCAAGAATTGGAGGCTTTGTAGGATTTCATCCGCTGTGCGAGCTTCCTCTTACTTTCTTTACGCATATTGTTGGAGAGATGGGTATCAATCAGTTCCTGTGGCTGGAGAGAGCGGAAGGCTACGGAAAGGCAATCATGTCCAGCTGGAATTTTAACAAGAATGATTTGCTGTGGATTTTCTCACATACAGGAATCAACGCAGTAAATATTGAGGTTGCATTGGAGGCTCAGAAGAGAGGAATGAAAGTTATCGCTTACGGAAGTGCCGGAGACACAGGCAATAAGCCAAGCCGTCACTCAAGCGGAAAGAATTTGTTCCAGGTTGCAGATTATGTAGTTGATTCTTGCTGCCCTCTGCAGGATGCATCTGTAGATTTAAAGAACCACCCAGGATAAAATAGGTCCTCTTTCTACAATGGCATTTGTTACAACTGTCTGGATGACAATGTGTACTGTTGCAGAAATTCTTGCAGACAGAGGAGTTCATTTGTACATACATCCTTCTCACAATGTACCAGGTGATACAACGGCTCATGAGAGACTTGATGCTTGTCTTGCGGAGTACAAGAAGAGAGTTGCAGGCGTATAACCTCAAGCAAATTAACTAGATACAAATGTATTCAAAATACGATATCACAACGGCCAAGTGGGGCAATGTTTCCAAAGTGAAGCAGTACCACCTGGCCATTTTGCCTTGGGGCTCAACTGAGCCTCACAACAGGCATCTGCCTTATTGCACGGATATGCTTACCGTTCAGGCAATTGCATTTGAAGTTGCAGAGGCTGCGGCACAAGCAGGGGGTCAATGCAATGGTGTTGCCCGGCATTCCTCTGGGTTCTCAGAACCCCGGACAAATACAGCTCCCGTTCTGCATTCATGCAACACAGCAGACACAAATGTGCGTGCTGCGAGACGTTGTTAATTCTCTTAAACATCAGGGAATTAACAAGCTTCTCATAATGAGCGGGCATGGCGGCAATATCTTTAAGGGAATGATAAGAGACCTTGCAATGGAGGAGCCTTCATTTACAATCTGCCACAATGAGTGGTTTGCCTTTATTCCTCGCGACGGATTTTTTGAGGAGAAAGATGATGACCATGCAGGAGAGCAGGGAGACGTCGGTAATGCTTCATTACTACCCAGAGCTTGTAGAGATGAAGCTGGCCGGAGAGGGCAAATTTAAGAGGTTTGCAATAGAAGGGCTTAATAAAAAAGTTGCCTGGGCGCCAAGCGACTGGGCAAAGACTACGCAAGATACAGGCGTAGGTAATCCCAAGAAAGCCACTGCTGCCAAGGGTGCTGCTTATATGAAAGTTGTACTTCCTCAGATTGTCAAATTTGTTGTTGACTTTGCAAAAAAGAAAGATTTTTATGATAAGTGAAAAAAGAGGTAACGTTTTCCACGGGATACTTTTAATTGCATTATTCTCATTATCGGGCATTTTATATTGCAGATTTTCAATGGGTAAAGGACTTGTCTTTAAGTCCGCTTATAGTTGGTATCATCCTTGGAATGCTGTATGCCAACAGTTTTACGTAATTTTATTCCGCAGACATGGGTCCCCGGAATAAAAATTTTGCACTAAGCAAGTTTTGCGCACGGGCATTGTCTTGTACGGATTTAGATTAACAATCCAAGAGGTTTTGCAGATTGGATGGCCCGCGTTCCTGACAGATACTATAATCATCATAGGCACATTTATTATCGGAATTTTGCTTGGGAAACTTTTGAAGATGGATGCGGATACAGCCTTGATGACTTCAACCGGAAGTGCAATTTGCGGGGCTGCTGCCGTTCTTGGCGCAGAGCCGATAGTTAAATGCGAGCCGCACAAGACTGCGGTCGCAGTAACAACTGTCGTGATATTCGGCACTCTTTCCATGTTCATTTATCCTATAATGTACAGGTCTGGAATACTGCATCTTACACCACAGCAGATGGCAATATATACCGGCTCAACTTTGCATGAGGTAGCTCACGTAGTTGGTGCCGGCAATGCTGTAGATCCCGACGGTTCCTTAATGATTGCAGGGCAGGCTACAATAACCAAGATGATTAGGGTGATGCTGCTGGCTCCGGTGCTAGTGATTATGGGGCTGGTCTTATCCCGTAAAAAAGGTCCGGGTGAAACTGAAAATGAGACAAAAACAACATCAGATAATAAAACCGCAAAGAAGAGAAGCAAAATAACAATACCTTGGTTTGCATTTGGGTTTATTGGAATTATCCTGTTTAATTCTCTTTTAAACAGTTGCTCTTTCTTGCCTCAAAAATTTATGGGACAGCTTATTGGCGGAATTAATAATTTTGACACATTCCTGCTTACCATGGCAATGACTGCGTTGGGCGCAGAGACTAGTTTTGATAAGTTTAAACAGGCCGGGGCAAAACCGTTTTATCTGGCCGGGTTAATTTACATTTGGCTTCTTGGCGGCGGATATCTGCTTGCCAAGTATTTTGTGCCATTATTTTAGGCATCCAAATTTTTGTTAAATGTCTAATTTTCCTTACATTTGCCGCTCCTTAAGAGGCGGCAAATGTTGCTTAAAGGAATAGACCTCCGCGTAAAGCGGAACTACAAATAATGTTTAACAACTAATTAATTTTTTAATTAATCATGAGTAAAGAGAAACCAATCGTGGAAAATGAGGAGACTACAGAAGCTCCCGTCCGCAAGAAAGAAGAATCATTAGATTCTTACAAAGAGGAAGTTGCAGATGCTTCCGCACAACCTAAAAAAAGAAAAAGCAACGTTTCAGTTGACCCTGCTAAGTTCAACTGGGATGAATTTGAGAAGGCTGCAGATTACGGCGCACCTAAAGAAGAAGTAGAGAAAGAGTATGACAATACATTCTCTAAAGTTATTGAGAATGAAGTTGTTGAAGGAACCGTTACCGCTATGACAAAGAGAGAGGTAATGGTAAACATCGGCTACAAGAGCGAGGGTGTCATTTCAATAAGCGAGTTTAGATATAATCCGGATCTTAAAGTTGGAGACAAAGTAGACGTTTACGTTGAGAATGTTGAGGACAAGAACGGTAAGTTAATAGTATCACATAAGAAAGCATGCTCTCTTAAATCTTGGGATAGAGTTAATGAGGCCTTTGATAAGGGAGAGATTGTTAAGGGATATATCAAGTGCCGTACTAAGGGCGGTATGATTGTAGATGTATTTGGAATTGAGGCATTCTTGCCTGGTTCTCAGATAGATGTTAAGCCAATCAGAGACTATGATGTATTTGTCAATAAGACAATGGAGTTCAAGGTTGTTAAAATCAATCATGAATTCAGAAATGTAGTTTTGTCTCACAAGACTTTGATTGAGGCAGAACTTGAAGCACAGAAAGCACAGATTATCAGCAAGCTGGAGAAGGGACAAGTTCTGGAAGGAACTGTCAAGAATATCACTTCTTACGGTGTATTTGTTGACCTTGGCGGAGTTGACGGACTTATCCACATCACAGATTTGTCTTGGGGAAGAATCAACAATCCGGAAGAGGTTGTTAAACTAGACCAGAAGATTAATGTTGTTATCCTTGATTTTGATGAGGAGAAGAAGAGAATTGCTCTTGGTTTGAAGCAACTTACACCTCATCCTTGGGATTCTTTGGATCCTAATTTGAAGGTTGGAGATAAGGTAAAGGGCAAGGTTGTAGTCATTATGGATTACGGCGCATTTGTAGAGATTCAGCCTGGTATTGAGGGTCTTATCCACGTATCAGAGATGTCATGGTCTTCTCACCTGAGAAGCGCCCAGGATTTCTTGAAGCTTGGTGATGAGGTTGAAGCACAGGTTCTCACTCTAGACAGAGAAGAGCATAAGATGTCTCTTGGAATGAAACAGCTAAAGGCTGATCCATGGGCAACTATTATGGATAAATATCCTGTCGGGAGCAAACATACTGCCATTGTTAGAAACTTTACAAACTTTGGAGTATTTGTAGAACTTGAGGAAGGTGTTGACGGTCTTGTACATATAAGCGATTTGTCTTGGACTAAGAAGATTAAACATCCTTCTGAGTTTACAGCTCTTGGAGACCAGCTGGAGGTTGTAGTTTTGGAAATTGATAAGGACAACAGAAGATTATCATTGGGCCACAAGCAGTTAGAGGAGAATCCTTGGGACACATTTGAGACTATATTCACAGTTGGTTCTGTTCATAACGGAACAATTGTTTCATTCAATGAGAAGGGTGCAACCGTTGCACTTGAATATGGTATAGAGGGATTTGCACCTGCTAAGGGACTTGTTAAAGAGGACGGCACTACTGCAAAAGCAGAAGAGAAGCTGGACTTCAAAGTTATAGAGTTCAACAAGGGCGCAAAGAAGATTGTTCTTTCTCACTCCAGAATTGCTGAGGATAAGAAGAGAGAGGCTAACGGCGAGAAACCGGTAGCTGAGGCAAAAGCTTCTGAATCAGAGAATACTAAGAAGGCAGTTAAGAAGGTAAAGGCTAACGTTGAGAAGACAACGCTGGGCGATATCTCTGAGCTTGCAGATCTTAAGAAGGAAATGGATAAAGAGGCCAAAGCAGAAAAGGCTGAAAAGAAAGAAGAAAAAGCTGAATAGATTTAGTGGAATTTTCTTTTACCACATTGGGTACCGCATCTGCGCGTCCCACTTCTAACAGATATCCAAGCGCTCACATACTAACCATAGGTGGGCGCTTGTTTTTGATAGACTGCGGGGAAAGCGCTCAGATACAGATGACAAGAGCAGGATTATCTATCGCGAGAATAGATAATATCTTTATCTCTCATCTGCACGGGGATCATATTTTTGGTCTGTTCGGACTGCTCTCCACAATGGATATGGTAGGGAGAGTTTCTCCGCTTCACATGTATGCTCCGGCTGAGATGCAGAGCATTCTGGATTTCTTTTTGCACCAGTTTGGCGGGCTTAAGTATCAGGTAGTTCTGCATGCCGTCAAATGTAAGGAGCCTGTTAAAATACTGGAATTTAAATCTTTGGATGTATATGCGTTTCCTCTTAAGCACAGAGTGGAAACATACGGCTATCTTTTTAAAGAGAAGGCGCCGCAGCAAAATATCATTAAAGAGAAAATAGAGGAGAAGCATTTGACTATTGAGGAGATGGCAAGGCTTAAGGAGGGAAATAATATTACTCGCGATAGCGGTGAAACGTTGCTCTCTTCTGAACTCACTTACACGCCGTTTTATCCGCGCAGTTTTGCATACTGCTGTGATACAGCTCCTTTCCGTGAATTGCCGGGATGGGTTAAGGGCGTTGACCTGATGTATCATGAGGCTACTTACGGTAATGATTTGGATGTGCTTGCTAAGAGTACTTTTCATTCTACTGCCGCAGATGCAGCTCAATGTGCCAAAGATGCATGTGCCGGCAAGCTTGTAATAGGCCATTATTCTTCCCGTTACAGAAGCGTGGAAGTCCTTTTGGCTGAGGCGCGTAAAGTGTTCCCGGAAACTTACCTGTCAAAAGAGGGAACGAAATTTGATATCCCTGTTAAGACCGCAGTGTCAGATACCAAAAATTTGGCTGCTCACTAAGAGGCGCTTGGTTAATCACCTGTCGGGATTAAAATTATTTTATTTGTTATGTCAAGATTTTTAAAGAGATTATTGTTGTCTGCTGCAATTATTTGTACAGCAGGAGTTTATAGTGCCAATGCGCAGAGCTATCTGAATACTCCGCGCACATACCCTTCAATTAATTATAACTCATCTGATTTGAATTTTGCAGGGGCCAAGTACAAGCAGACTTTGTTCTATCTCTCTAATTTTTACCTGGATACGGTGAATGTCCAGAAGATTACGGATAATGCAATTACAAAGGTGATGCAGGAGCTGGACCCTCATTCTGTTTACATTACTGCTAAGGATGTGGCGGAGATGGAGGAGCCTTTGGTAGGAAATTTTGACGGAATAGGAATAGAGTATGCTATTATAAATGATTCATTATCAGTACAAAGTGTTATTCCGGGAGGTCCTTCTGAAAAAGTGGGACTGCATGCAGGCGATAAAATTATAAAAGTCAACGGGGAGTCTATTTGCGGTACGCATCTGACTACCAAGCGTGTGCTGGGTTATCTTAGAGGGGACCGCGGTACAAAAGTTAACATTGCAATTTTAAGAAGGGGAGTGAACGAAGAGATTGATGTTACAATTACCAGAGATAAGATTCCTTTGAATACGGTTGATGCTGCCTACGAGATTTCAAACGGTATTATGATGATTCGCATAAGCCGTTTTGGAGCAGAGACTTACAATGAGATGATGACACCGCTTAAAGCGTATATGTCGGCCCACAAGGGGAAACTTAGAGGAGTGATTTTGGACTTGCGCGGTAATCCCGGGGGATATTTGGAAACTGCGTTAACCATTGCTAATGAGTTCCTTGAGAAGGGGCAGCTTATTCTTTATACAGAGGGACGTGCTGTAAATCGTACAGATGATATTGCAAACGGTGCGGGAATTTTGAAAAATATTCCTCTTGCAATTTTGATTGATGAGAGTTCCGCTTCTGCCAGCGAGATTGTTTCCGGCGCAATGCAGGATTGGGACAGAGGCACTATTATTGGCCGCCGCTCATTTGGCAAAGGCCTTGTACAGCAAGAGTTTCCGCTGCAGGATGGAGGACGCTTGCGTCTTACGATTGCCCGTTATCATACTCCAAGCGGCCGTGTAATTCAATCTCCTTATGAAAACGGCGAGGCTGATAAATATTATGAGAACGTTATAAAGAGGTATCTTTCTGACGAGCGCTTTAACAAAGACAGCATCAAGATAAATGACTCCTTAAAGTTTAAAACTCTCAAAAAAGGACGCATTGTTTATGGCGGCGGCGGTATCATTCCTGATGTCTTTATGCCGCTTGATACTTCCTTCTATTCAAAGAGTTACATCAAGTGCGTGAACAAAGGTGTTTTGACAGATTTTGTGAATATTTACACAGATAATCACCGCAAAGAATTTAATGCGCAGTACAAAAATATGGAGCAGTTTGCCAAGGACTATCAAGTTCCCGACAGTTATTGGAATGAATTCCTTGCGTACTCCAAATCCCATGGCGTAGAATTCTCAGAGGCAGACTTAAAAACCTCCGGCGCAGAAATCCGCAAGAACCTCAAAGGCCTTATAGTCAGAGCGCTGTATGGCCTGGACGGCTATCTGAAATATGACTACGCCACAGACCCCGAGGTCCAAAAAGCCCTGGAGGTTCTGAAATAAATTCCCTTAAATGCAGGAGCGAACTATACCTGTATCTATCTGATTATCAGTACTTCCATGAAAATATCAATTTTAATGCTGCGATTTTCATGGGCGCCTTGTGAATCAGCAATTTACAAGGCTAGTTCGGAAGATAATCGGCAGCGGAGCGGCTGAAAGCCGCGCAGCCGCGCCGGAGGCGCGTGCTTCCTCGCGCGACAGCGCGTCAAACCACAAAACGGCCCGGCGCTTTGTGCCGGGCCGTATGCATGCGAGCAGAGCGAGCATGCAATCTTGGCGGAATGCTCTTCATGTGGCGCAAAGCGGCACATGCAATTCTCGCATAACTAAACCGACCTAATCATATAAGTGTTGCTGTCGCCATTGAGTATCAGCTACATACAGTTTGGCCGAATCTGTAGGATCGGCCGAATTGTAACTATCTGATTCACAGTTCCGCCTACAGAACTTTTTTGATAATCTCATCGCATGCAAAGTCTTGTTATGCTCTTGCTTGCGCCTACGGTTTTTTAACGGCTTATTGCCTGGGCTGTACTTGGTTGAAGAGGGAACTCAGATGCCATTGGTTTTGAGCAATTTTCAGCAGTAGAGCGGGGCATCTTCGGACAACCCTCTTCAACCTGCGCTCAGCACGGCAATGGCGCCTAAAACCTCATGGCTGCAGAGCAAGACATAACTTCAACTTTGCTTGGAAGATGTTCTATAAGACGAGCGGCAGTGCCGCGAGTCCGCGACCGCAGGGAGCATGCAAATTCAATCTCTCAGCATCAGGCCTGTGCGCTTGTAGGTTTCAATCTTCACGGCAGCATCTCTTTCAAGCAGCCTGCGCAGCTTAAGTATGTGATTATCAAGGCTGCGTGAGGTGAAGTAATCATCTGCGCCCCATACCTGATTCATTAAGTTGCTGCGCTCTACAATGCTTCCTTTGTGCTTGCACAAAACCTCCAGCACATCTGCCTCCTTTGGAGTCAGCTTTATATCACTGCTGTCTGCATTGTCAACCTTTTCTTCAGATGTATTGAACATCAGCACATTTTTGCTTCTGTCAAACGTGTAATGTCCTATCTTGAAAAGATATATGGATTTGTCACTATTGGCTCTTCTTAGCAATGATTTTATTTGTCCGTCCAGCTGCTCTTTGGTGAAAGGTTTCTTAAGGTATGTGTCAACGCCGGAAGCGTAACCTTTTTTAAAATCATTTGATTCTGTTAATCCTGATAGTATGATTATTGGAACATCCGGATTTCTCTTCCTTATCATAGCAGCCATTGCATTGCCATCCATTACCGGCATATCTACATCAGTTACAACTACATCCGGGCATACTGCAGCAAAAGATTCAAGTCCCTTTTTACCGTCGGGAGCAAGAGTTACCTCGTAGCCTCCAATTACTTTTTCCAACTCTGATTTCACAATAAACCTGAGCCCGGAATCATCCTCTACAAACAGAACCTTTATCATAATATGCTGTGTTTTAAGGGGTACATTAATATGACATTAGTGAACTTGTTCAATTCACTGTAAATTTTCACGTCACCTCCTTGGCCCTTAACTATCTGATAGATAAAGTTAAGGCCAATTCCGTGGCCGCTTCCTTCAGAGACATTTTTTCCTCTTTCAAATAATTCAAAAACGTTCTTAAGATTCTCAGGAGGAATCCCATGTCCGTTATCCTTTACGGAAATCTGAATATAATTGCCTTTCAGCTCAGAAGATAATTCTATAGTAACTTCATTGTCTGAATATTTGATAGAATTTTCTATCAAATTCTCTAGCGCCTCAATAAGATAATCTTTATCTGTGTCAACGTATTTGCCTTTGCTGCAATCTATTATGAAGTTTATCTTTCTGTCTGAATTTTCAACTTTGTATTTCTCTGCAAGAGATTCAAGTACCGGCTGTATTATAACTCTGGATGTTTCAAACTTTAATCTCTTTTGCTCCAGTTTTGCAATAGCAAGGACTTTATTGCACAAATCCAGAAGATGTTTTGCTTCTGACATCAGCGTAGTAAGATATTCTCCCTTTAACTGTTCATTATCTCCTAAAGCATTACTGTTAAGGCTTTTTGAAATTAAAGATATTGAACTTAGAGGTGTTTTCATATCATGTATCATGGCATAAGTGTGGTCCTGCCTCATCTTTGCAATTTCTCTCTGACGCCTGATAATATTGATTTGTTTTACAAGGCAGAAAATGACAAAAACAATTATTATAAAAGTTGATACAACAAGTTCCCACATGTTTTTTAGAATGCTCTTATAAGGATTCTTGATTATTGCCCATGCTCCAAGTGAAAAGTCTGAATTTACGGGTATTATGTGGGTTCTGAATTCCCTGGAAGTGTTCTTTGCAAAATATCCTTCATCTTCAAAAACCGTTGGGTCAGAAGAAGATATCTCTACAAACTGACTGCTATCCCAATGTACAGTCACAAAATTTCTAGAAATTTTTTTAAATAAATTGTCTGTTCTGGATTCTCCTATTAAAAATTCCAGGCCATATATGTTTTTGAGTGCTAGTTCTTTTGCAAAGTACGTTCCTATTGAAGTGTAGTCTCTTTTGCTATGATATGTGTCAGCCATGCTGCTCAGTTCAACAAATCTGTTGGTTGATAGGCCAACACCGCCGCGTGAAAGTTCTATGAAGATTGTCTGCTCTGACCTGATGGAATCTATTCTGTTCATCAGCTCCTCCTCCATTGCTTTTTTAAAGCACTCATCTACAGTGTTGTACATATTGGTGCGCATTTCATTGTAAGTGTGCGCAACCCACAGCATTTGCAGAGGAACGATTGCAATAATGGCTAGAAAAGAGAGATATTCAACGACTTTCTTCATTCCAATTGTAAACTTACAAAAACTTTACGGCTCCTAGAAAAAAATGACAATTTGGAGACATGGATTTGTTTTTAGGTTGTTCAATTTTGCTACTGAAAAATCTTATTGAATTGAGTTAAAGTAGTAGTAGTGCTTGTTTGTCAGTTAAATAAGCTTAATATATGAAAAAAAATAATTTTTTATTTGTTGTGATTATTGGGGCAACATTATTATTTCTGCCATTAACTGGGTATTCTCAGGGCAGACAGCGTTATCCGATCAAGGGTAGCAAGTGGACTCATTTTGCGATAGATACTTGCCAATATGTTGTGACGTATGAGTTTAAATTTTGCGGTGAGATGGGCAAGACCAAGAGTGGAGACGATATCTATTACGATACCAAACGCGTGGAAGTCGGGAACAGGTTTGTGCGCTATCATACTTACCTTGGTGAAAGGATGGATTCTCTGGGTCATGTCTACAGTAAGGAATATTCATGGCATGACAAGCTTGGTGTGAATAATAATCCCACGTGGGAGGATGTATATTTTAACTATCCTAAGAGTGGGGAACTTTTTTTTACCTCTTTGCTGATAAATTACGAATACTGTTATGTTGGACCGATCCCAAAGATGGAATGGAAAATGATTGACGGTCAGGATACTACAATTATTAACCATAAGTGTTATATGGCAACAACTGATTTTTGCGGGCGCCATTATATTGCATGGTTTGCACCAGATATTCCAATCCAATACGGCCCGTACAAGTTTAATGGTCTTCCGGGAATGATATTAAAGATAGAGGATTCAGAGAAATTTTTTAGGTGGACCGCAATAAGTCTAGTCACACCGAGAACTATCAAGCCTATGTATTTTGAGCAGGCAAAAACGGTGGTAAAGACGGATAGAAAAGGGTATTTGAAGATGTTGAACATGTTTTGGAAAGATCCAGGTATGTTCTATAAATCACAGGGTGCCAGGGTTTATGTTGGAGGAATAGGATATTTGCAGCCTGGACAGGTGTCACTTCCGCAAATTCCTGAGATTGAGAATGAATAATGCTTTGGTTAAAAAATCGTTGCTAATAATTTTGTTGTTGTTATTTGTTCTTCCATTATACGGACAAATATCAGGCAGAAGAGTTAATGTTAGGTTTCGGTACGGCTCAAAATATACACACAGAGTTATTGATACATGTAAGTTGTTTATTACATATCAATTAAAGCTTAAATGGGCCGTTGCAAAAAGAGATTCAATTAGAGAAGTTCTGAATTGTGCAGACGTTCCTGTTAGGATTGATACTGTTGATATCTCGCAAGTGCTGCTTTGAAATAGGTAAATTTAAAGTAAGCTATTATGAGGCATTCATTACTTCTTGCACTTATTCTATTGTTATGCAGTAGCGTAGCGGCACAGCAGGTAAACATAAGTGGCGCAGTTAGATACAAAGATACCGGAGAACCTGCCGCAGGGAGCAATGTGTTGTTATTCTCCAAAGACGGCAAGTCTCTGCTCAGTTATTCGTCTGCAAATTCTTCTGGGAATTACAGTGTAAATTATTCTGGTAATCGCGACAGTTTGCTGCTTAAAATTACAGGATTCAACATAAAAACAGTGGAAAGGAGAATAAAAAATATTTCTCAAAAGATTGATTTCACTGTTTCTGCACAAGCCTTAAAGCTTGATGATGTGGTGGTTAAGCCCAAGGCGATAACAAGGAGAAGTGATACATTAAGTTACAATGTTTCCGCTTACAGAGATTCTATGGATTTTGCAATTGCGGATGTGATGAAAAAAATGCCTGGCATTACGGTTAAAAGTTCCGGTGAAGTGCTCTACAACGGCAAGAGCATCAGCAAGTTCTACATAGAAGGCATGGATATGATGGGAAGCAAATACGGACTGGCGGTAAATAACATTCCTTCCAAAGATGTTGCCGCCGTGCAAGTTCTGGAGAATCATCAGCCAATAAAATCTATGAGAGATAAAGTCTTTTCTGATGCTGTGGCTTTGAACCTAAAATTGAGAAACAAGTCAAAAGGAGTGTTTGCATATACATTGACTGGAGGGGGCGGATACAGGCCTCTAATGTGGAATGCGGGTGCGGTACTAATGCAATTTAAATCTAAGTTCCAGTTCTTTACAACGTATAAAAGTAATAATAGCGGGAGTGATATTTTATCTGAAATGTCTTCTCTATATGGAACCAAACAGGAGATTGGTTCTATGATTGATGTACATTTTCCAAGCGCTCCAAATACCGGACTTTCCAGATATATGGACAATAAAACGCAGGCTATTTCTATTAATTCAATTTTCAAGCTTAGTGAGGAGAAAGACAACACACTAAAGTTTAATCTGAACTATTACCATGATATTCAAAAGTTTAATTCTTTTTCAAATACGGTTTATTATATTGACGGCAAAGAACCAATTGATATTAAGGAAAATACGCATGCATATTCAGGTACGGACAATATAGATTTAAGTTCATCTTTTGTTGCAAACAACTCAAAATCTTATTTTTCCAACAAGTTTGATTTTACTTCACAATGGAATAAAAATCATGGCAGTGTTATTACGGGAGGGGATACCTGCCTGCAAAGAATGAGGATGCCTGCATATAAATTGAGAGATAATACTTTTGTTGTTCAATATTTTGGAAATACGCGTTGTGCATTTAGTGCAAATCTTTCATATCTTCATTTGCCTTCTATGCTAAGAGTTAGTCCTGTTATATATCCGGAAATCTTTGGAGATGTGTCTTCGTCAGGAAAGAGTGCTGTGCAAAATACTGGTATTGACTCGTTTAACGCCTCTTCTTCTGCTGAGATAGAGTACAGAGTTGGAAAATTTAGTTTTGGATGTGTGCCTGCAGTGTCATTACAACATTACAAGATGACAAGCTCTTTATACGAGGATAACGCTGCTGCATCAGGGACTTTATCGGGTCCTTCAGCCCCGGACTCTCTGAATAACAATCTAATATCCAAGCGTCTGGACGGTTATTTTACGGGAGATGTTACATATGCAAGGGATGATATCAATATTTCTTTGATGTGCACTGCGGATTTTGCATACCTTAAGATTAATGACCGGCAACTGCACAATATTGATAATCAGCATAAATTGATGCTATCTCCAAGTGTTACCGTTAACTATCAGATTTCGCCCGGATATAAGGCCTATGCTGGAGCTTCAGCAAATAATTCTATGGGAATGGGAGATTCAAATTATAGCGGCTATATAATGAGTGAATACAGAACGGTCTCAGGAAGTGAGGGCAAAGTATCCAAAATAAGTAACCAAAACTGTTATATCGGATTGGATTATGCAGATGCAATATCAGAACTATTTTACTCTTTTAAAGCAAGTTGCAGCCATGCAAAGTATAATCTTATGTATGGAGTAAAATACTATGGTTCTCTCTCTAAAGTGGAGTCCTATGAGATTGATAATAATACCTCTGGCTATACACTTTCCGGGCAAATAGGTAAAGGCTTTTTAGACGGCAAGGCAAAAATTTCTATTCCTCTCTCTTACTCTGTTAATAATTCACATGTCTTAAGGCAAGGGGAGATTATGAAAATACGTACAAGAAGCATTGTTCCTTCAATGGAATTCAATGTAAAAATCTCCAAAGTATTTGGGGCCAAGTACAATATATATTACTTCTGGAACAAAAGTTACATTAAAAATAGTTCGTTCAAGATGAATGCAGTCAATTCAATTCATCAATATATGGACTTTGATTTTGTATTTCCAAAAGGCATCAGCTTTTCCATATCCGGAGAACATTATTTCAATGACGGAATCTCATCCGGCAGCAAAAATATGTTCTTTGCAGATGCCTATTTATCTATAAAAAAAGGAAAATTCGAGTACATGATTAACTGCCGCAACTTGCTGAATACTAAAAATTTCAAAAGAAGGGTCTTTACAGACATCACAGACTATGAATATAACTACAAGCTCCGTCCGCTCTCAGTACTTTTTACCGTAAGGTTTTCATTGAGGTAAGGCGGCTACCAAAAACTTTATTGCTCCCAGAAAATAATGACAATTTGGAGACATAGATTTGTTTTTATGTTGTTCAAATTTGCAAAGGAAATAGTATGGAGGTAATATTTTAGTTATGAGCCGTTTAGTTCTCGTCTGACACAATTACAGTTGTTGTAATGTCTCCATATCCATCAATAGTATCACCCTTTGTGCGAACATTTGACATTTTAACATCATCTATTAGTGGTTTGTCTTTCTTGTCAATATAACAGCTGCATCTACATATCCACTTGCCACCTTTGATATATTCCTTTTCTTTTTTTGATATTGCACATTTCTCTAATGTAGGTAATTTAAAACTCTTCATATTTTTATAATAATTACTTTTATAAAAATAAGACGAATAAACCTTTATGTAGTATCATGAGTTTATCAAGATTTTATAAGTCTTATAAAATTATTAAATTAGCGTAATATTAATTCAAATTTATTTGTGGGAAAATTTATAAAATATTTATCATTTGCAGCAATACTTTCTATTGTACCCTTACAAGTAATATGGTTATTTACTAATTACAAGTCCTATGAAAAAAGTTTGTACTATGATTTTGAGTTGTGTTTAAGAGAGTCTCTTGATATTGAATTAACCAATAGAATTAATTCAATGAAAGGGCATGACGCACTGGCTATAGGAGTGTCTGACGATGAACGTGTGGTTTCCACTGACGATTATTCTGTTTATAATGATTTTGTTTCTAAAGAATATCATAGACCGATTGTGCTTGAGAATGTAAAAAAAATCTTGGAGGAGAAATTACATTCCAGGGGTGTAGATAAGCCTTTAATTAAGTTGGGAATTTTCAGCACAGACAGCTCGTTATACGCAAAAAAAATAAATTATTTCGCAAACAAGAATGCAGGTTTTGCTAAAAAGTTTTATTCTCAGATAATTCCACTATATGCAGATTATTCATATGGGGTGCAAGCTGTTTTTCATAATCCTTATTATGTTGTAATAAGAAAAATGTTTTGGCTATTGCTTTTTTCAATGATTGTTATGCTATTTGTCATTATTTGTTTGATTCTGCAAATTAGGATAATTATAAAGCAAAGTGTTATTTCTAAAATGAGACAAGACCATACGTATGCTATTGTGCATGATATGAAAACCCCGTTAACAGCAATAATGCTGGCAGGAAAAACAATGAATATACTTTATGATAATAATAAAATTCCGCCAAAACATTATTTGGACAATATTTGCAATGAATCTGAAAATTTAAAAAGGCAGTGTGACAAAATATTGACTATAGCAAAGCTGAACAGTAAGAAAATAGCATTTAATTTTTCAGAGGTAAATGTCTTTAACCTCTTTTTGGAAATTGCTGATAAGTATTCATTTATTAAGATAAAGAAGATATTATTTGAGTATGATGTGAAAGCTGTTAAAGTGATTACAGATATTGATTATTTATCTGAGATGATCATAAATTTAATTGATAACTCAATAAAATATTCTGGTGAATCGGTAAAAATAATATTAGCTTCTTGTCAGAATGCAAATAATATAGAAATTTCTGTAACCGATAACGGCTTAGGTATCCCACATGATAAGAAATGTGTTTTGTATAAACAGTTTGAAAGGGGGGATAACGCCACAGGGAAAAGTGGGTATGGGCTTGGTCTTCACTATGTTTACATTGTAATGAAAGCCTTGGGCGGAAGTATGAAAATTGAAAGTGAATTGAAAAAATACACTAAGATTATCCTTGCTTTTCCTCAACGGAAAGCATATAACCCTCACCCCTAATGTTTTCTATCTTGACAGTGTCGTCATTATTAAAATATTTCCTAATGGCAAATATCCTTGTATCTAGATTATGATATGAACCTTCATCATCGCGATTCCATAATGTTTCTGTGATGTTGGTCCGTTTAACTACATTTCCAATATTCCTACAAAGCATCTCTAAAATCTTAGATTCAGTATGTGTTATTGCTTGTTCGTTTGTTTCATACCTGATTAGATTAAGTGGCGGAATGAATACGTATTTGCCTATTAAATATTTATCCTTATATCCATATCCCCTTGACTGAAGGATTGATCTGATATTCATGTTAAGTTGTATTGCATCAAAAGGTTTTTTAATATATGCATCTGCACCAATTTGATGTGTCAAATCCATTCTGCCTGTTAACACAATAATGGGGGTGTTATTTCCTCGTTCTCTTATTAAGTCAATCATTTTGTTCCCATCCATTTCAGGCATATCAATATCTGTTGCAATGATGTCAGGCCTTGCTCCCTTTACTAAAGATAGTCCATCTTTTCCATTGTATGCGCAAATTACTTCATAGTCACCGTACAAATCTTCTAATGAAGCCTTAATTGTTCGGCACAATGAAATGCTATCCTCAACTAACAGTAATTTAATCATATTTACAAATTTTACTCACCAATCAAAGTTAATAAATTTTGATAGATTCATGATAATACATCCTAAAATTGAGTTCTAAATTTGTAAAAAAAGAAACCATAAATTGTTAAAAACAAAAAGATTATAGTAAAGATTATTTGCTCATTGGATCATGCTGAGCAAGTTTGTCTAACTATCAGGTAAGCAATATAGCAGATGCCGAAAAGCTAAAATAGAGTAGGCAAACAATTAATATATATAATTATTATGCATTCATTAAAGCTTAATTCACAAGAACGAATGTCTCTGTCAAAAAAAGAGATGAATCTTTTAAATGGCGGCAACAGAATATGCTCCTGTAGCTGTTATTACGCTAATAATGAGGGGTCATCTATTGATGACAACATGTCAGCAAATGCCGTGAATACAGATCCAGATAAGAATCAGTCTAAAAATGGTGATAACTCGCATACTGTGGTTGTTTGTACACCCACAACTAAAAGATCATAACCTAAATTATAAGTATTCAAATAAGTATATATGTTGAAAATAATATCATATTAGCTAGATATAAGAATAATTATGATAAGAAAATTTTCTATGCTTATTACTTTGTTGCTATCAACACTGCCATGTCTTGCACAACTATATCATACGTATCCAAGAGACGTAGCAAGCAAAAAGGTAATAGGCAAATATGATTTGTCTGTAGTGTACAAATTTAGTTACGAGCAAGATACAATTTCTAAGGTTAAGATGTTTGACATAGAAAAGCTAGAAGTTGGAAATTCCTTTTCACGATATTTTAGCCGAGATGCGGATATTGTAGATTCTTTAATGTACAAAAACCGTTTATTCCCCGTTAAAAATAAGGTTGGGGCAGACCATTATGAGTATAGTATGAATAGACAACCATATGAAAAAGAGAGATATTCAGATATATACATGAACTATCCATCCAAGGGAACTCTTCTTTCAAGGGTTGCAATTGTTAATACAGAATATGAATACTGTGAGCCTGTGAATGCATTTGTATGGCAGTATTCAGATTCAGTAGCAAACGTATTAGGCTATAACTGTAAGATAGCATTCACATCTTTTAGAGGTCGCAATTATAAAGTCTATTACACAGAGGAGATTCCAGTAAGCTACGGCCCTTGGAAATTTTATGGATTGCCCGGATTAATAATGAAAGTAGAGGAGAAAAGTGATACGTTTATTTGGGAAGCTATAGGCGTATCACAAAAAGATGGAGATATCTACATTTTTGACCCATCCGTAGGGCGTACCATGCCAAGTGTTCCGTATATGAAAATTAAAAAAACGACACGTGCAATTGTTCAAAAACTTGAGAAATTGGAGTGGCAAGACCCGCTTTATTTGCTTCAACTCCACGGCAAACATATTCAGGGGTATATGACACAAAATCCTCATACAAAAGAGTTTAAAATGGGAGATATAAAAGATATAAATCCATCAGGATTTATGGATCCTTATGTTCCGCCATTGGAGTTAGAGTAAATTAATTAGCGGAGGTTATTCAACTATGAAAAAAATCAAACTATTGGTGTTGTTCTTTTTTATATTCACTCCAATAATAGCAATTGGACAAATTCACACTAGAGGATTGTTCGGCGTCTATCACAGAGATGCGGCTGTGAAAAAGGTGATTGGAAAGTATAATTTTTCAGTTACTTACAAGTTCACGTATGCGATTGACACTGTAACAAAACATAAATATTTTGATATGCATAATTTGGAGGTAGGAGATACTTTTTCCAGATACTATAGTACTAATGCGGACAAGGTAGATTCCATTCTTCTAAAGGAGCGGGAGTATACTAAAACACATCCCCATGCGTCAAAGTATGGTGAGCGTGGTGAGTATATAAACAGGTTTGATCATTCTGGGTGGATGCAGCCGTCTGAATTGGAGAGACAGGAAATGTTTTATCAGAACTATCAGCAGAAAGGTGTTGTAACATGCAGGATACTAATTTGCAGGGTGGATTATGAATATACGGAGCCTCTGGGAGATTTCCACTGGAAGATAGCAGACAGCAGTTCGTCCATTAAAGTTCTTGGGTATGGCTGTCAAGTTGCAACAGGCAATTTTAGAGGCAGAAACTATAAAGTATATTTTACAGAGGAAATTCCGGTAACGTGCGGACCATGGAAGTTTAATGGTTTGCCTGGATTGATATTAAGAGTGGAGGAGTCAAGCGGACTGTTCAAATGGGAGGCGGTAGGTATAAGTCAGAAACCTGGTGACATCTATATACATGATCCAAAGGCTTTTCCTTCAAAGAAATCATTGCTAGTAGTCAAAAAGGTTAGCAGAAAACAAGTTATGAGTATGCAAAAGATTGAATGGGAGGACCCTATGGGATTAATGAAGATGCATGATCCAAGTACGAATTATTATCGTGTGGACCTTAAGACTAATTCTATATTGAACGAAAAGGAAACAGCATTAGAGAGAGCAAAATATTACATACCTCGTTTGGAACTAGAATAAATGTTTTTTAGTGCCTGTTTGCCTATACAGCAAACAGGCATTTTCGCCAGAACTTTGATTATCAATTTTGCTAAGTGCAAGATTTTGATAGATTCATGATGATACATCCTATGATTCAGTTTTAAATTTGCCTTATTGAGTTTGTAAATCATTAGTAATGAATAAATTTAGAGATATTAAGCCAGATGAGATTGAGAATAATTTAGTCAATCTTAGACAACTGGTTTTTGAGGTGACAGATGCCTGTAATCTTAAATGTAGGTATTGCGGTTACGGGGATCTATATTATGGTTATGATAAGAGGGAATCTAAATACCTTTCAGTCAACAAAGCAAAAGTGCTACTAAATTATTTGTCAAATATTTGGAATGCTAATATAACTAATGAAGAAAATCCGCTCACATATATAAGCTTTTATGGCGGAGAGCCTCTATTGAATATCGGATTTATTAAAGAAATAATTGCTTATATAGAAAGTTTGAAACTTAAACGGGATATACTCTTTTCTATGACAACTAATGCAATGCTTTTGGATAAATATATGGATTTCTTAGTTGAGAAAAAATTTAGTCTACTTATAAGTTTGGATGGAAATAGGAGGGCACAGAGTTATAGAGTTACAAAAACAACTGGAGAAAATTCATTTGACAAAGTCATTAGTAATGTTAAAGCACTTCAAGCTAAATATCCTAAATATTATAATGAACACGTGAATTTTAACTCTGTACTGCATAACAGGAATAGTGTTGGTGGTACATATAGTTTTATTAAAAAAAACTTTTATAAAGAGACAACAATTTCTGAATTAAATAATTCAGAAATTAGAGAGGATAAGCGGGATGAGTATGACAGAACATTTAGAAACAAAATTGAGAGCATAAAAAATTCAAGTAATTGTGAAGCACTTGAGAGAAAACTTTTTTTAGGAGATCCAAAGACAAATGATTTACTTCTATTTCTCCATCAATATAGTGGAAATGTTTTTAAAAGCTATGCTTCATTTCTGGTAAATCCAGAAAAAATATTAAGCACAAATACTGGGACATGTATTCCATTTGCAAAAAAAATGTTTGTAACTGTGAATGGAAAAATTTTGCAGTGTGAAAGGATTGATCATTCATTTTCTCTAGGCACTGTTTCCGAAAATGAAGTACATCTGGATTTAGACAAGATTGCAAAAATCTTTAACAGATACATTGCTAAAGTTAGGGGACAATGTTCTGTATGTTATAGAAAACGTTCTTGTATTCAATGTTTCCACTATATCCCTGATATAAAATCACAACATCCATCATGTCTGGGTTTTATGGATAAAAAACGTTATGACATGTACTGCTCGTACTGTTTAGGGCATCTTGCAAAATATCCAGAGCTTTATAAGAAGATAATGACAAAAGTTAGAGTTGACTAATAATGAAAAATAAGTTAATACTTTATCCTTCCACTTTCTTATGGTTTAAAAGAGATAAGGGGTTGTTATACAATTCTGAAACATATAAATTATCAGAATTTATAGTATCTCCATCTGTTGCCAAGTTATGTAATGTCCTTTCGAAGTCCTGATAACCTATATTCTGTAGTGATTGATGATATGTACTTGGATGAATTTGAAAAAAATTTATTTGCATTATAACATCAACACATTATGGTACACTTGTGAAAATTAACGATAACGTTATTTCATATATGCCTCTTTTAAGTATTCAAAACGGGCAACCGAATTTAAGTTATTTGTCCTCTATAACATTTTATATTGGTGGAACTTGCTTGAAAACTGATCATTACAAACAAACGATATTTCCTATATCAACAACTCAATCTCTTAATACAGATGATGCCGTTTTATTTGTTAAAATGTTTTATAGGAGCTGTAATATTAAAATAAATCTTGTCATATCTGATATAAATGATTCAAAATGTCTGAATAAAATCCTTGAGGCATTTTACTTTATGAAAGAAGATGTCGTATTATACACACTCGCAGATGATGTTGTTAGTACTAGACTCATAAAAAAAGCAATTCATCTAGGATATGTATTTCATTTCGTTTTTCTGGGCAGTACATTAAAATCTGATATCGTTAATAGATTAAAAAATATCGGATCTTCCAATGTTCTTATTTTCAATGAAAATGAGTATTTTATTACAAAAAATATCATGCTATCTGCCCATATATCAAAATATAATGTTATCCCAATTTTTAGAAATAATATAAAATTTTTCAAAGAGGATGTTTATATGGACAACAAGAGCATTAGAGCAATTAAATTGTCAAAACGGGAGGTCTTTGCGCATCAGTCTATTAATCTAAATTTCTTTGGCGATATGTTTGTTATGCCAGATGGAAGTGTGTATTCAAATGTAAACATGCAACCCATTGGCACAATTAAAAACTCCATATATCAGCTAATCACTAATGCGTTAAAAAAACAGCAAGCATGGTTGCTTATAAGAAATAAAGGACGTTGCAGACAATGTGTTTATCAGTGGCTATGCCCTTCGCCTTCAAATTATGAATTGGTGACGCATAAATGTAATCTTTGTGATATAGTGGAAGCCGAAAAACTAAAATAGAGTAGGCAAAATATTTTAAAATTAATATAATGAAAAAGTTAAATCTTATCAGTACTGAACAATCAAATGCTCTTAGGAAACAGATGCAAAATTTAAGGGGTGGCTATGTTAAGGGAGAGCCAGGTAATTGCTCTTGCGGTTGCAAGTACGAGGGTAGACCTGGTGGGTCTTCTTATTTTGATAATGGTGTTGCAAATAATCTTGCTGGAATACAAGATGATGGGGTTACTAATGGCTTTCTATTGCCAGCTGTGGTTGTCGCCAACAAAAAAGAATGTGATACAACAGATCCTGATATAATTGTGGCTAACTAGATATTGCGCATTTCATTCCAATTGCTATAAATCTATGAAAAGTATCAATCAAACTATTATATGTTTATTTATTTGTTTTACGCTCATCCCAAATATAATTATTGCTCAAGGTGAACAGCGTTGCAAAATTAAGAGTAGTAAATGGACTCATTACACTATAGATACTTGTAAGTGTTTGATATCATTTGAATTTAAGTTTTTTGATAGCATGGATCAATATAAAGGAAATGAAGCATGTTATGATGTTAAGCAAGTCGAAGTAGGGAACAGATATGTGCGCTATCATAGTATCATTGGAGAGAAAATGGATTCACTAGGTCAAATTCATAGTACTCATTATTCTTGGCGTGATAAATTGGGTGTAAATAATAATCCCACATGGGAGGATGTATATTTTAATTACCTAAAGAAAGGTGAATTATTTTTTACCGCTCTTTTGATAAACTATGAGTATTGTTACCAAGAGCCTATCCCAAAGATGGAATGGAAGATGATTGACGGTCAGGATACTACAATTATTAACCATAAGTGTTATATGGCAACAACTGATTTTTACGGGCGCCATTATACAGCATGGTTTGCACCAGACATTCCAATCCAATACGGCCCGTACAAGTTTAATGGTCTTCCGGGAATGATACTAAAGATAGAGGATTCAGAGAAATTTTTTAGGTGGACCGCAACAGGTATAAGCGTTCCTAAAAACATTAAACCAATGTACTTTGAACAGGGAAAAACCGTGGTAAAAACTGATAGAAAAGGATATTTAAAACTATTAAATATGAGGTGGAAGGACATTGCAATGTTGTACAAATCTCAAGGAGCCGGGGTTTTTATGGCTGGTACAGGATGGCTTGAGCCAGGTCAGATTGTCCTTTCGCAAATTCCTGAGATTGAGAAAGAATAGATTATGTTTTTCCCCCACTGTATGCAGCTAGATTCCATGGACTGCGGCCCCACGTGTTTGCAGATGGTTTCTTCCTTCTACGGTAAGAGCTACTCTCTTAGGAACTTACGTGAGAGATGCCACATAACCAGAGAAGGAGTGTCCATGCTTGGCATCAGTGATGCGGCCGAGTCCATTGGATTTCGCACAGCTGGTGTAAAGATCACATGGGAGCAATTGCGTGATGAAGCCAACCTTCCATGCATCGTTCACTGGAATCAAAGGCATTTTGTAGTAGTGTATAAAATTGCCAAAACAAAGAGAAAACTTTTTAGCGGCAATAGAGAATCCAAAGGATATGAAGTGTATGTGTCGGACCCGGCGGAAGGTCTGCTCAAATATAAGGAAGAGCAGTTTTTAAAGTCCTGGCAGACAAATGGAAAGGGCTTTGCTCTTCTTCTGGAACCAACGCCGGCCTTCTACAAAGAAAAGGGAGATGAAGACAAGCGCATGGGCTTTGCCTATGTTTTGAAATACCTTCTTCCGTATAGAAATTATGTCGCCCAGCTTCTGCTCTCTATGCTCATAGCGGGAGGGCTGAGCCTTCTGCTTCCGTTTCTCACACAGTCAGTTGTAGATACGGGAATAGGAACCGGCAACATTGGCTTTGTAGTTATGATACTAATTGCACAAGTTGTACTTGTGCTCGGTCAAATGGCAAACAATCTTATCAAGAGCTGGCTCATGCTGCACATGACAACGCGTATAAGCATCTCATTGATAAGCGATTTCCTTAGCAAGCTTATGAGGCTCCCCATAGCCTTCTTTGACAGCAAGATGGTTGGTGACATTCTGCAGAGAATAGATGACTATGACAGAATACAGAGATTTCTTACAGGCTCGCTGCTGAGCATCATCATGGCAGCCGTATCATTTGTCATTTACGGCATTATAATGTGCGGATACAATCTTGGGATTCTTGGAGTGTTCATCCTTGGCAGCGCGCTCTATATTTTCTGGGTCATGACTTTTTTGAAGCGGAGGCGCAAGCTGGATTACATGAGATTTCAGGAGGCGTCCAACAATCAAAGCAGCATAGTCCAGCTTATAGGAGGCATGCAGGACATCAAGCTGAACAACTGTGAGAAGCAGAAGAGATGGGAGTGGGAAAGTATTCAAGCAAAACTTTATAAGATAAGCATCAAGGGGCTGACACTGGCTCAGACCCAGGAGGTAGGAGGCACCTTCATTGATCAGACAAAGAATGTCCTCATTTCTTTTATGGCCGCAAGTTCTGTCATTAAAGGAGGTATGACGCTTGGAATGATGATGGCCATGCAATATATTATTGGACAGCTTAATGCGCCAATATCTCAGTTCATCTCCTTTGTGCAGTCAACCCAGGATGCAAAAATTTCACTGGACAGAATGAGCGAGATAACTGAGAAGGATGACGAGGAGCCGGATGGCATTGAGAAAATAAGAAACATCCCAGGCGATTCCGCCCTTGAGTTTCAAAATGTTGTATTTCAGTATGAAGGGCCTTATTCAGATAAAGTACTCAACAATATAAACCTAACAATCCCGCCCAACAAGGTTACGGCCGTTGTCGGAGCCAGCGGAAGCGGCAAGACGACAATGCTTAAGATGATTCTTGGCTTCTATAAGCCAGTGGAGGGCAAAGTGTTACTGGGTGGGAGAAAATTGGATTTATACAGTGAGAGCTGCTGGAGAAAAATTTGTGGAGCCGTCATGCAGGAGGGATACATCTTTTCAGATACAATTGCAAACAATATTGGTGTGTCTGAAGAAGTTCCGGATATGTCAAAGGTGAGGCGCTCAGCAAAACTTGCAAACATAGACACATTCATAGATGAGCTGCCTCTTGGATACAGCACAAAGATTGGAGCATCAGGTCACGGACTGAGCAGCGGACAAAAACAGCGTCTGCTGATAGCAAGAGCTGCCTACAAAGATGCAAGGTATCTGATTTTTGATGAGGCCACTAATTCCCTGGATGCCAATAATGAAAAGCAGATCATGGAAAATCTTAAAATGCTCTTTAGAGGTAAGACAGTTATTATTGCGGCCCACAGGCTAAGCACTGTAAAAGATGCAGACAATATTGTTGTGCTGGACAAGGGAGTGATAGCAGAGGAGGGAACGCACAAGGATTTGATTGCAAAGAGAGGATATTACTACCAGCTGATAAAGAACCAGCTGGAACTGGGAAACTAAATTTGTTGCATATGCCATCTGAAGAGAATTTTTACAGCGATGAGGTCCGTGAGATAATGGGACGCATTCCGTCTTGGGTAACAAGGTGGGGTATATGTATCATTGGGGCCATCTTGCTGCTGCTGTTGGGGTGTTACTTCATAAAGTACCCCAAGACAGTTGTTGCAACTGTTGTAATTACAACACTCAATCCTCCTGCTGACCTTGTTGCAAGATATGACGGAAGGATAGAGCAACTGTTTGTCAAAGACGGAGAAAAGGTAAGAAAAGGTAAGAAAAGGGGAGGTTATTGCAACGCTGGAAAATACGGCGGACTATGAATCAGTTGCATTCTTGGAAAGAAACATTAGGATGACATTGGGCAAACCGTTTAGCGTAACAGTAAATGAAAGTTGGATAGCAGGCAATTATCAGTTGGGAGACATACAAGCCGATTTTGCTCAATACCAGAGCCTTGCGTTTGAATATAAAACATATCTTTCCATAAATCTGATAGGTAAAAAACAAAATCTTATACGCAGCCAGATATCAAAGAATGCTGCTTATGCAGGACAATTGAAAGAGATTAATGGACTGGTGAACAAGGAGATGTCCTATGTAAGAAAAGGGTATGAAAGAGATTCTATCTTATACAGCACCAAGACTATTGCAACAGGTGATATAGAGAAGTCCGCGCGCACTTTTTTGCAGGGCAAACAGTCAAAGCTTAGTTCAGACGCAAACATTACGTCCCGCTGAGCTGCAGGTTATGCAAAGCAGGCAGCAGCTTACTGAATTGGATATGCAAAGACAGAATGAAATTGAGGAATATGAGAGAAAACTTGGCAAGAGCAGGCAGGAACTTATTGCTGCAATTGAAAAGTGGAAAGAGAATTACGCATTGATTGCACCTGTTGCAGGCAAGATGACGTTCATTAATTATTGGAGCAATAATCAGAGGATTACATCCGGCGACAGACTGGCCAGCATTGTGCCGGACGACAATGTTAAGGTGATTGGAAGGCTTTCGGTGCCGCCTTCCGGGTTTGGCAAAGTGAAAGATGGTCAAAGAGTTCTGGTTGCGCTTGAAGGCTACCCATACATGGAATTTGGAAAACTGAGCGGAATAATTACAAGCATATCCGCTGTGCCGGATAAAGACAACAACTATCAGGTGGAGGTCTATTTTCCTGAAGGTCTGCGCACTACATACAAGAAAAACATCAGCCTTATCCAGCAGATGAAAGGAACCGGAGAGATAATAACAGAGGACATGAGGCTGATAGAGCAGCTGATCAATCCTATAAGATCTTTATTCAAGAACAACTAAAAAATGACAATTTGGAGACATAGATTTTAAAATGGAATAGCAAACTTTAAGAATTGCTATGAATAGTAACTCTTAGATGCAGAGAGCAATCTGTATAAATCAATTGCAAAAAACGCATATTCTAATTTTTAAATTTTACTAAAATGAAAAAAATTGATTTAAGTAGTTTGTCCAAAGAAATAGCATCTAAGAAAATGATGCGGCGTTTGTCAGGTGGAGCTGGCAATTGTGGATGTGCATGTAAGTATGAAGGGAAACCAGGAGGTTCCACTCTCCAAGATAATGGCCAGGCTAATTATGATCTAGATATCCCTAATGATTTTAACGGTTTTGTTCCAACTGTTATAGTAAAGGGATAAATGAATATTTAGAGGTTTCCTTGGCGCTATTAATATTGTAATAACAATTAAGATATATGAAAACAATTAAAAAATCGTTGCTAATAATTTTGTTGTTGTTGTTATTTGTTCTTCCACTACACGGACAAATATCAGGCAGAAGAATTGGTGTTAGGTTTCGGTATGGCTCAAAATATACACACAGAGTTATTGATACATGTAAGTTGTTTATTACATATCAATTTAAATACTTTGATGATGAATCAAAGAAAGGCAAAAATACAGATATTAAATACTTGGAAATTGGCAACCGATACATCCGCTATCATTCCTATTTAGGTGAGCAAAGAGATTCATTGTACTCTGTGACAGTGAATGTGAATTTTGATTGGCGGTCTAAGCTTGGCATTGAACGCGAGTATTATCCAGATTTAGAAGATGTTTATTTTAATTTCCACAGCAATGGAAACCTCTTTTTGACCTCTTTGGTTCTTAATTATGATTATTGTTATGAGGAAACAATCCCTGTAATTAATTGGAATCTTGAACCAAATAAAGATACCACAATTATTGGGCATCATTGTCTTTTTGCAACTGCGCAGTATTGTGGCAGGCATTATAATGCATGGTTTGCTCCTGATATTCCCATAAAATATGGTCCTTATAAATTTAATGGATTACCAGGGCTGATTATGAAAATCTCAGACTATGATGGTTTTTTTGATTGGGTTGCAGTAGGAATCACAACGCCTAAAAGAATTAAAAACATATATTTTGATCAAGCTCCTCATGTAGTTAAAACTGACAGAAGTGGTTATAGAAAGGTCTTTGATATGCAATGGAAGGATATTGGAACACTTTACAGATCACAAGGGTCTAACTTGTATGTTGGGGGTCATGGATATTTACAACCTGGTGAAAATATTGACATTCCGCAAATTCCTGCAATTGAGAATGAATAAATTTTTATTAAAAAACACATTATGAAAACGACGCAAAAATTAGTTATGCTATTGTTTGTTGGACTATTAATCATGCCGGTAACTTGCTGGTCTCAAAGTAAAAAGAATAAGAAAGAAAAGATTGATTGGGCACAGAAAATTTTTAACGGCACAACATGTAAAGAGGTGACAAAGAGAAAACTATTTTTCGTTTACAAGGATGGAGCATGGGAAAATAGAGTTTTTGTGGACTCGTCAAAAAACGTTGGGTATAAGCTAGTGAAAAACATTAAGATAGATATAAAGCATCCCTATCAATTAAAGCTTAAATGGGCCGTTGCAAAAAGAGATTCAATTAGAGAAGTTCTGAATTGTGCAGACGTTCCTGTTAGGATTGATACTGTTGATATCTCGCAAGTGCTGCTTTGAAATAAGTAAATTTAAAGTAAGCTATTATGAGGCCTTCATTACTTCTTGCACTTATTCTATTGTTATGCAGTAGCGTAGCGGCACAGCAGGTAAACATAAGCGGTGCAGTTAGATACAAAGATACCGGAGAACCTGCCGCAGGGAGCAATGTGTTGTTATTCTCCAAAGACGGCAAGTCTCTGCTCAGTTATTCGTCTGCAAATTCTTCTGGGAATTACAGTGTAAATTATTCTGGTAATCGCGACAGTTTGCTGCTTAAAATTACAGGATTCAACATAAAAACAGTGGAAAGGAGAATAAAAAATATTTCTCAAAAGATTGATTTCACTGTTTCTGCACAAGCCTTAAAGCTTGATGATGTGGTGGTTAAGCCCAAGGCGATAACAAGGAGAAGTGATACATTAAGTTACAATGTTTCCGCTTACAGAGATTCTATGGATTTTGCAATTGCGGATGTGATGAAAAAAATGCCTGGCATTACGGTTAAAAGTTCCGGTGAAGTACTCTACAACGGCAAGAGCATCAGCAAGTTCTACATAGAAGGCATGGATATGATGGGAAGCAAATACGGACTGGCGGTAAATAACATTCCTTCCAAAGATGTTGCCGCCGTGCAAGTTCTGGAGAATCATCAGCCAATAAAATCTATGAGAGATAAAGTCTTTTCTGATGCTGTGGCTTTGAACCTAAAATTGAGAAACAAGTCAAAAGGAGTGTTTGCATATACATTGACTGGAGGGGGCGGATACAGGCCTCTAATGTGGAATGCGGGTGCGGTACTAATGCAATTTAAATCTAAGTTCCAGTTCTTTACAACGTATAAAAGTAATAATAGCGGGAGTGATATTTTATCTGAAATGTCTTCTCTATATGGAACCAAACAGGAGATTGGTTCTATGATTGATGTACATTTTCCAAGCGCTCCAAATACCGGACTTTCCAGATATATGGACAATAAGACGCAGGCAATTTCTATTAATTCAATTTTCAAGCTTAGTGAGGAGAAAGACAACACACTAAAGTTTAATCTGAACTATTACCATGATATTCAAAAGTTTAATTCTTTTTCAAATACGGTTTATTATATTGACGGCAAAGAACCAATTGATATTAAGGAAAATACGCATGCATATTCAGGTACGGACAATATAGATTTAAGTTCATCTTTTGTTGCAAACAACTCAAAATCTTATTTTTCCAATAAGTTCGATTTTACTTCACAATGGAATAAAAATCATGGTAGTGTTATTACGGGAGGGGATACCTGCCTGCAAAGAATGAGGATGCCTGCATATAAATTGAGAGATAATACTTTTGTTGTTCAATATTTTGGAAATACGCGTTGTGCATTTAGTGCAAATCTTTCATATCTTCATTTGCCTTCTATGCTAAGAGTTAGTCCTGTTATATATCCGGAAATCTTTGGAGATGTGTCTTCGTCAGGAAAGAGTGCTGTGCAAAATACTGGTATTGACTCGTTTAACGCCTCTTCTTCTGCTGAGATAGAGTATAGAGTTGGAAAATTTAGTTTTGGATGTGTGCCTGCAGTGTCATTACAACATTACAAGATGACAAGCTCTTTGTACCAGGATAACGCGGCTGCATCAGGGACTTTATCGGGTCCTTCAGCCCCGGACTCTCTGAATAACAATCTAATATCCAAGCGTCTGGACGGTTATTTTACGGGAGATGTTACATATGCAAGGGATGATATCAATATTTCTTTGATGTGCACTGCGGATTTTGCATACCTTAAGATTAATGACCGGCAACTGCACAATATTGATAATCAGCATAAATTGATGCTATCTCCAAGTGTTACCGTTAACTATCAGATTTCGCCCGGATATAAGGCCTATGCTGGAGCTTCAGCAAATAATTCTATGGGAATGGGAGATTCAAATTATAGCGGCTATATAATGAGCGAATACAGAACGGTCTCAGGAAGTGAGGGCAAAGTATCCAAAATAAGTAACCAAAACTGTTATATCGGATTGGATTATGCAGATGCAATATCAGAACTATTTTACTCTTTTAAAGCAAGTTGCAGCCATGCAAAGTATAATCTTATGTATGGAGTAAAATACTATGGTTCTCTCTCTAAAGTGGAGTCCTATGAGATTGATAATAATACCTCTGGCTATACACTTTCCGGGCAAATAGGTAAAGGCTTTTTAGACGGCAAGGCAAAAATTTCTATTCCTCTCTCTTACTCTGTTAATAATTCACATGTCTTAAGGCAAGGGGAGATTATGAAAATACGTACAAGAAGCATTGTTCCTTCAATGGAATTCAATGTAAAAATCTCCAAAGTATTTGGGGCCAAGTACAATATATATTACTTCTGGAACAAAAGTTACATTAAAAATAGTTCGTTCAAGATGGATGCAGTCAATTCAATTCATCAATATATGGACTTTGATTTTGTATTTCCAAAAGGCATCAGCTTTTCCATATCCGGAGAACATTATTTCAATGACGGAATCTCATCCGGCAGCAAAAATATGTTCTTTGCAGATGCCTATTTATCTATAAAAAAAGGAAAATTCGAGTACATGATTAACTGCCGCAACTTGCTGAATACTAAAAATTTCAAAAGAAGGGTCTTTACAGACATCACAGACTATGAATATAACTACAAGCTCCGTCCGCTCTCAGTACTTTTTACCGTAAGGTTTTCATTGAGGTAAGGCGGCAAAGACATTTTGATACCTTTTCTAATTATTCTAAAATGTAATATTTTCCCGACAGTTTCTTTTTTGAAATAGGTTGGCGTGATTGACATTGGTGAACGGCCGTTAACGCTCGTTATGACATCTCCTTTCCTGATACCAGCTTTATAGAATAGTCCGGATGGATTTGTATTACAAACGGCCAAATAACCCTCTTTAGTTGAGTATGTTACCATTTGAGTATTTGTCTGCTCTAAGTTGATATCATCCAAACTTTTATTGTTGTTGATTTTTGACAGGTATATTTTCTTAAATCTTAAATCCATAATAACATGAAATCTCCATAGCCAACTTAAACCAAGAATATTTATATAATCGCCAGAACTTCTCTGATACATTATTTGTAAAGAGTCATTTACAACATTTGCTTCATTTATAAAAAATAGGATGTTATTTACTTGGCCGCTTCTGTAGTTGAGTAAATACTCAAAATTGATTGAATGTTTTTTTATGTTTTCAATAAAGCCGTCATCCCTTTTCCCTAAAAATGTCACATCACCGGTATTTCCTGTATCAATCAAAAAATCACCAGAATAACTTAATGAATACAAGCCTTGTGTAAATTTCATCTCCATCCCGGAAATGAAAAAGTTTTTAGATTTATTTATGTGTTTTATGCTGTAAGAAATACACTTATCTTCTTTATATACAGTGTCTTCTACAGATATTTCATTATTTGCAAAGTTTATATCCCATACGTGTTTATCTCCCTCCGGAATAGAAAAATATCCGTCAATATGATATTTTATCCTTGTGTTATCTATTGTAAATCCATTGAATATGAGATTTTTGTCACCTATGGATAACCTTACTTTTGAGGTTGATGATAAGTGTTTCTCCTTGTACAATGGTTCAGGCTCAAACCCATTAGACATGTCTTTTTCTTGATACTTAAGTTTGTCATTTTTAAAGATAGAATCTGCAACTGCCTTATCAATCACAACCTTGCCGGCACCTCCTGTATCAAACATAAGATTTAGTGTGTAGTCGTTGACCTTAACCGGGACAATAATTCTTTTGTCACCGTTAATGCTGAAATTAATTGCATGTCTTTGGTGCACGGCAATTGTATCCTGTGTGTCTGCAGCCCACAGCATTTGCAGCGGAACGATGGCCAGAATAGCTAGAAAAGTGAGATGTTCAATGACTTTCTCCATTATAATTGTAAACTTATAAAAACTTTATGTCTCCCAGAAAAAAATGACAATTTGGAGACATAGATTTGTTTTTAGGTTGTTCAAATTTGTATGAGAAAAATCAAAAACAGATTTACTATGAAAAAAATCAAACTATTGGCTATTGTTCATTTTTATACTTCTCTCCAGTAATAACAATTGGACAAATTCACACTCGCGGACTGTTTGGCGTCTATCACAGAGATGCGGCTGTGAAAAAGGTGATTGGGAAGTATAATTTTTCAGTTACTTACAAGTTCACGTATGCGATTGACACTGTAACAAAACATAAATATTTTGATATGCATAATTTGGAGGTAGGAGATGCTTTTTCCAGATACTATAGTACTAATGCGGACAAGGTAGATTCCATTCTTCTAAAGGAGCGGGAGTATACTAAAACACATCCCCATGCGTCAAAGTATGGTGCGCGTGGTGAGTATATAAACAGGTTTGATCATTCTGGGTGGATGCAGCCGTCTGAATTGGAGAGACAGGAAATGTTTTATCAGAACTATCAGCAGAAAGGTGTTGTAACATGCAGGATACTAATTTGCAGGGTGGATTATGAATATACGGAGCCTCTGGGAGATTTCCACTGGAAGATAGCAGACAGCAGTTCGTCCATTAAAGTTCTTGGGTATGGCTGTCAAGTTGCAACAGGCAATTTTAGAGGCAGAAACTATAAAGTCTATTTTACAGAGGAAATTCCGGTAACGTGCGGACCATGGAAGTTTAATGGTTTGCCTGGATTGATATTAAGAGTAGAGGAGTCAAGCGGATTGTTCAAATGGGAGGCGGTAGGTATAAGTCAGAAACCTGGTGACATATATATACATGATCCAAAGGCTTTTCCTTCAAAGAAATCATTGCTAGTAGTCAAAAAGGTTAGCAGGAAACAAGTTATGAGTATGCAAAAGCTTGAATGGGAGGACCCTATGGGATTAATGAAGATGCATGATCCAAGTACGAATTATTATCGTGTGGACCTTAAGACCAATTCTATATTGAACGAAAAGGAAACAGCATTAAAGAGAGCTAAATATTACATACCTCGTCTGGAACTGGAATAAATGTTTTTTAGTGCCTGTTTGTCTATACGACAAACAGGCATTTCCGCCAGAACTGAGATCATCAATTTTGCTAAGTGCAAGATTTTGATAGATTCATGATGATATATTTTAAGTATGCTTTGTAAATCTAAAAATTGATATGCCAATAGAACCAACTCTATATGAATGGCTTAGAGGAGACGAGGACTATCTTTACAGGGATTTTTTAAATAGGAGACAAATAGATGTTTAATGTAAAAATTTGTATCTGCAACCTGATTCTCATTATGAGTTTCCTTCTGGCCCTATGCACAACCTGCTATGGACAAGAAAAGAATGCTGCAATTGGGTATCACTCAAATACGTCCAATGTGGTAATCATTTTTAAGGATTGCCCCGATCACACTGGTACCAGCAAACTAACTAGCGGCGTTATGAGCATCATGCCCCCGCGCATAGTTGAGTATGTAGATGCCATGCGCAGACTTCACAGTTTTTTTCCACGCATGTCTGGATGCGACACTTTAATTGTTCCAACATACAACGGCTTTGCGGAAGTTATGCACCGCAATCAAGTACGGGAGGACAACTACTATATGCTTAAAGCGGGTGATACAGTGCTGTTTACATACGGGCGAAATCTTAGGCCCATTATAAAGAGTCTCTGCTCCTCCTACAATACATGGCTATACAATCTGCCGGAAGAGGATGCAAGATCTGTAGATAAAAAAACAGGCTACAATATATCTACCCTCTGTTATGCCAATGACATTAATATATGTTGGAAAAGAGGTTATAATATAAAAGAGTATCAAATTCCAAATATTGATTCTCTGAGGATTGTCCTAAAATCTTATCAACAAGATTACAATGCAAAATTGGATTCTCTTGTTTCCTCCAGACGCATAACACATTGGTATGCAGATTATTTAAAGAGACATGACACATTAACTGCCATCCTTCACGGCAATCTTGTAACTCTTCGCCGTTACTCCAAGCCAATCATTGCGTCAGACTCAATGATGCACTATACGTTTGCACACCATCTAGCTCAAAGTGCATATTTCCCCATGGATGAAAAAGGGTTTGCAGCTATTTCTCAAGACAGCACAATTTCTATATATGCAAGAATTTCTATCCTTAAAAATTCTATGGCTGATTTGTCAACTAATCAATATGGCTGGCACCACTATCCTAAGGAACTTGTTGACAAATGCAGTAAAATATACATAAAACTATCGGGAGACAAAGAATTTATCTTGGAAATTGACGCCGTAAAACCAACATATTCAGGAAAATACACAATCGACCTCACACTATTGAACGTTGGCGGTAAAAAAACTTCTCTGTCTGATGTGCTTAATAAATACAAAGGCAAGTTTATTTATTTGGATATCTGGGCATCTTGGTGCGGGCCATGTGTTGGCGGTATGCCTGCTGCACTCAAACTCCGCAAAGAGTACAAGGGAAAAAATATTGCATTTGTCTATTTTGATTCTGGAGACAAAGTTCCGGAGACTTGGCGCAGAGCTATTGAGAAATATAAAATTTCTGAGGAGGGAGGCGATAATTACCTGATTACCAACATCGATAATAGCAAATTCGTAAAAGAGATTGGACTTAGTAAAATTCCCCGCATGCTGATATTTGACAAAACAGGAAAAATAATCAACCTTGACGCCCCACGCCCCGGCACTCCGGAATTGAAAAAAATATTGGACAGTTTAACCAATCAATAATATGAAAAAGCTCAAATTTATATTTACTCTTTTTTTGTTTTCTTTTACGGCGTTACCTCTTAATGCTCAATACTTTTCACCATACGGGAGGGATATTGCAAGCAAAAAGCCAATAGGTTCTTACAACCTATCTGTAACATATAACTTCACATACATAAGAGATACAACAAATAAGCGCCGTAAGATTGATATTGAAAAACTGGAAATAGGAAAAGAGTTCTCAAGATATTACAGCGTACTTGCTGAACAGCAGGACTCTTCTGTATGCAATGCACTTAATACGGCAAACGGAAAAGGGCATAGTTCCAATATGTTTTTTTATTCCGGGCAACCGGAGAGGTATGAAGACATATATCTTAATTACCCAAAGAAGGGTACATTAACATGCAGAACAGAACTCTTTGATACAGACTATGAATACACAGAATCATTGCCGCACTTTAAGTGGAGTTTTAAAGATGGGTTTGAAGAAATCATGGGGTACAAATGCAAAATTGCTACAACTACTTTTAGAGGAAGGAGTTATGAGGTGTGGTTTACTGAAGAGATTCCAACAACATACGGTCCGTGGAAATTCAATGGACTGCCTGGTCTTATCATGAAGGTAAGGGATGATAAAGGATGGTTTATCTGGGAGGCAACGGGGATTAGCCAAGAAATCGGAAATATTTACATATATGATCCTGCTTACGGCAAAACAAAAGGGCATGAAAAATTCTTCATAAAAAAAATTACTAGGAAACAATTGCGTGCATTACAAAAAATGGAGTGGGATGACCCTATATCAATTGCATTACTGCATAAATGTTACACATATAAGCTTTATAAAAACAATGGGATACCCACTTCAGAACTTGTTAGAAAAGAGGATTATGCAAGTTTTAGAACTCCATACATTCCTCCGTTGGAACTGGAATAGACTTTTAATATCTAAAAAATGAGAGCAATTAAATACGGGTTAGCGCTTTTATTTATTTCATGTTGCATTATTTGTTTTTGCAGCAATTCATGCAGACAAGCAAGTGCTGCTGTAGATGCAAAGGATAGTCTAATTGTCATAAATATAGATAGTTTACCTAATGGTCCTGTGCCTCCGATGGACTCTATTTATAGCGGTTATAAATACATTGTAGATAAGTATGGCAGTCATTTTAATGATGACGTATCATTTGGCTACATGGTTTATGATGAAAACCACAATTTTATTACATATGATCAATCGTTATCAAAAGTAACACTATATGATAGCACAGGAAATTTCAAATTTTATGTTGGAAAAAGTGGGCAGTATAGTTATAAAGGTGAATATCAGACAAGTATTGCAAGGGGCGGTGCCGGGAATGGTATAATATATATAGTTGATGACTTGCATTCCATAGTGCAGAAATACGATTATCACAACAAGTACCTGGGATATTTTAGCATATCGTCTGTAGATATAAAAAGACATCCAGAGTTGAATGGAATGTCAAAGGGGAAAATATGCGATGATGTAATTCCTCTACCTGACGGAAGGCTAGCTGTGCATTACGCTTATTGGGCTGGAAATCTTCCATACAATTATGTGTTGATGGGAAGAAATAATAAGATTGATGCCACAAAAAAAACTATGGATAAATACAATGGCGTTGATAAAGTTGCTATTCTTCCTCAATCATGGCACTACTATTACAATAGCAGCTTGTATGTTAAAGATTTATCTGACACAGTATATTGCATTTCCGGCAATCGGTTTATTCCAAAATATGTTTTTGAAACAAAAAATAGTCTAAGGAAACTTGTTGATGCCTATGGTGTAAATATTATTGACACAGAAATATTCAAATTAAAAAAACACTATTACAGAATCGGGAAAATACAGGAGACAAAAAATTATCTATTTTTCTCTTTCTATAGCTTTCCTCCATGTGGATATATAAACTATTGTTGTTACGATAAAAAGACAGGAAAGGCATATAAGATGTTCCTTGGTGGACAAGAACCTGAATTAAAATTTAGCAATCAAAAAGACACAACTGATTATATATTAGCTAATTGCTTTTTTTATCCAATAATTAATAATTCATCAGTTGGTTGGGGTAAAAAAGGTAGAGTAAGGTTATATGTCAAACACTAATAACATGAAACATTTAAGATTTATATTTACTCTTTTTTTGTTTTCTTTTACGGCATTACCTCTTAATGCTCAATACTTTTCACCATACGGGAGGGATATTGCAAGCAAAAAGCCAATAGGTTCTTACAACCTATCTGTAACATATAACTTCACATACATAAGAGATACAACAAATAAGCGCCGTAAGATTGACATTGAAAAACTGGAAATAGGAAAAGAGTTCTCAAGATATTACAGCGTACTTGCTGAACAGCAGGACTCTTCTGTATGCAATGCACTTAATACGGCAAACGGAAAAGGGCATAGTTCCAATATGTTTTTTTATTCCGGACAACCGGAAAGGTATGAAGACATATATCTTAATTACCCAAAGAAGGGTACATTAACATGCAGAACAGAACTCTTTGATACAGACTATGAATACACAGAATCATTGCCGCACTTTAAGTGGAGTTTTAAAGATGGGTTTGAAGAAATCATGGGGTACAAATGCAAAATTGCTACAACTACTTTTAGAGGAAGGAGTTATGAGGTGTGGTTTACTGAAGAGATTCCAACAACATACGGTCCGTGGAAATTCAATGGACTGCCTGGTCTTATCATGAAAGTAACGGATGATAAAGGATGGTTCATCTGGGAGGCAACGGGGATTAGTCAAGAAATCGGAAACATTTACATATATGATCCTGCTTACGGCAAAACAAAAGGGCATGAAAAATTCTTCATAAAAAAAATTACTAGGAAACAATTGCGTGCATTACAAAAAATGGAGTGGGATGACCCTATATCAATTGCATTACTGCATAAATGTTACACATATAAGCTTTATAAAAACAATGGGATACCCACTTCAGAACTTGTTAGAAAAGAGGATTATGCAAGTTTTAGAACTCCATACATTCCTCCGTTGGAACTGGAATAGACTTTTAATGAAAACAAAATCTGTCGGGATGAAAAAAGATTATATAGCATTTATCATCAGCTTATTATGTATATGCTGCCTTGCAAACACGGCACAAGCTCAGATAGTGTTGTCCGGCCATGTGCGTGAAATTAAGGGCGGTATGGGGGTGAGTGATATCAATGTCATTTTGCAGAACAGGAGCGGAAAGGGGATGATTGATTATACGCTGACTGATGAAAACGGCAGATTCACATTGCATTACAGCGGTAATGCTGATACCTTGCGCTTGCTGGCAACCGGAATGAATATAAAAGCTGTGCACATTCTGGTCCCTGCAAAATCAGATAATAATCTGATTATAAGGGTTGAATCCGGAGCATTAAAATTAAAGGAAGTTGTTGTAAAGGCCCCGCCTCTGAGAAGACGCGGAGATACAATCAGTTATTATGTTAACAGTTACATAGATACGCTGAGAGACCGCTCCATTGGGGATGTGCTAAAAAAGATGCCTGGGGTAAGAGTAGATGAAAACGGAAGAATTGCCTACAACGGAAAGGATGTGAGCATTCTATACATTGAGGGACTGAATATGCTGGATGCGGGTTACGGAGTGGCCACTAATCATGTAAGAGCCAAGGATATAGCAAAAGTGGACGTGATGGAGTTTCATCAGCCGGTGAAGGCGCTTAAAAATAAAGTTGCATCTGATATGGTGGCTATGAATCTGCATCTTAAGGAGAAAGTCAAAGGAACTTTTAATGAGACATTTACAATTGGCGGAGGATTTAAGCCGCTGATGTGGACGGGGGAAACTACCGCAATGTATTTTGCAAGAACCTTTCAAACATTTGATAATTACCAGACTAACAATACGGGAATAGATGTATCTGCGGAGATTGAAAGCATGGGCAGCACAGGCGGACTCTCCGCAATGAGCGGAATTACAACTCCTCCGTCACCTCCGATTGCACGCAGCAGATATTTGAAAAATAATATTCATGCGTTCTCTGCAAATATGCTGGTGAAGAAAAAGAATCTTGAGTATGTTACCAACATTAAATATTGCCACGATATACGCAATTCTGCCGGCTCATCTGTAAGCACGTATTACTTTCAGAATCAGGACCCTTTGGTTGTGACGGAAAATACAGCTGCGCATACTGTTAAAAATAATGTGGTAGGAAGTTTCTGGTTAACTGCAAACACGGACAGTCTTTATCTAAAAGACAAGTTGAACATATCAGGCACATGGAATAAATCCCGCAGTACCGTAAACACTTTGCAACAGGAGTTTACATCACCTACGTTTTACATAGGAAATGATTTCTCCTATGTAAAGCCCATGAAAAAAACCTCTTTAAATTTTGATTTGAACGCTAGCTATGCCCGTCTGCCATCCACACTGCGAGTGAATCCATATCCTTACCTTTCAGTCTTTGGCTTGCCGGATACTCTTTCCATAATGTCCAGACAGAAGGTTACAACTGACAGGTTATCAGGGTATTTAAGCACAGGGTTTGGAAGAGATTTTAACAATTGGCACTTTGGCATTTTTGGTTCTGCAAGTGCTTGGGCGGACAGGATGACTAGCGGTATGAGCTACTTGAAGAATGCTGGTGGCGTTGGCGGTTGGATTGAGGGTGGCAGTGTTGCCGACTCCCTGAGGAACGATATTAATTTGCAGTCGGTTACAGTTGACATGGGGCCTTATGTATCAATAAATTATGACAACTTCATTCTTTCAATAAACCCATACGTCAGGTACAAATACCTGGGATACAATGATAAGGTTGCCGATAGCAAATTCCACATGAATAAATTGGACGCTTGCCCAACAATGAGCTTGAGATTTGGTATTACGGAAGATTTAAAATTCTCTGCGTCCGGACAATATAGGGTTGTATATGGCGGGCTTACAGATGTTTACAGCGGCTATATAATAGAGGATTACAGGTCTGTTTCTGGTACCGGGAGAATTCTGCCCAAAGATGAAAACCAAAATTATAGCGCAAGCTTTAATTATGGCAATGCCCTCATATCTGTATTTGGAGCACTGTCGGGAAGCTACTGGCATAACAAATCTAACCTCATGTACGGCAATGTCTTTTACGGAGATTTGAGCAGAATAAAGAGCTATGAGATATCCAACAGTTCAAGCGGTTACGGCCTTAACGGAAACATAAGCAAAAGATTCAATGACATTGCAACCACCTTCACGCTCTCTGCCGGAATGTCCAAGAGCAACGGCAAAGTTTACAGGAACGGAGACATTCTAAAAACAAGCTACACATCCAAAAACTGTTCATTTGAGATTACGGGTAGAATAGGGTATAACTTTGATTATGACTATAATATAACATACTCAACTTATAAGACTAGCATAGAAAATTCATCACTTAAACTTAAGAGCATAGATGCAGTAAAGGAGAAGCTAACTCTGGACGCGAGCATAGCAAAAAGCGTGGTGATAAAAGTTTCAGGCGAGCATTACTATAACAACAGCATTACTTCCGGCGACAAAAACATGTTCTTTGCTGACGCATCTGTATCTTATAAGCGCAAAAGGGTAGAATACATTATTTCCGCGCGCAATCTGTTCTACACAAAGTCCTATAATACAAGCTACTACAACAGCATCAACTCATACAGCTACAGCTGTGATTTGCGGCCGCTGTCAGTGCTGTTTACCGTTAGTTTTTCTTTGAGATGACACTGCATGCTCGCTCTGCTCGCATGCAGAGCATTCCGCCACAAAGCGGCGTAATGCCTTGTGGTTAACGCGGCTACCGCCGCGGAAAGGCACGCGCCTCCGGCGCGGCTGCGCGGCTTTCAGCCGCTCCGCTGAGAGATTATTTTCCAAACGAAATGCAGTCGCGGGCCTGCGGCCTTGGGTACGCGTTCCTTTGCGGCTTTGCCGCTCCGCTGGGAGATTATCAAAAAAGTTCTGTAGGCGGAACTGTGAATCAGATAGTTACAATTCGGCCGATCCTACAGATTCGGCCAAACTGTAAACTATTGATACACAATGGCGACAGCAACACTTATATGATTAAATCAGCGTAGCTGTGGAAGTATATATTTTTTATGAGCTATTTGCGCTTGGGTAAATTTTCAAAGGAGAAGGGAAGAAGGTCATGGATGGAGTTGATGACTTCTATCTGGTTGGCGCTGCCAAGGATTACCTTGATGGGCTTTTTGCGTCTTTTTTCTGCGTCTAGCATTACCTGGATGCAGGCGCCGCAAGGTCTTGTGGGTTCGGCAGTTAGCGCGCCGTTGTGTTTGGCCGCAATAGCAATTTCAGAAATAAAACTATCGGGATACTTAGAAAAAGCATAGAAAATAACAGAACGCTCTGCGCAAAGGCCGGAAGGAAATGCTTCATTTTCCTGATTGGAAGCGGCTAGTATTTCTCCGTTGTCCATACGCACCGCAGCGCCAACGTTAAATTGTGAATAGGGGGAATGCGCAACGTCCGCAATTTTAATGGCTCTGTTAAGAAGCTCAGAATCAGCGCTGTTCAGCTCTTTTGCCGATTCAAGCACCTGATATTCAATTGTTATTTTTTTCTTCATATCATCACAAATTTAGTAATTTTGAGCCATATTGGTTTGGAGAATGAAAATTAGACTACAACACATATATTTAAGACCTCTTTATTTGCTGGCTTTTACATTTTTTTTAATCCCGACAGTTCTTTATTCACAAGAAGATGTGATTTTAAAAAGCATAGGGGTTACAACAAAAGTGCAAGACAGGATAGACTATATCAACAAGTATAAAGATATGGCTATCAGCCAGATGAAGAAGTATAAAATTCCGGCAAGCATAACTCTTGCGCAAGGATGTCTGGAGAGCAACGACGGAAAATCTACACTTGCCACCATTGGAAATAATCATTTTGGAATTAAGTGTCATGATGATTGGAAGGGGGAGACTATGCTGCATGATGATGACGCTCCGCAAGAGTGTTTCAGAAAATATGCAGATGCCTCTGAATCCTTTGAGGACCACTCAAAGTATTTGAGCGGCAAGAAACGTTATGCCTCTCTATTTGCCTTGGACATAAAGGATTACGTTGGATGGGCAAAAGGTCTTAAGGCATGCGGCTATGCAACCAATCCAAGTTATGCAAACGAGCTGATTCAGATAATTGAGGATTATGATTTGACCCGTTTTGACAGCGGCAATTCAGATGAAATTACGGTTGCGGACATGACTCCGGAAGAGATGCAAAGTGCTGAAACTGAGCAGGCTCAAGAGGGGATTTTAAAAGATGCGGTTCCAATGCAGGTGAGCCCGCTCTACAGTTTCTCCATGGACCGTCAGATTTATTCAGACAACGGAAGGCCGTATATTGTTTCTACAGAGGGAGATACATACGAGGGGATAGCAAAGGAGTATCATCTGTTTAATAGAGAAATATATTCTTATAATAATGTGGACAAGGATGCAAAGCTAAATGCTGGCACGCTTGTTTACCTGGATAAGATGAGAAGCAAATATAAAAAAGAGGAAAAATAAATCTGTCGGGAGGCTGATTATTAATATATTATGACAAAGAGAAAAAATAAAGGCGGAAAGGCCGTGGTTTATGTGCTGATTGCATTGGTGTTTGCCGGTGCAGTTTTTATCAGCATTAACTTCACTAAATACTACAATAGGTATAAGAAGAATATTAAGGAGAGCAGTGTGCTGTACTTACGTACAGGTTCTGATTACCAGACTCTTCTGGACTCACTTGCTCCTAAGTTAAAGAACATGGCTTCATTTGTTAAGGTGGCCAATAAAGAGGGTCTGCCAGGACACGTTAAGCCCGGACGTTATGTATTAAAGACCACAACCACTAATATACAGCTAGTTAGAGCAATCAAACACGGATATCAGGATGCCCTTACGGTTACAATTGCGGGAACAATCCGCAGCAAAGAGAAACTGGCCGCAGTTCTTGGACGCAAGATGGAGGCTGATTCTCTGGCATTTATAACGGAGTTCAATGATTCTACCGTGCTTGCATCTTTAGGCCTGAACAAAGATAATTTCTTAACTCTTTTCATTCCAGACAGTTATGAGATGTATTGGACTGTTACTCCTGCAGAATTTATTGCAAAGATGAAGGCGGAGTATGATAAATTCTGGGATGCTTCCAGGGTTGCAAAGGCGCAGGCAATGGGTCTTACAAAACCGGAAGTTTCTACGCTTGCTTCAATTGTTTGTGATGAGAGCAATTATGTTCCTGAGTATCCGAATATTGCAAGCGTTTATCTTAACAGATATCATAAAGGCGACAGACTGTGCGCAGACCCGACGGTTAAATTTGCGCTGCATGATCAAACCATTAAAAGAATACTGTTCAGACACTTGCAGGTAGATTCTCCATACAACACTTACAAACACACTGGCCTTCCTCCGGGACCAATCTTAATCCCAAGCAAGGCAGGAATAGACGGTGTGCTGAATGCAGCAAAGACTAACTATATGTATTTCTGCGCAAATCCAAAACTCAATGGAACTCACCTGTTTGCAGTGACGGACGTAGAACATGCCGCCAATGCCCGCAAGTACCAGCATGTTCTGGACTCCCTTGAGCGTGCAAAACGAGCTGCTGCTGCCGGTGCTGCTAACTAAATCACTCCGCTTCTTAAATCACTCCGCTCCCCAGCATTTCCAGTTCCGCAGGTTCATACCATGCGGCAAACTGTCCTGGCGTTATGCTGCGCTGCGGCTTTTCAAAGATAATGAATAACCCTTCTGCTCGCTGATACAGAGTTGCTTTCTGCAGCGGCTGACGGTAACGGATGCGTACAAGATACTCCCTGCTCTCTCCCTCCTTCATTGTCAAGTCCCTTCTAATCCAGTGAACATCAGAGTTTTTAATCATCAGTCCCTTTCTATAAAGTCCGGGATGATCACTTCCTTCTCCAACATAAATTGTATTACTCTCTATATCTGTGGCAATTATAAAGATTGAGCCGGGATGTCCGCCAATATTCAATCCGTGTCTCTGACCAATTGTATAATACTGAACTCCAATGTGAGTTCCAATAACTTTTCCGTCTGATTCTTTGTATTTAACAGGAGTTGAGAGCTTTATAAGATTTTTTGTTTCAATGCTCCCGACAGATTCTACACTGTTTTGTGTTGTGCATGCCGCGTTAAGTTCATTTGTTGCGCATGCCGCATTAAGTTCAGAAATTCTTCTTTCATCAATTGCAGGAAAATCCTTTTTGAAAATTTCTACAACTTTACCCTCTTTGGGCTTCAATTTCTGCTGCAGGAATACAGGCAAGTCAACCTTGCCTACAAAGCAAATACCTTGAGAATCTTTCTTTTCCGCGGACGGGAGGTCTGCCTCTTTTGCAATCTTTCTCACCTCAGGCTTTGTTAATTCTCCAAGGGGAAAAATTGCTTTAGCCAGCTGCTCTTGTGAGAGCTGACATAGGAAGTAGCTCTGGTCTTTGTTTTTGTCATCTCCGGCAAATATTCTGTATATCTTGCCATTAGGAGTCTCTATTTCTCCTTTTTTACAATAATGGCCTGTCGCGACAAAATCACCGCCAAGACTTATTGCATGCTTAAGGAAGGCATCAAACTTTATTTTGCTGTTGCACAGGACGTCAGGATTTGGAGTGCGGCCTGCGGCATACTCTGCAAACATGTAGTCTGCAACCTGTTTCATGTACTCGCCGCTTAAATCTACAAAGTGAAAAGGGATTCCTATCTTCTTTGCAACCATCTCTGCTACAACACGTTCCTCTTCCCACTCGCACTCTCCGTGCAGTGTGCCGGTTATGTCATGCCAGTTCTGCATATACAGAGCCTCCACGTCATATCCCTGTTTTTTAAGGAGATATGCCGCTACGCTGGAGTCTACTCCGCCGCTTAAACCAACTATGATTTTCATGAAAAAAGCTTGCCGCTAAATAAAAAAAGGGGCAAGCTACATATATCGCACCGCTACAACCTCATACCCTTGCTGCCTTCCGGCCCTGGGGGAGTTCTGAAGGAGCTGGTCGTATATGACTTACCCCGGCGACAAAGATATCGCTTTTGTTTTAAAAAACAAAAGCGATGCATGCATGCGTTGCTGCGCAGCGCATGCGTACGGCCCGGCGAGAACTGCATGCTCGCTTTGCTCGCATGCAGAGCGGTGCAGTACAAAGCACTGCACCGCCTTGGGGTTTACGTGGCTTCGCCACGGAGAGGCACGCGCCTCCGGCGCGGCTACGCGGCTTCGCCGCTCCGCTTGAGATTTTCATTGCGGGCCTGCGGCCGTATAGATTATTTACTTAGAGTTTTACCTTAACGATTTTGCCAATGAGGGCGGGGTTATACGTAGATTCTATGCGTATGTAATTTCCTGTGTATCCGGACATTTTACCGTTTTTTTCAGCCGCTTCAAACAGAACTTCCTGCTCGGTGCCTTTGAAGCGTTTTATGTAATCTGCATGAAGTTTATCTGATAGTTTTTCCAGGGCGGCTACGCGGTTGGTCTTGACTATTTCAGGAACTTGGTCAGGCATGGAATCGGCTATTGTTCCGCTTCTGCGGGAGTAGGGGAAAATATGCAAAAATGCTGGCTTTATTTCTTCAGATAGAAAGTTATATGTCTGCATGAATTCCTCTTCAGTTTCGCCTGGAAAACCGGCAATTACGTCAATTCCAAAGAAGACATCTCCCATCTTATTTCTGATGTAGGCAATTTTTTCCGCAAACATCTTTGTATTGTAACGCCGTTTCATTCTTGCAAGGACTGCATCACATCCGCTTTGCAGTGGAATGTGAAAGTGATTTTGAAATTTTGTTCCGCTTGCTATCCAGTCTATTATGTTGGGGCGCAGCAGGTTGGGTTCAATTGAGGAGATTCTGTAACGTTCTATTCCATCCACTGCATTCAGACTTTTAAGGAGCTGCAGAAAGTAATCTGGTGCTGTTGTTGAAATGTTATCTGCCGTTCCGGAACATTGAGTTTTTTTCATGTCCCGCCCGTAATCTCCTATGTTTACGCCGGTTAGGACAATCTCTTTAACTCCCTCCGCCGCCAGGGTTCTGGCCTGTTCAACTGCAATTTCTGCAGGTACGCTGCGGCTGTGTCCGCGGGCAAGAGGAACGGTGCAGTAGGTGCAATAGTAATCGCAGCCGTCCTGAACCTTTAAGAATGAGCGAGTCCTCTCACCATAGGAGTATGCCGGGAAGATGCTTGCTGTCTTGAGTATGTCAGAGGAATATATAAAGGCATGCTCTGCAACTGGCTTGTTGCCAGACTCTGTGACTGGCCTGCTGTTAGATTGAGCTATTGGCTTGTTGGCTGCTTGCGCTGTGGTCGCTGATTTTAGCAACATCTTCTCTGCAAATTGGAAAATCTCTCCTTTGTGCTCCTGTCCTATGACAGCGGAAACTCCCTCAATTTTAGATACTTCTTCCGGCTTGAGCTGGGAATAGCAGCCTGTCACAATTATTGGCGCCGCAAGGTTTTGCTTGTGCATCTTGCGTATGGACTGCCTGCATTTTTTATCTGAATGCTCTGTTACGGAGCACGTGTTTACAATATAAATATCTGCGGACTCATTGTGTTCAACCTCTGTAAAACCGTGTTTTTTAAACTCTTGTGCAATTGCGGAAGATTCTGCAAAATTTAATTTGCAGCCAAGTGTTAGTATCGCGACAGTTTTATTTTTATTCAGAGTTGTCATATTGTGCAGAGAGGAATTGCCGTAAGAATTTATTTATTTGTTTTATTTCTTGTGTAATTTGCAGTTACGCTGGAGGCGTACAACTTTCCTCCAAGTGGTGGATTTAGCTTATCTACAGTTAATTCAGCCTTTTCTATTTGCGGATATCTTGATGCAATAGAATCAATGATTCTTTTGCATACGTTCTCCAAAAGTTTGGAAGGCTTGCCCATTTCATCTTTAACAACTTTGTACAACCCTTGATAATCAAGCGCGTCTGATATTTTATCCGTAGAGGCAGCCTTCCTGAAATCACCCTCCACTTTTAGATTCACAAGAAATTTATTGCCAATCATCTGTTCTTCATCAAAACAGCCATGATGTGCAAAGAACTCCATGTCAACGAGTTCTATCCTGTAGGTGTTGTCAGAACTAATTTTTTTCATGTTTGTAGGTTTAGTAATGTTTGTTTAGTAGTGCAGAATTTTTTATCCTTGAAGTATGAACACGCACGGCCTTTTGTTAATGCGGAACTCTTTAAGTTCTTTCCACTCTGCAACGCTCTTGGTTTTTATATAAGCTGTCGGGAGTGAAATATCAGCTGCTATGCAAAGTCTTGTGCCACCGCTACATACGGCAAGCATATCTGCAAGCAGTGCGTCATTTCTATAAGGGGTTTCTATTATAATTTGAGTTTGCCCGGTACGTTTTGAGAGTGTTTCCAGCTCTTTTATTTTTGCACGGCGCGGTCCTTCTTTCACAGGAATGTATCCGTTGAAGGCAAAACCTTGTCCATTTAATCCGCTGGCCATCAGGGCCATCATTAATGATGAAGGTCCTGCAAACGGAACTATTTCTATCTCATTTTTTTGAGCTTCCGCTACAAGCAGATTGCCGGGGTCTGCAACGGCAGGAAGTCCGGCCTCTGAAATAATACCCACATCATTTCCATCCAGCAGCAGTTTTACATACCCTCTGGCAACCTCAGGCTCAGTATGTTCATTCAGCTCATAGAACTGCAGCCCCTCTATTTTTCCTTTTAATCCGGCTCTCGACAGATATCTGCGCGCTGTGCTAATCTCCTCAACAACAAAGTATTTCAGAGAGCACATCTTTGCAATTGCGTAGGAAGGAATAACCTCTTCTACCGGATTGTCACCAAGCGGAGAAGGTATCAGATATAATATGCCTCTTTTGTTATTCATTAAAATTCAACAATTAAACCATCATAGGCAGGCTGCACTCCGTCCGGCATTTCATGCAGCAAATCTCTGTGAGTGCCTTTGATACCTTGTTCATCATCAGCCATTTGATGTGACAGGTGCGTTATGAAACTTTGCTGTGCTCCAACTTTTGCAATCACATCAAGCGCCTCTGGCAGAGAGTAATGGGAGATATGTTTTGTCCTTCTTACTGTGTTGATTACAAATATTTTTAATTTTTTCATCTTTGTAAATTCCTCCTTCGCAATGTAATTTGCATCCGTTACATAGCAGCAATCTCCAATTCTGAAACCTAGTACCGGCAGCTTGTAATGCATTGCTCTAATGGGAGTTATATTCAAAGACTTCTCTTCTGAACGGCCGGTACGCGGGTCTTTAATATTCTTTGTAATGGTGAACGGCTTATCGCTTATTAGGTTTATTTCATATTCAGGTGAGCCGGGGTATGAGGAATCTTTTGAGAGACTTTCCAAGCTTGTTCCATCCAAAGATTTAACATGGAATGCGGCATAAGAATACTCCTTCTTTAAGCTCTCTAAAACCATTGGTTCACAATAGATTGGAAAAGCAGACTTTTGCAGGAAATTAAACGCTCTTATATCATCCAATCCTCCCGTATGGTCTTTGTGCTGGTGAGTTAAAAGAATTGCGTCAAGTTCAGAAATTCCGGCGCGCAAAGCCTGCTGGCGGAAATCCGGACCGCAATCTATCAAGATTTTAAATCCCTCATATTCAATATATGCAGAGGCTCTGAGCCTTTTGTCCTTCTCATCTGTGGAGCTGCAGACAGAGCATCTGCATCCAATCATCGGTACTCCCGATGATGTTCCAGTTCCCAAAAATGTTATTGTGTTTTTCATTTTTCAACTGTTTTTGCGGCTCTTTTTTCCGCTTCCCTCGCTGCTGCTTTTGCTTTTCTTGCCTCTATTCTCTTTGCTCTATCAGCCGCGCGCTTTGCTTTATCTTCCGCCTTTATTTTTTTGTCAAAAGCTTTTTGTTCCGGAGTCTTTTTGCGGAATAATTCTCCAAATGAATTGAAATCTTGCTGATATGCAATTCCTAGTCCCGTGCGCTGGCTTTCATCCAAATAGTTTGAGTATCTGTCTGTTGCATGCGAGAAGAAGTTCATCCTTAGTTTCCCGTTTTTGTCCAGCTTAACCTCCACATCTATATTTCCGATAACATCTCTGCCGTTGTTTCCCGTGTACGGGTCGTTTCCTATATTTCCATTTATTATAACTCTGTTGTTAAACAATTGTGTGGAAACGGCAACATCAAAGACATCCGTTGATCCCTTGTCCCCCGGATGATAATTTAATCCTAGGTCAAGAGGAATGCCCAGCTGCATGAATATATTGTTTAATTGTCCGCTCAGCATTTCAGATGCATTAGAGTAAAGTACTGTGGCGTTGGAAGATATACCTGACTGTTCATCCGGCACAAAGCCTCCGCTTACAATAAGGGAGGCAAACTGTTTTTGGACTTTATCATCTGAATTTAGTGCGCTTGAAACCTTAACTTTTGTAGTAGGGTCCAGGTCCGGAATGTCAATGTGAAATTTCATCTGAGGATCTGACAATTTTCCGCTAAGTCCAAGCTGGCATGTAACGTTTCTCATGCTGCTCACAGAGCTAGTATCTGATATCAAGGCATTTATAGAGGCTTTGGTTTTATACAGCGCAGTCAAATCCAAATCTGTGTCTTCTACGTTTCCGTTAAATGTAATATTGCCGCCCGGCTGAATTTCAAAATCCCTTGCTGCAATTCCCAGCAGTACAAAGTGATAGCTTCCGTGTTCAATGCTATAATTCCCCGTAAGATCAAAGACATCTTTCTTAGGATCCACTTCTATTCCAATTTGTCCCGTCCCGTTTGCTTTAATAATGTCTCCCGTGGACTTGTTAACTTCCAGCCATACATTTGCTTCCGGACTTACATTTAACTGCAGTTTCACAACAATTTCAGTAGGGGCGGAGACTTCCTTTGGAGCGGAGAGCTGCAATGTGTCATATGGGTCTATCTTAAAGTATTTTTTCTCTTTTACAAAAGTTAGTATGTTGGTCTTTGTTGCGCTGGAAGAGCCTGATACAGGGATATGTACAAGGGTGTTGGGCTCCGTCCTGGCATTAACATCCAGCAGAATTTTTTCAGGCGTACCGCTTATGTTTACTGTTCCGCTCGCAAAGCCGTCTCCGTAAAAATCGGGGTTGTCTTTCTCTTTAGTATTCAGGCATTGCAGATTGTCAAGGGCAATCCTGGTATTGAGCTTCAAGTTCTTAAAGTTCTTGTAAGTTACATTGCCAGAGATAGTTCCGGTATTTCCATATTGGTCTTTGAGCTGGTCATTCTTAAGGAAGACACCATTCTCGTTTATAACAAGCGGACCATTAATTGTGTATGGTACTTTTGTGTAATCAAGCACAAAATGAAAATCTTTGAAGAAACAATCTGTCCCTGTCAGAACCAGCTTATTTATAGGCCCGTATAGCCTTATATTTCCATTTATATAGCCGGATGTTTTTGTCGCGACAGATGATAAAAACGGCTCAAAATAGGTGAGCGACAAGTCATTAAGAGTGGAGTGCATATCAACATAAGAGCTGTCCGGCTTATAATATCCGTCCACCGCCAGCTTTGATGTTCCCTCTAAATCAGTCTTTAACAATATGTTATATCTCTTCTCCGGTTCTGACCATTTTCCAAGAAGCAGCATGTCTCCTACCGGAGCTCCGTAAACAGATACTGAATCTCCGCGTATCTCCGCAAACATTTTGTTTGTGTTTTTATTGAGAGAGAAGTTTGCTTTGCCTGAGAAGTAACCGTGCAGATTAAATGGCTTTTCCAAGAACAAATCCACAAAGCCTATGTCAAAATTATTTAGCTTAATTCCCAATGAATCAGGGATTTGTTTAGATAAAGTTCCGTTTGCCGTAAAGTTTTGCCTCTTATTATTAATCTGCAGATTATTTACAACAATTAAACTGTCAGAGTATAAAACTGAGGCTGGGGTAAAGTTCCATTTTTCTCCTTTTAGCGATACATCAGATGGCTTGATTGCAAAATTAACAGGTGACATTAATCTTCTGTTGCGGCCGTTCACCATCAGCACGGTATCCTTTAGGAAGGAAACCAGAGTGTTCATGTGGGTGTTGTTAGTGCCGGTGGAATCATTTCTGAATCTGACAGATACATCCATCAGATTATTGCGCCCCGTAGATACAATCATAGCGCTGTCTACTTTGAATCCCTGCACGCGCGCATCTTGGCTAAACAATCTAGCATACATTAATGAATCCTGGTCTGTAACATACACTCTTACCTTCCTTAAGTAATCTTGTTTATATGCAACTCTGCCGCTCCTAACAATAAGTCTGTAATGATCTTCCGGCGTCACTCTCATTCTAAGATATGTGCTGTCCTGGATGTAAAGTCCGGGTGCCACCAATGCAAAAATACCCTGTGTGTTAAATGTTTGCAGAATCAAGTTATAGTCAGAACCCTTCTCCCCGGTAGTAGAGTAACCGTGCTCTCTCAAGTACCTGTCGCTCTTATACCCAAGCAGATTTGAGAAGTTCTTGTAAATAATTAATGACTTGATTTTCCCTATGAAATCTGTAACCTTTCCCGTTCCTTCATATTCTCCCTTTGCAAAATTTGAGGTAAAATCTATTACGTATTTATCCGCTTCAAATTTGGATATGGCTTTTACCGGGCCAATTTCATAATCTCCTGAACTGTTTGTATATGAAGCGTTATCTACATTCAAATATCCAAATACATCATTCTTTGGAGACTGAGTGAAGTCTGCCTGCAGAGATGTGCTAAGCACGGAAATACTATCACGTTTATCCAGATGAATGGCAGCCAAATCTGCATAAGGAATATTTGCGTAGAAGTTGTATTTGTGTGTAGTGTTGGACTTTAGAGAGATGAAACCCTGGAACAACATATCCAGATTTGGGTCATGGCATATTACCTTTCCATCAAAACTCTCATTTTGGTATTTGCCTTTTGCAAAAATATTGGAGTATGCATATCCCTTGTATACCAGTTTGTTAACCTTCACGCTATCCATCGCGACAGAGACTCCTCCCTTGCCGCCGGTATTAACTTTCATCACTGCCTTTGCAGTAACAGAGCCAAGCAACCTGTTTCCGGTCATGGCGCCAAGGTCAAAATTTTGAGAATCTACGTAGCCTTCTACTTGAGTTCCTCCTCCTGCGGCCTCTCCTCTTTTAATTCTGGTACTCAGCCAGATAACTCCAATCGCAGAGGATAACTCACCCTGCGCAAACAGATTGTCGAATTTTCCGCTGACGTTTCCGCTAAAGTTATATTTTGTGAACGGAGTAAGGTTTTGCAGGAAGGCGATTTTTTGAGAATTATCAATAGAAGCAATTACTTCCGCAAGGTCGCTTCCGGTTGTGGTGCAGCTATTTACATCTCCAGATATAACCGTGTTACCTGCATCCGGCAGACCGTCTACCCTTACATTTCCTATAGACAAAAATGTTTGACCGCTTTTGGAAGAGACAATAAGCTTGTTGCTTCTTAAATGTCTTACGGTGCCCCTTACTTCTCCCGACAGATACATGGCGAGAGAGCTTCCAACCATAGCCGGCGCAATGCTTCCTATTGTTTTAAAGTCCAAGAAACTTTGCCTGAATCTTGCCCCAAGAACCACTGAATCAGTAAAATATTTAAAAGTGTGTGCATTGCTGTATCCCATTGAGAAATAGTCAGCTATAAGTTTTGACTTTCCTCTTCCAAGCCCTGCCCTTACGTTTTTTATCATTGTAAGCTTTGGACCTACGGTGACTTTTCCGGTAAAATAATTTATTCCAAATCCGCTTTTATCGGTACCGCTGATGTTCAGGATATTGGCATCTAGAGTGCTGTTTTTATACTTTATATTTTTTGCCTTAACGTTAATGCCTTTGAGCTGCAAGTCTGCAAAATCTGCAACATCCGGCCTTTTGCTCTTAAAGTCCCATCTGTAAGGGGAATTAAGATTAAATCTGAAATCCTTGACAGTTAGAGATTTAAGTTTAAAAGAGGGATTGCTTGTACTGGTTTTTCCGGTGGACGGGAAAATTCTGTCGAGATTATTAGTGTTCTCAGTCTCATCCTGCAAATTGAAGACTCCACCCTCTACCTTAATTGAGCGGATACTTATATTCTTTGTTAGCAGGCCTGATAATTTGAAGGTTACCACAACATCATTAGCGGCAACCAATGTATCCGACTGGTGAAAATTTTTCTTGAGGGAGTCCAAAAGGGGAGTTCTGTCCGTTGAGACAATAGAGAAATTTTTTGCAAGAACCTTGTTGAAAAAGACGATGTAAACCTTATCTACGTTTACTTTTCCGTGAATGTCTTTTGTAAGCGACTTTACAATTTTATGTGCTGTCCATGTCTGGACCGCCGGAATCTGCAGCAGGATATAGGCCATAATTTGCAGAGACACAAGGCCCACAATTACCCAGCCAATGATATGTAAAGCGCGGCGCATCCTCTAATTGCTTAATTTTTAATCTTAAAGGACAAATTTAATCAAAAAACTGAGTAGATTTGCACACACAATTAAAGTATGAGCAATATAATTTTAGGAATAGAATCTTCTTGCGATGATACTTCCGCAGCTGTTATCAGGGACGAGTATCTGCTTTCCAGCGTGATTGCAAGTCAGGAAGTTCATAGAAAATATGGTGGCGTGATTCCTGAGCTTGCGTCAAGAGCGCACCAATTAAACATTGTACCTGTTGTTGACCAGGCACTTAAGCAGGCCGGAGTTACAATGGAGGATGTAGATGCCATAGCATTTACGCGCGGCCCTGGACTGCTTGGCTCTCTGCTTGTAGGCGTTTCATTTGCAAAAGGTCTGGCTCTTTCCGCAGGTAAGCCGCTTGTAGAAGTAAATCATTTACAAGGACATATACTTTCCTGCTTCTTAAAAGAAGAGGGGAAGGAGAAACAATATCCGCACTTTCCTTTTTTGGCTTTGCTGGTTTCCGGCGGTCATACGCAGATTGTTATAGTTAAGGATTATCTTGATTTTGAGATTATTGGACAGACAATTGATGACGCCGTGGGAGAGGCATTTGATAAGTGCTCAAAGATGATGGGACTTGGGTATCCCGGCGGTCCTATCATAGATAAGCTTGCAAAAGAGGGAGATGAGAATAAATTTAAATTCACCCTTCCAAATGTTGGCGGGCTGGATTACAGTTTCAGCGGAATTAAAACATCATTGCTATATTTCTTGCGTGACCAATTGAAAGAAAATGAGCATTTTATAGAGGAGAACAAAGCGGATATCTGCGCAAGTTTCCAGAAAGCGCTGATAGACATATTGATGAAGAAACTTTTGCTTGCCGTAAAGCAGACCGGAATAACACAGGTATCCATCGGAGGCGGCGTCTCTGCAAATTCGGGACTGCGCAATCGTATTATAAATGAAGGCATTAAAAGGCATTGGACTACATTTGTCCCAGAGTTCAAATTCACAACGGACAATGCAGCAATGATTGCCATAACCGGACTTTATAAATTCCGCAAAGGGGAGACCTGCAGCATTGATGTTGCTCCAATATCCAGAGCATCACAGATGAAATAAATTCGTGCGGTCACTTGCGCTGATTGTTAAACATTCTAATTATTAAGTAATTATATTTATGAGAGAAGTAGAAGTATCTTTTGAGGCGCGTGAAAATCCCTCCAGAGAGCAGATAATTAATAAGTGCGCAAGACAATGCGGCGTGCAGGAGAAAAATATTTCTTACTTTGAAGTTTTGCGAAAGTCTTTGGATGCCAGAGGCGGTGGCATCCTTGCAAAGTACAGAGTACAAGTTGCTGTAAAAGGGGAGCAAATTCCTGAGCCATTTAAAATTCAGCCTTATTTGGATTGTTCTAATGGTGAGAATGTTATAATAATCGGTGCGGGACCGGCAGGATTATTTGCCGCGTTAACGTTGCTCCAGCTTGGCAAGAAACCTGTGATTTTAGAGAGGGGAAAAGATGTTCACTCCCGCAAATTTGATACTGCAAAACTCTCTAGAGAGCAGATAGTTAATCCAAATTCAAATTATTGTTTTGGGGAGGGCGGTGCCGGAACTTTCTCTGACGGAAAGCTTTATACTCGCTCCACTAAAAAAGGCGACATCCGCGAGGTGTTGTATCAGTTTGTGAAATTTGGTGCAGACCCTTCCATTCTTATTGATGCTCACCCTCATATAGGCAGCGATAAACTTCCGGCAATAATAGAGGCAATGCGCAATTGCATAATTGAACACGGCGGTGAAGTCCATTTTAATTCCAAAGTTTCTGATTTGCAGCAAGTTAAAGTTGAAAACAATGTCCAATGGAGAGTAATCTGCCAGGATGCTGAATATGTTGCAACTTCTGTAATACTCGCGACAGGTCATTCAGCAAGGGACATCTATCAATTGTTTTACGATAAAAAATGGGATTTGCAGGCAAAAGGATTCGCACTTGGAGTGCGTGCGGAACATCCTCAGTCTCTGATAAATAACATTCAGTATCACAAAAAATGGCAGCCTTATTTGCCCGCTGCAGAATACTATTTGGTAACTCAGGTAGAGAACAGGGGAGTATTCTCTTTTTGCATGTGCCCCGGAGGAATTCTTGTGCCCGCCGCAACTGAACCTGGAGAGGTAGTTCTTAACGGGATGAGCAACTCCATGCGTAATTCCAAGTGGGCCAATGCAGGTATTGTCACATCTGTTGAACCTGAGGATTTACCTGATTTTGAGGAATTTGGAGCGCTTAAAGTTTTAAAGTTCCAGCAGTCTGTGGAGAGAAAAATATACTCTCTTAACGGCGGAACACTCAAGGCTCCTGCACAAAGAATGGATGATTTTGTGCGCGGAAAACTTTCCGCAACTCTTCCTGCAACTTCTTATGTGCCCGGTGCTTACAGCGCAATGTTAAATGAAGTCCTGCCCGATTTTGTAGCACGCAGGCTGCAGAAAGCATTCCCGGAATTTGACAAAAAAATGAGAGGCTATTACACCTCTCAATCTTTATTGCTTGCAGTTGAATCCAGAACTTCATCTCCAGTTAGAATTCCCAGAGATCCTGAGACTCTGCAACATATCACGCTCAAAAACTTATATCCGTGCGGTGAGGGAGCCGGTTACTCCGGTGGTATTGTCTCATCCGCAATTGACGGTATCAATGTTGCCAGAAAGATATAAATCAATTTGCCTGGCCGCTGCGTTGCATGCTCTTCTCTTTTTGCGTTGCAAATTCCTGCTAAATATTAATGGCAGCCGCTGCAACCCTCGCATCCGCCGTCTCCGCAATCTCCTCCGCAAGAATGCTGAGCTTTCTCATTGAATAATCCGTCAGTAAGCTCTTTTTCAGTAGCTTCCCTGATATTTTCAACTTTGCCTTTAAAGTTCAAATCTGCTCCGGCAAGAGGATGGTTGAAGTCCATGACAACAACTTTTTCCAAAGGCTTTACATCCTTAACTACGCCGTTAAGTCTGTTACCTTCACTGTCTTGCATAGGAAGCATATTGCCGATAGTAAGAAGACCTTCCTCAACTTTTCCGTCTCTTTCAAAGAGATTCATTGGAAGATTTACTACGGCAGCCGGATTTACCTCTCCGTAAGCGTCTTTTGCAACAAGTTGAAATTCAAACAAATCTCCCTCTTTCTTGCCAAGAATCTGCTCTTCAAATTTTGGAAGAAGCATTCCTGAGCCAAATATAAATTTTAAAGGGCTCTCTGCCTTTACTGTCTCAATCTCTTTACCGTTAACCGTAAGCGTGTAGGTCAGAGATACAACTTTTTTATTTCCGATTTCCATATTGTACTTTTTATTGATTTTTAAAATGCTGTTAATTTGCAGCGCTGCAATAATTGCGCTGCGGGGGTTGCAAAGATATTTATATTATTTTACTTTCTTATCCATCGCGACAGATATTTTTGCCGCCTCTGCAGCAGCCTCTTTTGCATCCCTCTCCGCAATGCTTATGCCGCAATGCCACTTTCATCAAAGGCTTGTTGTGTTTGAAAATTCTAAAACCGATTGCTGCGCAAAGAATTGACATTATGGGAGATATCAGATTAAAGAAACAATAGGGCGCATATACAAGCGTTGGCACTCCAAGTACGCTGGACTGCATGACGCCGCATGTATTCCAAGGCACAAGCACAGATGTAACTGTGGCGGAATCCTCCAGGGAGCGGCTCAGCAGCCTACCTTCATATCCTTTCTCCTCATATAATTTTTTGAGCATTTTACCCGGGACAATAATTGCCATATACTGATCAGCCAGTGTAATGTTGCAGAATATGCATGTTCCAATTGTGGTGGAGACAAGACTTACTGTATTCTTCATCAGCACTTCCATCTTTTCCGTAATTTTCTTTATGAATCCCGCAGCTTCCATTATTCCTCCGAATGCCGTGACACATAGAATAATCCAGATTGTATTAAGCATTCCTGCAATTCCGTTTGTAGAGGCAAGTTTTGTGAGCATATCGTTTCCTGCAGCTATGTCCACGTGGCTTGATATAACTTTTACGGGTACGTAAAAATATGTTTTCCAGTCATTTAAAGCAAACGGGGATATCTGAGCCGTTATTTGCGGCTGGACAAAACAGGCAATAACCGCTGCAAGCACTGCAGATAAAAATAGTGTCAGAAAAGGGGATACTTTCTTTATAATCAGGAATATAGTAAAGAACGGAATAAGCAGCAGCCAAGGAGAAATATGGTATGTTCCTTTGATTGCTGCAAGTTGTGAGGCTACATCTATATTGGAATTTGCGTGTATCGTAAAACCCGCAATTGTAAAAATTGCCGCAGTAATTATAATTGCCGGTATGTTTGTGACCAGCATGTATTTAACGTGGTCATACAATCTTGCGCCTGAAATGCTTGAGGCAAGATTTGTTGTATCGGATAATGGGGAGACTTTATCTCCAAAATATGCTCCGGAAATAATGGCGCCTGCAAGCCAGCCGGAATGGAAACCCAGAACATGGCCTGCGCTTATCATTGCAACTCCAATGGTACCAACTGTGGTCCAGGAACTTCCAATCATCAACGATATTACCGCAGTGAATACAAAAATAACTATCAAGAATACGGAAGGATTAATTAATTCCAATCCATAATAGACAAGAGAGGGGACAACGCCGCTTTGTATCCAGGATGCAGTTAGCGCTCCAATCATCAGCAAAATAAAAATTGCAACTCCTGCATTGCTCAGATTTTCAAGCATTCCCTGTTCCAGCTTTTCCCATGGAACTTTCAGTTTCATCATGGCAATCAGCGCACCGGTGACGGCGGCGGAAACAAGTGCTATCTGCGCAGGTCCTGATGTGATTTCACCTTTATACACAAAGATGCTTACAATTATTATAGCAACAAGTACAATAACTGGAATGAACGAGAGAAAGAGGCCGGGCTTCTTCATTTTATCTATTTTTTAAGCAACATGATTTCATCTGCGCGCAACGTACCGGCTGTTAAACCGTCCATCCTCATCACAAAATCTCCCATTCTGTCCTGATGGTGATCATATAATTTAACCCACTGGTTTTCACCATCATTGCTAACTTTTTTATTCTCTCCGACAGCCCATTTGTACACCTCGTAGTCTCCCTCCGGCACATCTTTAATTTTGTATTTGACTGATGCTCCGTCTTCTGATGCCTGCAGGAATCCGTCGCCAAAGAACAAATATTTATAGTCGCAAATTTTGTCCATGCCTTTGCCGCTGTCAGGCTCTCCGGCCATAATTCTGTCGGGATTAGCAATGCCAAGATAATCTCCTATGGCCCAGACTGTTTTAATGCCAAGCTCTTTTAAATTTTCTGGCGTTACCCAATCTCCCTCCTCATTTTTGTTGTAGAAAGTGTAAGGAGTTTCATAGGTTAGCGCTATAGTTTTTTCTTTAAAATTATCCCAGAAAAATCCCTCTAAGTACTTGGAATTCATATTGGAAAAGCTCAGGCAGTTCTTGTCAAAATATTTATTTCCGTAAATGTTAAGAGCTGCAAACAGCATTAAATCTTTATAGTACTCCGGGGAAGTTGTCTCCGCAGTATGTACCCAGAAGGTCACGTGGTCTGCAACCTGTGAGTGAAAATTCAGAAACATTGCAAGAGGATTATCTCCGTAAGTTGTTGTGGTTATGAACTTTTTGATGTTCTTGACTTCCGGCTCAGTAAGGGAATCCGGCTGTCCGTAATTGACTTCCAAGTTTACTCCGCTGGATGAGCAGCGTGAATATCCGCGGGCAACTCCGTCGGGATTTGCAAACGGAAGGATATAGAAAATTGCATGATTTCTCAGTTCCCTTGCGTAAGCGCTGGAGCCTGTAAGATAGTCAATTATGCCATCCAAATTCCAGCTGGAAGGGGACTCGCTGGGGTGGATTCTTCCGTGCATGTAGATTCTTGCCTTTCCTTTATCAGGAATATAAGTGTTGGTAATCATTATGGTGTTCATCTCTCTCCCTTCCCTGCTTTTTCCCATGGAATAAATTGCAACGCCCATTTTATATTTCCAATCTTCCATCCTATCTTTCAGATACTTATTAGTATACGGAATATAGTAAGCGACGTATGCGGAATCCCGGTCGTAAGTCTTTGTTGTTACATCTGTTTTAGGGGCCTCTTCTTTTGAATATCGCTGCCAATCTTTGCCGTTGTAGCTGTAGAACGGTGCGCGGGAATCTGTATCAAACATATTGATTGTCAATGACTTTCCCTTAACTCCCGTCATCAGAAAATAGTACCATCTGCTGCTTGGATCCAGCGTGCTGTCAACGGGATTAACGGGGTCTTTGCGGCTGGTTATATTGTATGTAAAATGTTGTATGGAATCTCCTGTAGATGTGACCGTTGTGTCAACAGATATAAATTTTATTTCAGCTACCGCTCCGCTTTCAAAGTTGTCAAAGAATTGAATTTTATCTGAGATTTTTGCATAAACAGTACTGTCCTTTGCAGCAACCGGTAAATTTTGAGAATATGCGGAAGTCAAAGAAATAACAGATAATGAGCAAATTGCAGTTATGATTACTATGAGTTTCTTCATGATTTAACACTCCTTTTGTTTAGGCGCTTTTGGTTTTTTGGGTTTTGGATTTTCAACAGAGTATGCAAATAATGCATAATCACCTTTGCACGGGTCGCCCGGAAATGCCTGTGCGCAAAAATCGGTAATTTCTTTTGCTGTCCTGTAATCAGATGGTTTTCTGTCTGTTATTCCAAGGTCTAGCGCTGTATCATGCACGTGGACATCCAGTGGAATAATCAGGTCTGCCGGAGAGATTGTCTTCCACAAGCCAAAATCTACCACTCCGTCATTGCGTACCATCCACCTGCGGAACATGTGGATTTTTTTATTTGGCATTTTTAAATCGCTCTTCTGTCCAAAAATCTGAACTCTCATTTGGTCGGGTGTAAGTGGCTCAAGGCTTTGATGTTCACTATAATACTTGCGCAAATTTCCGCATATCATTGCAAATTCGCTCCACTTAACCGTGCGGTGCAAACTTTTGTCTTCATCCCTGTATTTGCCGGCCATTATATATTCGTATGGTTTCCAGTGCATTTCATCCATTGCACGTCCCGTATCCCTCAGTATCATGGCTCTTCTGCCCCATGCAAGATGCGCCGCAATAATTCCTGCAATCTCAATATCCTGCAGCTGAACTTTATAACTGTCGGGGACAGGAAAATTTTCCTCCGGCTGCAACCCTTTGTACATCAGATAGAAATGGCGCGGGAAAATAACTGGGTCTTTGCCGCGGAAATGGCTGATTGTGTCATATTCGCACCCCAGCCTGGCAATGGTTTTTATAATTTCAGATCTCTCCATTGCAGGCAAATTTACACAAAAAAAGAGGCACATCACTGCGCCTCTTAAATCTTTGTTAAACCAAGAAATTATTTCTGATTGTATTTCTTGTATCTGCTGTAGAACTTATCTACACGTCCGGCTGTATCTACAAGCTTCATCTTACCAGTAAAGAATGGGTGAGAAGAGCTGGAGATCTCTACCTTTACCAAAGGGTAGGTCTGGCCGTCTATATCAATTGTCTCTTTGGTTGCCTCACAACTTCTTGTGATAAACACCTGATCATTAGACATATCCTTGAAAGCTACAAGTCGGTAGGTTTCGGGATGAATTCCTTTTTTCATATCTCTTTAATTTTATTGGAGCGCAAATGTACAATTATTTTGCTTTTAAACAAAAAAACGTAATCTTTTTAGCTCCCGACAGTTCACTATTTCCCTAGTAATTACTTAATTCTGAACAGAGGCTCATCTTCATACAGCAGCATTTTCTTGGTTTTCTTTATCCATTTCTGCTCCTCTGTCTTAATATGTTCCTTTAAGTCATTCCAATCTCCGCCGCCCTGTACAAAATCTATAAGCTCCTTATCTCCAAGCAATAGCTCTATTGCAGTTTTGTCATTTCCCGCCTCGTATTTCCCGGGACGGAACTTGAAGCCCGGGCAGTTGTCTTTTACAAATCTCATTATGCGCAAATTGTGCAACAGCGCATTGTATTGATTTTTAGGATTAAGCAGCAGCTGAAAGCCATAGCAGCACTCATTAGCAAACTTGTGGAATGTTGGAATAAACTTAAGCCAGCGCATGTAAGCACCCTCATCTGCAATTGGATTTTTGGAATCATTCCAGTTTGCATAATTGTGCTCTTTGTTGAAATTCAGCAAGTTCTCCATGAATGGCGCTCCAAAAATCTCAAACGGCCTGGTGGTTCCGCGCCCTTCGCTCACATTTGTCCCTTCCCAAAGGCATTGGCCGGAATAAAATGTGGCTGTGAAAAAGCCGGGGAAGTTTGGAGACGGAGGAATGCTCCATGGCATCAGTTCTTTGTTAACTGCTGATGCTCTGTAAGATATAATATGCAAAGGGAATTTTGCCCCAATCTTGCAGTATAGATAGTAAGCTAGTTCTCCAATTGTAAGTCCGTGACGGTGAGGTATTCCCTCAATTCCAATAAAAGAACGGTAACCCGCCCTTAATGCGGTCCCTTCTACTTGCCTTCCTGCAGGATTTGCCCTGTCTATAACATAAACGGTTAGCTGGATATTGTTGTCTTTTAGAACGTTAAACAAGTTATAAATTGTGCTTGGATAGGTGAAATAGCGGCATCCGGCATCTTGAAGTTCAATTACAAGCGCGTCCAAATCTGTTAGCTTATCTGCTTGTGCGGAGAGAGAATCCTCATTGTTCCCGTATAGGGAAACAAATTCCACATCCTTGAGTTCCAGATTTTTATAGACTTCTGTTTCATCCATCTTTACTTGGTCCTGAAGCTCTCCAAACAGGCCGTGTTCAGGGGTAAAGACTCTCTTTAAGACACCTCTTATTGCTAATGTCTCAAAGAGATATTCACCATTCTCCGGGTCCCATGCAGTTTGATTGCAAAGAACTCCCAGCTTCCCTTTGTGCAGCACCAAGTCTTCCTGCTGCAGCAATGAACTTGTTCTAAATGAAAACATATTAGTGAGAAATTGCGTTTACGTTTGCGATTATCTCTTTTGCAATTGCATCAGCTTGTTTTTTAGTAGGGGCCTCGCAGTACAAGCGTATAATTGGCTCTGTATTAGACTTTCTAAGCTGAGCCCAGCTGCGCTTCTCATCCATGTTTATTTTAACTCCGTCAATTGTGGAGATGTCATATTTTGAGTACTTCTTTGCAATTCCGGCAAGAACTTTATCTACGATTTTTGCATCGGAAATTTCTATTCTGTTCTTGGATATGAAGTACTGCGGATAAGTTGCACGTAGCTGAGTCATCTTAATCTTCTTATGAGCAAGGTTGCTCAGGAATAATGCTACGCCCATATAAGCATCTCTGCCGCAATGTAATGCAGGGAAGATGACTCCTCCGTTCCCTTCTCCTCCAATAACGGCGCCAACCTTATGCATCATTGTAGTTACGTTAACTTCTCCAACCGGAGCGGGATAATATTTCTCTCCGCAAGCCTCAGTGACATCTCTTAAAGCCCTTGTGGATGACATGTTTGAGACGGTAGGCCCTTTCTTCTTTTCCAGAACGTAAGCCGCACAGGAGACCAAAGTATACTCTTCTCCAAACGGGGTCCCGTCTTCACACATAAATGCAAGTCGGTCAACATCAGGGTCTACGGAGATTCCAAGGTCAGCCTTCTCTTTGATTACCGTAGAGGAAAGCTGTGTAAGATTTTTTGGAAGCGGCTCCGGATTGTGCGCAAAGTTCCCTGTTGGGTTGCAGTTTAGCTCTATGCACTTAACCCCCAGTTTTTTAAGAAGCTTAGGCATTGTGACTCCGCCAACAGAATTTATGGCATCCAGGACAACTTTAAATTTTGCCTTTTTAATTGCGGCAACATCAACAAATGAATTTTTCAGCACGGCATTGATATGTGCGTCTGTAAAATCTTTATTTGTCAAGGTCCCGATAGAGTCTATTTCCGCAAAGTTAAATCTCTCTTTATCAGCTGTCTCAACAACTGCGGCACCTTCTGCTGCAGTAAGGAACTCGCCTTTGTTATTTAGGAGCTTCAAAGCATTCCATTGTTTTGGATTGTGGGAAGCGGTGAGGATAATTCCTCCGTCCGCCTTTTCCAAAATCACAGCCATCTCTGTAGTAGGGGTGGAAGCAAGACCTGCGTTGATGACATCTATTCCGCAGGAAATCAGCGTACCGCAGACTATTTGCTGTACCATTGAACCGCTAAGCCTGGCGTCTCTTCCAACAACAACTTTAAGTCTCTTTTTCTTTGGAAATTTTTTTCTTAGTTCCGCGCAATAGGCTGCAGAAAATTTTACAATATCTACAGGAGTAAGAGAATCTCCAACTTTTCCTCCTATCGTCCCCCTAATGCCGGATATTGATTTTATTAATGTCATTTGTTTACTCCTTTTATTTAATGAAAAATCATTCCGTCGCACAGGCGGAATGATTTAAAATATTTTTGCCTATGCTTAAACTGCTGGTGGCAGGCACAAGAAAGTTGCTGCAAATGAAAGAATTGCATACAACTCAGGGAATACTGCAAGAATCATTGTCTTGCCAAATACATCCTGTCCGTTGCTCATCTCGTTAACACCGTTTGAGCAAATAGCAGCCTGTCTGATAGCTGAAAGATAGCCTACAAGTCCAAGGCCAAGTCCTGCAGCCAATACTGCGCCGCCCATGTTAATTGTGAAGTTAGCCATTAGCGGGCCGGTATAAGCCTTTATTCTATTGTACATTAGAAAGAAACCTGCGAACCCGTAAAGACCCTGTGTAGCAGGAAGAGCGGAAAGAATCATTGCCTTTCCAAACATATCAGGATTTTTCTTAAGACCTGCAATAGTGCAATTTCCTGCCATTACAACTCCAACAGCACTTCCCATGCCGGAACCTGCAAGCATGATGCCCAGTCCGACGTAAGCTAATATTAATGCTAGATTTACCATAATTTGTTATTATTTAATTAATTATCTTTTCTTTTTTGTCCCGACAGATTATCTGTCGCGATACTATTTTTTAATTTTTGCAAGAGGCTTGTATTCTCTTCCGCCTCCTTCAAATCCTACATTTTTATAAAATTCTACAAACGTCAAACGCATTGGATGTACGAATGCTCCAAGGCAGCATAGCAGCAGAACAAAAGTGTGGCACGCAATTAAGAAAATTGCAGCAATTACGGGTCCCGCATAAGGCACTGTACCTAGTTGAGAACCAACAGAATTCACAACAAATCCAAGACATCCTCCGGAAGTTCCAAGTCCAAACAAACGGATGTATGAAAGCGTGTCTCCAAATACTCCGGTTATATCGTAAAATGCATAAAGGCCAGAACCGAATCTTGCAAGCGGATTCTTGCTGTTTGATGTGAACAGGAAAATTAAAACAGCTCCTGCAAGTCCAATCCACTTAAACCAGGAAGGCAGTCCGAAGTGAGAAACTGAATTTGCGTAAGCAACTGCACACCAAATAATTAAAAGAATCCATCCTATTATAGGAAGGGCAGGCACAATTCCTTTCTCTTTGATTGTAAAGATTGCGCTTAAAATTCTGGCGAATACAATTTGAACCAAACCAAAGATTATTGCAAACCAGAACATCTGCATATCGTCAAACAAAAAGTTTCCGTATGCGGTTCCTTTGATGAAAGAGAAATCTTTAAGGCTCAATCCAAAAGCAACGCCGTTAACCGCAGGCATAATAATGGAACCAATTCCAAGACAGATAATTAGCTTGCCAATGGATTTAATCATTCCTTGTGTCTTGAGCGTTACAAAGATTCCTGCAATAAGAATCACAAACCGTAACCCATATCGCCAAGGCAGAAACCAAAGAACAGCATGTAGAAAATTGCAAAATAAGGCGTAAGGTCATGCTCCCCATAATTTGGTGGCATGTACATTCCGCTGATTGGCTCAAACAGTTTGTTAAACCAGTTGTTTTTGAGTGCAATAGGGGGATTATCCTCCACTTTTGCCTTTTCCTTGAGATAATATACTCCCTCTGAATTTTGATTGAAATAATTATCTATTTTGCCGTCATCTTCCGTAGGTGCAAATCCCTCAAATACTTGCAAAGTGTCCTCTGCCGTTTTGCGGGAGCTTTCTCCTGCAAGATACAAATCGGCCTTCTCCTCCAAAGTTTTTTGAGCTCTCTCTAGAACGGGGATATTAGAGGTCATATCAATAAGTATTTTCTTATTCCTCTCAATATCTTTATTGTATCTTTCTATTGCCTCTTTTGCCAGATTTACAGATGTTTCCGGGAATTTTGCTTCCGGCGTGGAAAGTTTTATCTCCTCTCCTTTTGCTGCAAGAAGAACAAAATAAACTTTGCCGCGGTCATGGTTAAGAACCTGCATTGGGTACTTGGCTGCAAGCGACGCATCAAACTTTTTTTCTGATACGGAGTAAAAATGAGGAGTGTAGCCTAAATCTCTTATTTTGGTAAGATTATCCGGACTAAAGTTTCCCCATGGCGCAGACTCAATTACTTGACCTTTTGCAGTTGCAAGTTGCGCAGCCAGTTGTTTTTTCTCCTCAAAAGCAATTGAAACATACTCAATTGCGGCCTCATCCGCTATTGAGTCATACTCAACTGTAGTTCCGTCATCTGAGAATTGTACATTCTCCGATGCGTTTTGAACATCAAGTTTTATATTCTCTTTTTGGGCATCCTTTTTTACAATGTTCAAATCTCTTATCAGAGTTTTGCACTTTGCAATTTTCTCAAAAAGTTCTCTGGATGTATCATCAATAGGGCGGTTCTTGCGCGTAATATCCACTATGCCAAGTTCTTGAAGCCCATTCAGGAATTCCTCAACATCTTTGTGAAAAATCACAAAGGAGTATTTAGTCATCTTCTTAATCATCTCACGCTGTCATCAATCTCAGATGCCTCCACATTGTTAAGATCTTCTTTTTCACCTAAATCATTTAGCTGCTCCTCTTCTTCCTCCAGCACGTGTCTCTCTTTTACAATTTTTTGAGAAGCTTTGGATAAGTTCTCCTCATCCTCCATGTACCTCTTGATTTTTCTTATTGCCTCTTGATAACCAGGTATTTGTACCTTCTCATACAAGTTTACTTTTTGTGTGGTTTTCTTACGTGAATAGTCCAGGAGCCGCATCTTCTCTTTATAGATTTCAGACTCAATTCCTATCTGCGCAAGGTTCTGCAGAATCTCAACTCCGTCAGAATACCATAGCGGCTTTTTAAATAAGTCAAACTCTTTAACGTCGTACTCAACTTTTTCCAGCCCGGGAGTTTTTATTCCCGCAACCTTCTCTGTCTTAAGCTTTACGTCTTTCACAGAGATAAGCCCCGGTTCAAATTCGTTCCAAAGGGCGGCCAAGTAATCGTATGATTTAAGGGCTTTATCAAGGTCATCCAGCAATTTCTGGCTCTTAACTTTTGCATTCTTAACCTCCACACGCAGCGCGCTCTCCTTATTCTTAAGAGTAGGGAGCGCGTTGGTTCTAACCTTCAACTGCTTGTTAAGGTTGTTAAGCGCCGTCTTGTTATATTGAAACTTAATTGCCATAATTACTTGTTATCCAGTAATATCCTTTAGCATTACGCCTTGTCCCAATATTTATCTACAAGTTTTTGTTTTATACCTAGCTCTTCCGGCTTAAAGTATTTTTTAAACAGTTTCCATCCTGTATCCAGCATCTCATCAATTTTAATGTTGACATCTATGGATAGAAGTTTTGTAGAGTACTCTTTTGCATATTCCAGGCAGCGCAGATCATAATCGCTAAGGTCAAAACCATTTTCAAGTTTTGTCTTTGCATTTGCCGCATCTGCGTAAAGTCTTACTCCTGTGTTCATTACCTGGGCATGGTCTTCTCTTGTCTTCTTGCCTATAACTAATTGTTTTAGACGGGAAAGCGAGCGGAACGGGTCAACAATAATTTTACCTGTATCTGTATCCGTTCTTAAGAACAGCTGGCCCTCAGTGATATATCCGGTATTATCTGGGATGGCGTGAGTAATATCTCCGTCATTCAAAGTTGTTACTGCTATAATTGTAATAGAGCCGCCGTCAGGAAGTTGTACGGCTTTCTCGTAAATTTTTGCAAGGTCGGAATACAATGAGCCCGGCATGGAATCCTTGGAAGGAATCTGATCCATACGGTTGCTGACAATAGAAAGCGCATCTGCATACAATGTCATATCTGTCAGAAGCACAAGCACTTTCTGATTCTTGTCAACTGCAAAATATTCAGCTGCGGTAAGCGCCATGTCGGGAATTAGCAATCTCTCGACAGGTGGTTCTTCCGTTGTGTTTACAAAACTTATGATTTTATTAAGCGCTCCTTCATCTTCAAATTTTTGTTTGAAGTACAGATAATCATCATTGGAAAGTCCCATTCCGCCAAGGATAATCTTATCAACGTCCGCTCTTAACGCAACATCTGCCATTACCTGATTATAAGGCTGGTCCGGGTCTGCAAAGAACGGAATCTTCTGCCCTGATACAAGCGTGTTGTTAAGGTCAATTCCTGCAATACCTGTCGGGATTAATTGAGATGGCTGCCTTCTCTTATAAGGGTTGACGCTTGGACCGCCAATGTGCCTTCTCTCGCCCTCAACTTTTGGACCGCCGTCAATAGGGTCTCCGTAAGCATTGAAGAATCTGCCGCTTAGCTCCTCGCTGACATTTAGCGCGGGAGGTTCGCCAAAAAATTCTACCTCTGCATTTGTCGGAATTCCTTCCGTCCCTGCAAATACCTGAAGGGTAACTAAATCCTTCTTAATCTTTACAACTTGGGCAAGGCGTCCTGCAACCTTTGCAAGCTCGTCATTGGCAACTCCGCTTGCTTTTAGAGAAACGGTAGCCTTTGTAATAGCCTCAAGCTTAGTGTATACCTTCTGAAATGCGTTATTTGCCATTTTCTTCCAAAGTTTTATCCAGCTGCTTCAGATACTTGTTGAAATCATCGCTCTTAAATGCAGAGTAGTTCATCTGACGCATGATGTTGATTAAGTTCTTAAAGTATTCTATGCACTGTTCAAACCTGTCAAATTCAAATTGTTTGTCACAGATTTCCAGTACTTTATTCAGCATGAATTCCTGTCTTTCCAAAGAGGACTGGCAGTCAACCGCATCAAATGCATCCTGCTGAAGAATGATAAAGTCCAGAAGCTCGCTCTTCCAATATCTCATGTGATACTCCATTGGAACTCCGTCATCTCCCAAAATGTTGATTTGGTCATGAGCCTCTTTACCTCTTAGTATTATGTTCTTTGCTTTATAAACGTTCTTAACCCAGTTAGGACTTATCCTCTTGGAGAAATATTCTTCAATTTCCGGATATTCCAAATACTTTGAGTATGAGTCAATTGGGTCAATGGAAGGATATCTCTTTCCATCCGCCCTGGCCTGGCTCAGCGCATAAAAACATCTTGCGCATTTCTTTGTGGACTCAGTAACGGGCTCCTTTAAGTTACCACCTGCAGGTGAAACAGTTCCGATGAATGTGACAGAACCTGTGTTGCCGCTGTTAAGAACAACAACTCCTGCGCGTGAATAGAAGTTTGAAATAATTGAGGACAAATCAACCGGGAATGCATCTGCTCCGGGAAGTTCCTCCATTCTGTTTGACATCTCTCTTAAAGCCTGTGCCCATCTGGATGTTGAATCCGCCAATAGCAAGACTTTCAGTCCCATAGCGCGGTAATACTCTCCAATGGTCATTGCCGTATAAACGGAAGCCTCGCGGGCTGCAACGGGCATGTTAGAGGTGTTGCAGATGATAATTGTTCTTTCAATCAACTTTCTTCCTGTTCTAGTATCCACCAGTTCAGGGAATTCCGCAAATATTTCAACAACCTCATTTGCACGCTCTCCGCAGGCGGCCATTATAATGATATCAGCCTCAGCCTGTTGCGCAATTGCGTGCTGAATGACTGTTTTACCGCATCCGAAAGGTCCCGGAATGAAACCTGTACCACCTTCAGCGATAGGGTTTAACGTGTCTATTGCACGTACGCCTGTCTCCATTATTTTATAAGGACGCGGTTTCTCTTTGTATCCCTCTATTGCAACCTTAACGGGCCACCTCTGAGTCATGTCAACTTTGACTTCCTCACCCTTTTCATTGGTGAGCACAGCCATTGTATCGTGAATCTTATATTTGCCCTCAGGCGCAACGCTTTTAACTTTATATTCACCTTTAAATGAGAATGGTACCATGATTTTGTGAGGCATCCATCCCTCTTTAACTTCTCCCAGCCAGTCTGCTGCAATAACTGTGTCTCCAGGTTTTGCAATAGGTTTAAATTCCCAAATCTTTTCAGGGTCAAGAGGGGAGGTGTATTCTCCTCTCTTTAGGAAGACATCCTTCATTGTTGCAAGGTTATCCTGAAGTCCGTCATAATTACTTGACAGCAAGCCGGGTCCAAGTGTGACCTCCAACATGCGTCCCTCAAATTCTACAGGATCTCCAACTTTTAGTCCTCTTGTGCTCTCATAAACCTGAGTGGATGCCGTATTGCCGTTGACTTTGATAACCTCCGCCATCAGTTTGACACCGTCCAAATCAATGAAGCACAGCTCGTTCTGAGCAACCGGACCATCCACTTCTACGGATACCAGGTTGGATACGATTCCTGTGACTTTACCTTTTGTTTTCATCTATTGTTGTTATTTTTTTATCCCGACAGATTATACAACTTTTTTTGTTGTACCTGCATTAAACTCAACACCTTTGAAGGTGCCTCGCACTTCATCTACAAGCTTCTTAAACAAGGCTTTACCTGTTTCTCTATCCAGCTTGTTCCATCTCTCAACAAGTTTCCCCTTTACAAGAAAAGCAAGAATCACGTTAATGTCAAAAAAGTCAAAAGCTGTGAATTCATTAATCTTGTTCCACTTGAATTCATCCAGCTTTCTCTCTTTCTCTAAAATGTCCGTGTTGTGAAAAATGGTTTCAATGTTCTGGATTTCAGATGAGTCCAGCGTAACAGATGCTCCCTCTTCCTCTTTATAACCTCCTTGTTCATCAGAAGGAAGAAGAACAGAATATTTTTTTACAAGGTCATCTTGATTAACATCCTCTCCTTTAAATAACTTGCCGGCCAGGAAAGATACTTTGATGTTCCTGATAATGCGGTCAAGCCTAAAGAAGCGTTTGATAAAGAGACTCTTGCTCTCCTCCGCTTTAACATAGAACTCCCCGGAAAGCGAATTTTCATCAAATCCGCTCTCCAGGAATTCTATAAGTTTTTGGTCATCTGCGGAGCATTGCTTGTAGATTTCCTCCCTTACAGCCGAGTAATTAAACAAATTGTTCTCTCCGCCAGGCGCAAGTTCAGGCAATCCTCCGATTATGTAATAGTAATTATTCACCAAACAGAAGTTTTTTGGTCTTTGGTCTCAAGTAATCAGAGATGATATTCTCAAAAGATTTATCTGTAAAGCTTATGTAATACCCGCTCCCTTTTGGACCAACTTTAAAACCGTTCTCAACGTTCTTGTCATAAGAAACATTGAGTCCTTCATTGCAGCATTTTGCAAGTTCACCCTTGACAAAAGTATCCATCTCCTGCTTCTTGCTTTCAGGCAAAATTAAATCAAGAGAAGAATTTGCTTTGGAAGCAGGATTAAATGCTGAAACAACAGTTTTGATAATAGACTGAAGGAACTCCTTCTCATTCAAACCTTTGGCAATAGGTTCAGAAATGCTCCTGGCCGTAATTGCCTGCTCTATTTTCTGACGTACAGCTGCAAGTGCCTGAATAGAAGCCATTTTGATATCTCCATCCGCCTTCTTTTTTAAATCGTCACATTCTCTGCGGGCCTTAAGTGTAAGGGCATCAGCCTCTTCACGCGCCTCTGCGACAATTTTTGCAGCCTCCTGTCTGGCTTTGGCCAGCATTTCGTCTGCATCCTTTTTACCTTTGGACAAACCCTCTTTGTATAGCTTGTCCGTCAGTTCCTGCAATTTGTCTTGCATTTTTGTGTTATTTTAAATTTCTCTATTTCAAATAATTACTATCGGGATTAAAATACTATCCCAAGAAGCTCAGCAGAATACCTGCCGCAACTGCGCTGCCTATAACTCCCGCAACGTTAGGACCCATTGCATGCATAAGCAGGTAATTGGTTGGGTCATACTGCTGTCCAATCATCTGAGATACACGTGCGGAATCCGGTACTGCAGATACGCCGGCATTTCCGATAAGAGGGTTAAGCTTGTTGCCTTCTTTTAAGAATAAGTTGATAATCTTGCAGAACATAACGCCGCCGAATGTTGCAAAAATGAATGACATTGCGCCTAGTCCGAAAATCATAACTGACTTCATCTGCAAGAACTTATCTGCCTGTGTAGAGCAACCTACGGTCAGACCTATAAGGATAACAACTATATCATTAAGAGGACCTCTTGCTGTCTCCGCAAGTCTTCTTGTAACGCCGCTCTCTTTAAGTAAGTTTCCAAAGAACAACATTCCCAGCAATGGAATACCTGACGGAACCAAAAATGCGGTCAGCAAAAATCCTATGATAGGGAACATAATCTTCTCCTGCTGCTGAACAGGTCTTGGAGGTCTCATTCTTATTAATCTCTCTTTGTTAGTTGTAAGCGCCTTCATGATAGGTGGCTGGATAACAGGCACCAAAGCCATGTAAGAATATGCGGATACAGAAATTGCACCAACCAAATCAGGAGCTAATTTACCTGACAGGAATATTGCGGTAGGGCCATCAGCACCTCCGATAATTCCAATAGCGCCGGCCTCTGCGGGAGTAAATCCAAGAAGCAATGCTCCAATGTATGCTGCAAAAATTCCAAGCTGAGCCGCAGCTCCAACCAACAACAATTTAGGATTGGAAATAAGCGCGGAGAAATCTGTCATTGCGCCGATTCCCAAAAATATCAACGGAGGATAGAAACCTTTCTTAACACCTAGATATAAGATGTTTAGCACGGAGCCGTCCTCATATATACCAACTTGCATTCCGGGGAACAAAGGGATATTTCCCACAATCATTCCAAATCCGATAGGGATTAGAAGCAGAGGTTCCCAGTTCTTTTTAATTGCCAGATAGATAAAAAGCAATCCGACCACTATCATAATCAGGTGCCCCCATGTGCAGTTGGCAAAACCTGTATACTGGACGAACAGTTTTAAATTGGCAACGATGTTTGATTCTAAAATCATAATCTTCTATTTATTAGCCGATTACTGCTATTACATCACCCTCAAGCACAGAATCGCTCTTGTTAACTTTCAATTCTTTAATTGTTCCGTCGCAAGTAGCCTCAATTACATTCTCCATCTTCATGGCCTCAAGAACAACAATCTTTTGTCCTTTCTTAACAGCCTGTCCCTCTTTAACTGCAACTTCCAGAATTACACCCGGAAGCGGAGTTGTAACCTTTGTTCCGCCGGCTGCGCTTTCTACTGCCGGCTTATCTATAACAACACCTGATTTTCCGGGAGTTGTCTTGCGCGCAAATTTGACGGGAGCGGCAGCCTTCTTAATAGGCTTGTCAAACTCAACTTTAAAAGGAGTCCCGTTAACTTCCACATTAGCAGCATTCTCATCAGTTTCATCTACTGAAACTGCATAATCATTGCCGTTAATTTTTAATTTATATTCTTTCATAAAATTCTTTTTTATCTCATTAATTATTATCCCGACAGTTAACTTCTCCTTACTGTGGGTGTTTGTTTTAACAGGTAAACTTTTTCTCCCCATGGAGAATATCTTCTTGATTCATTCTGAATTGTAACAATATTGCTCTCTTCATCATGAATTTCAGACTCTTGCATGTACAAGTGACAGGCCATTGCAATTGCTGCAAAAACCTCTGCGCTAGGTACATCTGTTTCATCAATTTTTTTACCTTTTTCCGGTGCTGCAATACCTTTAGCAGCCGCCTCTTTTTTCTTGGCATTTTTGATAGAGTTCTTTCCTACCTGCTTAAAGCTCAAGTAAAGAACTATAAGTCCAAGGAATACGACTGACATTGCAGTAACTGAAAGTATCCATCCGTCAGGGTCCATTTTCCACATTTTCTGAGATTTGGATACAACAGGATCTGTTGAATTAGTTGTCCCCGGAGTAGGGTATTTAAGAATCTCTAAACCTCCGTTGGAAGGTATTTTTTTATCTACTGATGTTTTTCTGATAGAAGCCTGATTCCATGCATAAGGCATGTGCAATCCTTCACCGTCATGAATTCTTCCATAGGATTTGCCTGCCGGTAACTGCGGAATAGTAATTACATCAACAAGTTGCTTCCTGTCGGGAGCATAGATATATAACTTCTTTACATTATCAAGGGTAAAATTCATGTGGAAAGGGCCTTTGGTTGTGTCTCCATCTGCATACAACATAAAGAATTGTCTGTATGGTATTTGTGTAGAGACATTGCCCTTTGGAATCATGAAAATGTGAGCCGGTTTGGGTCCGTTTTCTTTAATTTCCTGGTCAGTAATAAAGAAACCCGCGACGTCAACCAAGCCGTAAGCAGAATTATATAATTCTACCCATCCGCTGTTATCTCCACCAACATTTGTTGTATCCACTTTGTTTGATGTAAGTACTTCATTGATTCTTATATCAATAGCACTTTGAGCAAACAAATATGGCGAGATTAACAGAGCGCCGGCTAATATTATGAATTTGAAATAACTCTTCATTATTCTAGAAATTATAGAGGAAGGTTATCGTGCTTCTTAGCCGGATTAGTAACTCTCTTTGTAGCAAGCTGCTGCAAAGCTCTGATGATTCTGAATCTTGTATTGCGAGGCTCAATTACATCATCAATATAGCCGTATTTAGCTGCATTGTAAGGGTTTGCAAAAGCGTCTCTGTATTCTTTCTCCTTTTGTGCTGCAAATGCTTTTGGATCTTTTTCCTCTTTAAGCTCTTTGCCGTACAGAATTTCAATTGCTCCGCTAGGACCCATAACTGCAATCTCAGCAGAAGGCCATGCATAGTTGATATCGCCTCTCAGATGTTTGCTGCTCATGACGCAATATGCTCCGCCATAGGCTTTTCTAAGAACGATAGTAATTTTTGGAACAGTTGCTTCTCCATAAGCGTAAAGAAGTTTTGCGCCGTGAAGAATAATTCCGTTGTACTCTTGCTGAGTGCCTGGAAGGAATCCCGGAACATCTTCCAAAGTAACCAATGGAATATTGAACGCATCGCAGAAGCGGACAAATCTTGCTGCCTTTCTACTTGAATTTGAGTCCAATACGCCGGCAAGAACTGCAGGCTGATTGGCAACAATTCCAACTGCTACTCCGTCAAATCTTGCAAAACCTGTGATTATATTTCTTGCATAATCCTTATGAACCTCCAAGAATTTTCTGTCATCAACTATGGACGCAATGACTGCATACATATCATATGGCTTGTTTGGATTATCAGGAATTATCTCATTTAGAACATCGTCTTTTCTGTCTATTGGGTCATCTGTCGGGACCTCAGGAGTTGTCTCCAAATTATTCTGAGGCAAATATGAAAGCAGTTCTCTTATTGTCTCAATTCCCTCATCTTCAGTCTCTACTGCAAATTGAGCAACACCGCTCTTGCTTGCGTGAACACTTGAGCCTCCAAGCTGCTCTTGTGTAACATCCTCACCTAGAACTGATTTAACAACTTTAGGTCCTGTCAGAAACATATAGCTTCCCTTGACCATTACGTTGAAGTCTGTTAGTGCAGGAGAGTAAACCGCGCCGCCTGCGCACGGGCCAAAAATAGCTGATATCTGCGGAACTACACCGCTTGCAAGAATATTTCTCTGGAAAATTTCTGTGTATCCTGCAAGAGCGTTGACACCCTCTTGAATACGTGCTCCGCCTGAGTCATTAATGCCAATGACAGGGGCTCCGACTTTCATAGCCATGTCCATTACCTTGCAAATCTTCTGTGCAAAAGTTTCTGACAGTGAACCTCCAAAAACTGTAAAGTCCTGTGCAAAAACGTATACCAGACGTCCGCTGATTGTACCGTAACCTGTTACCACACCATCACCAAGAAATGTGCTTTTCTCCATTCCAAAGTTTGTGCAGCGGTGAGTGACAAACATGTCAAACTCTTCAAAGCTGCCCTCGTCAAGGAGCATGTTAATTCTTTCACGTGCAGTGTACTTACCTTTTTTGTGCTGAGAATCAATCCTTGCTTGACCTCCGCCCAAGCGCGCTTTCTCTCTGAGAGCGATAAGCGCCTTTACTTCTTCTAGCTGCTGACTCATATATCTTTTATTTATTATTTTTTATTTGGTTTCTCGCAAATTTCTGTAAGGACTCCAAGAGTAGATTTTGGATGAAGAAAAGCAATGTTAAGTCCTTCAGCACCTGGTCTTGGGGTTTGATCTATTAATCTGACTCCTTTAGCCTTAAGCTCATCAAGACATGTTTGAACACTTGGAGTTGCAAATGCAATATGATGAATTCCTTCTCCTCTCTTCTCAATAAATTTAGCAATAGTGCCTTCTGGATCAGTGCTTTCCAAAAGCTCTAGTTTTGTTTGTCCGATTTTAAAAAATGCTGTTTTAACTTTTTGGTCTTTAACCTCTTCCACAGAGTAGCATTTAAGACCGAGCATTTTCTCATAGTAGGGAATGGCCTCATCAAGAGATTTGACCGCTATGCCCAAATGTTCAATATGTGTTAATTCCATAATAAGATCTTTGTTTATTGTTATAAAAATTCAGGTTTGTTCAAAAAATAATTACTCATTTTAATGAAAGGCAAATTTAAGAAATATTATACCTTTGTCAAACTTTGAAAGGGATAGATTTTACTTTAAGTTGTTAACATTAAATCAACCACATAAAGGGAGAAGATGCCGTTTTATGAACGGTTAATGCCAATAAAGTATGAAATTGAAATTTTATAATTATTATTTGCTGATACTCTGGAGGTTAGTGTTAGCGTATATTCTTTATTCACTTTGCAGGATACTATTCATAGCCTGCAATTACTCTTTAATTGAAGATCCTTCTTTCTCTCAGATAATGAGAATGATGGGTGGCGGATTAAGATTTGATACTACAGCCATACTTTACACGAACATTCTCTATATTTTCCTGGCTCTGCTGCCAATTCCTTATGTCAAAAGGCCAAAGTTCCAGAGTATTCTTAAATGGCTGTATGTAACCGTAAACTTCCTGGCGGTTGCTGTTAATCTTGCTGATACGGCTTACTTCAGATTCTCTTTCCGCCGCACCTCAATGACATTTTTCTCCGAGTTTACGGGCGGGGTGAAAATTGGGAAAATACTGGCGGAAAGTGTTGGAATGTATTGGTACCTGTTTCTTTTGGGCTTAATTTTCCTTGGCGTATTAATATGGTTGTCCGGAACTTATGGAAAAGAATGCAGACCGCTTTATAGCTCAACAATAGGCCGTGAAGTTAAATACTATAATGCAACAGATTATGGTCCAAAGTTTTATATCAAGCAGGTTATAGCTCTTATTATTACATTACCCATTTTCATTATTGGAGTCCGCGGCGGTGCAACAAGAACTACAAGGCCTATAACGCTCAGCAATGCAGGGCAATATGTAGAACGTTCTACTCAAACCGCGGCTGTTCTAAATACGCCGTTTTGCCTTATCAGAACTATAGGGAAGGGGAAATATACCAGACAAAATTTTTATAAAGATTACGCAGAGGCGGGAAAATACTACGCTCCGCTTCATTCATATACTATCGGGAGCCCGATAAATACTGATGCTCTTAATATTACGGCTGCTACTCCATCCAAAATGAATGTTATGGTTATTATTCTGGAGAGTTTTGGAGCGGAGAATATGGACTTTCTGAATCCAACTCTGGATAAGCCGTTTACGCCATTTTTGGATTCTTTGAGCAGAGAGGGAATTCTGTGCACCAACGCATTTGCCAACGGCAGAAAATCCATTGATGCCGTTCCTTCCGTACTCGCCTCTATTCCAAGCCTTTTGACTCCATTTATCGTTACCCCATATTCTAATGACAGAATCCACGGACTTCCATATATACTTGATTCTCTTGGATATTATACTGCATTTTTTCATGGTGCTCCTGATAACTCTATGGGAATTAAGGCGGTAACTCATTTGTGCGGAGTGCAGAATTATTATGGAAAGACGGAGTTCAATGATGATTCTCAATTTGACGGGGCTTGGGGAATTTGGGATGAGCCTTTCCTTCAGTTCGTCGGAAGAACAATGAGCACGTTTAAGGAGCCGTTTTTTACAGGTGTATTTACCGTCTCTTCTCATCATCCGTTTAAGGTTCCTGCAAAATATGAAAAGATTTTGCCTGCAGGCAAGACACCGTTGTTAAAGCCTGTGGCTTATACAGATATGGCGTTGCGTAAATTCTTTGCGTATGCGTCAAAGCAGCCTTGGTTTAAGAGAACAATTTTTGTTTTATCGGCGGACCACGGTACGTTTTGGAAGAATGCTCCGCAGTTTGCAAATCCAATTGGGAATACCAGAATACCTATCATATATTACGCGCCGGGGTATATTAAACCTCAACGCTACACAGCTATTACTCAGCAGATTGATGTGATGCCTACAATTCTGGAGATGATAGGGTACAAGGGGGAGTTTTTTGGTTTTGGCAACAGTATAATTAGCGAGCGTCAAAGGACAAGGTTTGCTATTAATTTCACGACAGATGAATTTCAAATGGTTAGGGGTGAGGGAGATACGTTGCTTGTGCGCAATGATAAGGGGCTTACTGCCGTATATATTTTATCTAAGGATCCAACATTGCAGCATAATTTGCTTGCGCCCGGCAGTGTCAGCGAGGGCACAAAGCCGGCAGCCGGACCGCATTATGGGCATGAGGCTAATCCGGGGATTCGTGATGCGGCGTGCCTGCACAGGCAGGATGAGTTTTTCAAGGCTGTCATCCAACAATATGTTAATCGCCTGATTGATAACCGTGTTCACTAAGGCGAAGATTTGTTATGCCTTGCTCTTGCCTACGGTTTCTTAACGGCTCATTGCTTAGGCTAAACGCAGCAATTTCGCCTAAAACCTTATGGCTTCGAGCAAGTCATAACTGCATCTTTGCATCATGAAAAAGTGTTAATTCCTTAATTTTTATTGCAAATGACTTGCAAATAAAAAATGGAACAAAAAAGGCCGCAAGTTTTTGCGGCCTTTCTGTTTAATACCGGGCTGATTACTCCTCTTCATCCATATCGGACAAATCAAGCAAATGGTAAACGTTCTGCACATCCTCATCCTCCTCTATCTTATCAATAAGCTTGATATTCTCTTCCATCTGCTCCTTAGGCAGTTTCTTTAATTCAACTGTCGGGATTCTCTCAAATCCGCCGCTTACAAGCTCATACTTATGGTCATCCAAATATTTTTGAATTGTACCAAATGATTTGTATCCGCCGTATATATTAATGTAAGTGTTTACGTTACCGTCCTTATCCTCTTCCTCAGCCTTGAATACCTCATCAGCTCCGCAGTCAATAAGCTCTAGTTCAAGCTCATCCATGTCTATAGGTTTCTCCGCATTGTCCTTAATTTTGAATACACATTTGTGGTCAAACATAAAATCAACGCTGCCGGAAGTTTGAAGTGTTCCGCCGAATTTTGTGAAGTAGCTTCTGATGTTTGCTACCGTACGGGTAGGGTTATCTGTTGCGGTCTCTATAAGGATTGCTATGCCGTGAGGCCCATATCCTTCATATACAACCTCTTTGTAATCCTGCTGGTCCTTTTCAGCCGCACGTTTGATGGCTCTGTCAATGTTATCCTTTGGCATGTTTTCAGTCTTTGCAGTCTGAATAATAGCACGCAAGGTTGGATTGAAGTTGGGATCTCCGCCGCCGTTTTTAGCTGCAATAGTTATCTCTTTTCCAAGACGAGTGAACACGCGGGCCATGTGTCCCCATCTCTTAAATTTTCTCTCTTTTCTGAATTCAAATGCTCTTCCCATAAAATTCTGTGTACTAATGAATTGTAACTGCTAATAAAAACAAGCCACCTCTTTTGATACAAGTCTTGTTTTACTTTGCAAGGTCAATTTCTGTCTGTAATCTTGATATGTATTTCTCTATCTCGTAACCCTCCGGAGAGTTAGGATATTCATATTTAATCTTCTGATACATAGCCAGAGCGTCATCCTTCTTGTTGAGAACTTCATAGCTTGTTGCTGCCTTCATCAAATATGCAGCAGAGAAGATATTATCACTGATATCAGCCGCTTTCTTAAAGTAGTCAATGGCAGTCTTATTATCACCTTTATTTACATAAGCATCTCCTATGCAAGCAGTTGCACGTCCAAGCATTATCTTGTCCTTGCCGTTATACTTCTTAAGATAGCTTATAGCCTTATCATAATTGCCAAGCTGGAATTCGCAGATTCCGGCATACATATAGATTGCCTCGCCGGCCTTGCTGCCATATTGCTTGGCTACTTTGGCAAAGCCCAGGGCGTTGCCGTCTCCGTTAAGAGCAAGGTTAAAAGAGTCCAGCCTGAAATAGCGTTCTGCTACAAACATCTGGTTTTGAGCCTCTTTCTGTCTCGGTACAACTATAAAGTAATGATATGACGCAATCAATGCGGCAGCAACAATTACTCCGCCAATGACATACATCATCAGCTTTTTATACTTTTCGAAAAAAAGTTCGGTCTTTGTTAAGGCTTCTCCAACGTTTGCATTTGCATCTTGCTGAGCCTTTAGATTCTTGTTTTTATTAGACATAATCCTCTATTTTTTATGCAGGGTGCAAATTTACAACATTTTGCCAAACGCCAAAATGGAAAATGCTTTTTTTAAGTGAATTTTGATAACTTTGTAAGCGTTAACGGCAGGATATGTTTCTAGATAGGATATTAGTCACAAATTTTAAGAATATTGCCTCTGCAGATTTGGCGTTCTCAAAGAAAATCAATTGTATAAGCGGCAACAACGGGGAGGGCAAGACTAACCTCCTGGATGCAATCTATTATCTCTCAATGACTAAGAGCTTTTTTCATTTTCCCGACAGTTTTTCAATTCTGCACGGTGCCGCCTCTGCTGCAATTAACGGAACCTATTCAATGGATGACGGGACAGAGAATAAAATAAGCATAGGTCTTGTTGGCAAGAAGCAGCAGAAGGATGATTCCGGTAATTTGGAGGAGAAAATCCTAAAGCGCAATGACAAAGCCTATAAGAAAATGTCTGAGCACATAGGCCTTTTGCCAATTGTCATGGTGTCTCCGTCTGACGTTGCTCTTGTAAATTCAAGCGGGGAGGAGAGGAGAAAATTTGTGAATGCGCTGCTGTCACAGGTTGATAAAGAATACCTTTCAAAGATTCAGAATTATTACAGGCTGCTTGCCCAAAGGAACAAACTGCTTAAGAGCGACTCCTGTCAGTCAGACTTGCTGGAGACATTGGACTTCCAGATGGATGAGAATGCTACTTATATATATAATAAGCGCAAAGAGCTTTGCAAGAATCTGTCGGGACCTGTAACTGAATTCTACAAAAAGCTCAGCGGCGGCAAAGAAGAGGTGCGGCTGAGATACATTTCCGATATGGATAAGTGCGGTTTTAAAGAGCTGATGGAGAAGTATTTGGAAAGAGATAAAATTTTCAAGTTCACGACGGCAGGAATACACAAGGATGATGTTGCATTTGAAATAAGCGAGACTCTTGAGCCGCAGCAATCTCCTGATTTGCCGTCAAATGAGACTCCGTACTATCCCATCAAGAGGTGCGGAAGCCAGGGGCAGCAGAAGTGTTTTTTAATAGCGTTAAAGCTTGCGCAGTTCTCCATTATGAAGGAACTTAACCGTGGCATAGCTCCTGTTTTGCTTTTGGATGATGTCTTTGATAAGCTTGATATGCAGAGAGTTGAGTACTTGCTTGGGCTTGTTGCCGGAGATTCTTTTGGACAAATTTTTATTACCGACAGCAATAAAGTCAGAATGGGAAAACTTGTCCGCAGCATGGGAAGCGAGTGCAGCGAATTTGAAGTGAGCGGCGGTGCCGTTACCGGAATAAAGGCAAAATAATTGCGCTGCTAATTATTTAATTGATAATAAGATATAGAATATATGCCGTCAAAGAAGAGGATAGAAAAAGCGATGACAATTGGTAGCATGATATCTTCATACTTGGAACAGAATGGAATGCTAAAGAGCGGTTTGCTCTCCGGCAGAGTGCTTTCCAGCTGGGACAAGGCGCTTGGCGGAAGTGTTGCGCGGGCCACGATGGACAAACATTTTTCTAATGGAACCCTTTATGTTACAATGAGTTCATCAATTGTGAGAAATGTGCTGCTGCAGGACAAGGAGTCAATAGTTAAGAGGATTAATGAAGAGGCCGGCGGGGAATATGTAAAGAAACTTGTTCTTAAATAGAGTCTATGAGCAAACCTGCAATCATAATAGATGACGCAATCCCTTTTATAAGAGGAGTCTTTGAACCTTACGCAAATGTCTGCTACTCAAAGGGGAGCGATTTTAGTCCTAAAAATGCGGATATCCTGATTACCAGGACCCGTACAAAATGCAATGCATCTTTGCTGGACAACACTCACGTAAAAATGATTGCAACGGCCACAATCGGGACAGACCATATAGATTTGGATTACTGCAAGTTGCACGGAATTAAAGTTGTGAGCGCTCCCGGCTGCAACAGCGGCGGAGTCATGCAATATGTTTATACCGCGTTATTTGCGCTTGCAGAAAAGTACAATATAAATTTGTATCCGGATAGGCCGCTTACTATTGGTGTGATTGGAGTTGGGCACGTTGGAACAAAAGTGGCCGCTCTTGGCGAGCATCTGGGATTCAGAGTATTGCGCAATGACCCTCCTAAGGAGGCGGCGCAAGCGGGGCTTGGAAAAAAGTATTTTTCTTTGGATTACCTGCTTAAAAATTCTGATGTTGTAACCTTGCATGTTCCTTTGGATGAGAGTACCAGAGAGATGGCTAATGAAGAATTTTTCTCAAAAATGAAGTCCGGCGCTATTTTCTTTAATACCTGCAGAGGTGGCGTAATGAGCAACAACGCTTTGCTTAATGCGTTGGATGTTAATAATATAAATGGTTCTGAGAACGGGAGCGGAAAGCTGCGTGCGGCCGTAATTGATACATGGAATAGCGAGCCTGGCATAAGCATAGATTTGCTGCAGGCTGTTGCAATTGCAACTCCTCACATTGCCGGTTATTCCTATGAAGGGAAGGTTAACGGCACTACGGCAGTTGTTCGTAAAGTGGCTGATTTCCTGAATATTCCGGAATTAAAAAAATATACTGTCGGGAATATAAAAGATATGGATGGGATTAGAACGGAGAGTACGCCTCACATAAATTTTGCAGGCTTGAGCCAAAGTGAAATTGCAGAGAAACTGCTGCGAATTTTCCCGATTTGGGATTTGGATTCAAAGCTGCGTTCTCATCCGGAAAATTTTGAAAAATTAAGAAGCAACTATGAATACAGACGCGAATTTTCATATTAAAGAGTTGAAAACCAGGGGAATATCAACAACCCAGTTTGAAAGTTCTATTGAGAGATTTAAGAAAGGTTTTCCTTTTGTAAAGATTTTGGAGGCTGCGACTCCAAAGACAACGGAAGAACATCCTGTTAACGGCGGCATTAAAGTAATTACTGAGGAGGAAAAAGTTAGAGCGCTAAAAAATGCATTTGGGCTTAACGCTACAGTTTGCAAATTTGTTCCGGCAAGCGGCGCCGCAAGCAGAATGTTTAAGGACGTGTTTGCTGCAAAAGAAGAAATTGACAGGGCCTCTGAAAATGGCTGTAATAAGCTCAGCGTAAAAACGTTGGAGACAATTGACAATCTAAAAAAGAACTGGAAAAAGTTCCCTTTTGAACTGAATGTTAAAGGTGCGGCTACAGGAGAAAAAATCATCCATGCAATGATTGATGAGGATGCTTTGAACCTTGGAGCATATCCAAAAGGACTGATTCCTTTTCATAAATATGCAAAAAATGGGACGAGTTTTGTCCGCACGCCGTTTGAAGAGCATCTTGTTGAAGGAGCGTTGTATGCACGTGATATTAAGGGTAATGTGAGAATAATATTCACGGTTTCTCCAGAACATGTAGAGAAATTTAAAGAGTTGTTTGAGAGGGTTCGCGACAGTTATGAAAAGGGGTATTCCAGTAAGTATAATTTAATGTTCACTTTGCAATCTGCTGCTACTGATATTGTTGCTGTTGATAAGGATAATAAGCCTTTTGTGAAGGAAGACGGAACTTTGCTGTTCCGTCCTGGAGGACACGGGGCATTGCTTAGGAATCTTAATGATGTTGATGCAGATTATATTTTTGTAAAGAATATTGATAATGTTGTAAAAGAGACATTTATAAAGCAAACTGAAATTTGGAAAAAGATTTTGCTTGGCCGCGCGGTGGAACTTCACAATAAATGCGGTCTTGTAATTTTGAATTTGGTTGAATCTTTAAATGTTTTCGGGAAGTATGCAAAGCTTGGCAAAGAAGATTTAAAAATTCCACAACTAGCTAAGAATAAGGAGATTGCAAGACAAGAATTTGAGAAGGCAATAAGAGATGCGCGGAATTTTCTAAATGATGAATTTTGCGTTGTGCTCCCGGAAATTGAAGAGCAGTCAAAGCTAGTTCAGATGTTGCTGACAAAGCTTAATCGCCCAATCAGGGTTTGCGGAATGGTTAAAAATGAGGGAGAACCTGGGGGAGGCCCGTTTATTGTTATGGATGCAGATGGTTCAACTTCCCTTCAAATTCTGGAAGGACCGCAGATAGACAAGTCTGATCCTAAGGCAGTTGCGGCTCTTAAACATTCTACTCATTTTAATCCCGTAGATATTGTCTGCTCCGTTAAAAACTTTGCCGGCAACAAATTTAACCTGATGGATTTCACAGATCCTAATTCCGGTTTGATTTCAGAAAAGAGTTACAAAGGAACGGTTATCAAGGCGCAGGAGCTGCCCGGCTTGTGGAATGGTTCTATGAGCAATTGGAATACGCAATTCATTGAGACTCCGTTAATTACTTTCAATCCTGTCAAGACCGTTTTTGACCTTCTCCGCAAGGAACATCAGTAGTTAAAGCACAGTCTGCTATGCAGACTGTGCAGCAATGCGCTACAAAGCAGCGCATTGCCTTGTGGTTTACGCGGCTACCGCCGCGAGGATACACTGGCGCTACGCGCCAGGCCTTCGGCTTATTATCATTACTTGAAGATTATTACATGCAGAAATCTATAAGCGAAGCAGCGCAGCTGCAAGCCGCGCCGGAGGCGCGTGCCTCCTTCGCGCACGGAGTGCGCTTAACCACTAAATTTTGCGGCGCTTTGTGCCGCAAAATAAAGCGTTGGCCTGTGGGAAGTCATTTGCAGAGCGAAACACTGCAAATGACCTGCAAAAAAAATCCCGGCAGAGAACTGTCGGGATTTAAAATGATTGCTAAAAAACAATTACCAGCCAAGAATATGCGCAAACATCAAAGGCGCTACAATTGTAGCATCTGACTCTACGATAAACTTAGGGCAGGTAGGGGAAAGCTTACCCCATGTAATCTTCTCATTAGGAACGGCTCCGGAGTATGAACCATAAGAGGTTGTGGAGTCTGATATCTGGCAGAAATATTGCCACAAAGAGACATCCTTCCAAGCCAAATCCTGGGACATCATTGGTACACAGCAAATTGGGAAGTCGCCTGCAGTACCGCCGCCAATCTGGAAGAATCCTGTTCCGCGGCTTCCTTTAGGGTTGTTCTTCTGATACCAGTCAACAAGATGCATCATGGTTTCAATACCGCCCTTTACAAGGTTAGTCTTGAATTCTCCTCTGATACAGTGTGCTGTGAAGATGTTTCCTGTTGTACAATCTTCCCATGCAGGGATAATAATAGGGATGTTCTTCTCGCAAGCTGCTAGTACCCAGCTGTCTTTAGGGTCTATCTCATAGTACTGCTTAAGCACTCCGCTGCGGATAACCTTGTACATGAACTCATAAGGGAACAAACGCTCGCCTTTTGCTGCAGAATCTTTCCATGCATCAACAAGATGTTTTTCCAATCTTCTGAAAGCTTCCTCCTCAGGAATGCAAGTATCAGTTACTCTGTTCATATGGTTATCAAGAAGTTCCTGCTCCATATCCGGAGTAAGATCTCTATAATAAGGAACTCTCTTGTAGTGCGTATGCGCAACAAGATTCATAATATCCTCCTCCATATTATTTGCTGAACAGCAAACAATTGCGAATTTGTCTTGGCGAATCATCTCTGCTAGAGATAGTCCAAGCTCCGCGGTACTCATTGCACCTGCCATAGCAAGCATCATCTTACCGCCCTCTGCCAGAAGCTTTTCGTAAGCTACTGAGGCATCCACCAAGGTTGCAGAATTGAAGTGGCGATAGTGGTGTTCTATAAACTGTGAAATAGGTCCTTTACTCATGATTTTATTTTTTTAAGTATTAAAATGTTCTCTGTTTTTTACGCTCGCAAAATTATCAAATTTTAGTTAGATTTGCACGTATTTTTTAAGGGACTTTATTTTTAGGTCCCGATGGTTTACTAACTTACTTAATAATGATCACAAAACAAGCAATTACAGCCTTCAGGAGCATCCACACACCTTTCTATTATTATGACATAGAATTGCTTAAAAAGACCCTGGACATCTACACTTCCTACATTAAAAAATTTAACTACAATGCTCACTACGCCGTAAAGGCAAATGCGGAACCAAAAATTCTGCGTACTATTCAGAAAGCGGGACTTGGAGCCGATTGTGTAAGCGGCAATGAAGTTTCACTTGCAGTAAAAAGCGGATTTTCTCCAAATAAAATTGTTTATGCCGGAGTAGGAAAATCTGATAAAGAAATTAAGACAGCCCTTAAAGCCGGAATCTTTGGATTCAATTGTGAATCAGTACCTGAGATAAAGGTAATCAATGACCTTGCTGCCGGAATGGGGAAGGTTGCAAGAATCTCTTTAAGAGTAAATCCTGATATTGACGCGCATACTCACAAGTATATTTCCACCGGGAGAAAAGAGGATAAATTTGGTGTAAGTCCTTGGGAGTTCCAGGCCGTTGCTGATGAATTGAGAAATTTTAAAAATATTAAAATGATTGGTCTGCATTTTCATGTAGGCTCGCAAATTACTGACATGAGCGTATTTCCAATGCTGTGCAGAATGATTGAGCAGTTGCAGAAATGGTTCATAGACCATGATATTAAGATTGAGAATTTGAATCTTGGTGGCGGACTTGGAGTTGATTATGAGAACCCTACAAAGAATCCAATTGCAAACTTCAAAGATTATTTTGAACTGATACATAAGAACCTGATTGTACGTCCGGGACAGAAAGTACATTTTGAGCCGGGCCGCGCAATTGTTGCTCAATGCGGAGATTTGATTTCCAGAGTTTTATACGTTAAGATAGGACAGAAGATGAAGTTTGTGATTCTTGACGCCGGAATGAATGACCTTATTAGACCAGCTCTATATCAGGCTGTTCATGCAATTGACAATTTAACTTCTGATAAGAAGCCTTTGAAATATGACGTGGTCGGACCTGTTTGCGAGAGCAGCGATAAATTTGCGCATGCAATCTTATTGCCTGAGACTCAGAGAGGTGACTTGTTTGCAATTCATACTGCCGGAGCTTATGGCCAGGTAATGGCTATGAAGTACAACCAAAGAGATTTGGCCAAGGCTTATTATTCAGATGAAATTTTAAAAAAGTAGAAAATTTTTTCTCCCGACAGATAAGCTGTCGGGAGTATAATATTAATTATTAGCAGTTTACAGAAATGTTTGAAAACCTCATAGACAGATTGGAGACCTCCTTTAAAATGTTAAAAGGAGAGGGGAAGATTACGGAGATTAATATATCGGAGACGCTTAAGGAAGTGCGGAGAGCTTTGCTGGACGCCGATGTTAGCTACAAAGTTGCCAAGAGCTTCTGCGATGATGTTAAGAATGTGGCTATAGGACAGAATGTTATAAAGTCCGTTAAGCCAAACCAGATGATGATTAAGATTGTCCATGATGAACTTGCCAAGCTTATGGGAAGCGAGGCAAAGGACATTAATATTAAGGGCAATCCGGGCATTGTTTTGGTGAGCGGTCTTCAGGGTTCCGGTAAAACTACTTTCTGTGCAAAACTTGCTAATTATTGCAAGAATAAAAGAGGTCAAAAAGTTATGCTTGTAGCGGGTGATGTTTATCGTCCAGCTGCAATTGACCAGTTGAAGGTGCTTGCGCAATCCATTGATGTACCGGTATATACGGAGGAGGGCGTGCAGGATCCCGTGAAGATAGGAAAGCATGCTTTAAAGGTTGCGGAAGACGGACAATATAATGTTGTAATTGTAGATACCGCCGGACGTCTTGCTGTTGACAAACAGATGATGGATGAGATTGGTTCTTTGAAGAAAGAGCTGAAACCAACTGAAACCCTGTTTGTTGTGGATTCAATGACAGGACAAGACGCCGTGGAGACCGCAAAGGCATTTAATGATGTTCTTGATTTTGACGGAGTTGTGCTGACTAAGCTGGATGGCGATACCAGAGGCGGTGCTGCGCTTTCAATTAAAGCCGTAGTTAATAAACCTATTAAATTCATAAGTTCCGGAGAAAAACTTGAAACTTTGGATGTGTTTCACCCTCAAAGAATTGCAGATAGAATTCTTGGAATGGGCGATGTTGTGACTTTGGTTGAGAAGGCTCAGGAGCAGATGGATGAGGAGGAGGCCCGCAAGCTCAAAAAGAAATTCATAAAGGACCAATTTACCTTTAATGACTTCTACAAGCAGATTCAGCAAATCAAGAAGATGGGCAACATCAAAGATTTGGCAAGTATGATTCCGGGTGTGGGAAAGGCAATTAAAGATGTTGATATTGACAACAATTCTTTCAAGGGAGTTGAGGCTATCATTCAGTCAATGACCCCGTTTGAGAGGGAGAACCCTGAGGTTCTGAATGGCAGCAGAAGGCAAAGACTTGCAAGCGGCAGCGGCACTTCCATTGTAGAAGTTAACCGTCTTATCAAACAATTTGAACAGACCCGCAAAGTGATGAAAAATGTTGCAGGTGGCGGAGCTGCAGGCATGAGAAAGAGAATGGCCGCCATGCAGCAGATGCAAAACGCAAGCAAACATTAATTAAAGCGCAGAATATCTATCAAAATAGCTAGAATAACTGTCGCGACAGAAAATATAATAATATGGAATACAAGATATTAGACGGAAAGGCAACCTCTGCGGCAATTAAAGCAAGGCTTGCCGAAAAAGTAAAAGAGATTGTTGCACGCGGAGGCAAGCGCCCTCATCTGACAGCTATTCTAGTTGGCAGTGACGGAGCCAGTATGACTTATGTTGCCAACAAAGAGAAATCATGCAAGGAGATTGGCTTTGAGTCTGATGTTCTGAGACTTCCGGAGAGTACAACGGAAGAGGAGCTTCTTAAATTAGTAGAGAAAATTAATAAAGACGATTCTGTAGATGGTTTGATTTGCCAGCTTCCTCTTCCAAAACATATTGATTCACAAAAGATTATTGAGGCCATCTCTCCTCTTAAAGGACGTTGACGGATTCCATCCTGTATCTGCGGGAAAGATGATGCTTGGACTTCCAACATTCTTGCCTGCAACTCCTTATGGTATTATGACGCTTCTTAAGGAGTATAAAATTCCTACCAGAGGCAAGTACTGCGTTGTGCTTGGGCGCAGCAATATTGTGGGACGTCCGATGGCAAATTTGCTTTCACAAAAAGGTGAGCCTGGTGATTGCACCGTTACAGTTTGTCATAGTAAAACACCTAATATAGAGGAATTTACAAAGAAGGCTGATATTATTGTTGTTGCACTTGGCGTGCCGGCTTTCTTAAAGGGTGACATGGTAAAAGAGGGTGCTGTTGTTATAGATGTTGGCATTACGCGTATTCCAGACTCCTCAAAAAAGAGCGGTTTCCGTTTGCAGGGAGATGTTGATTTTGAGAGCGTTGCACCAAAATGTTCATATATAACTCCTGTTCCGGGCGGAGTTGGTCCAATGACAATTGTTTCTTTAATGGAGAATACTATCAAGGCGGCTTCCTGCAAATAATGAGTGTTACAAACGTTAACGTATACAAGATAGCTGACTATTATGTTGCGATTCATTGTCAAGAAGATGATGAGTTATGGGACAATATACCTCAGTACGAACCTTTTCAACTGAATCCTTATGTCAATCAGGGAGAACTTGCAAAAGCTTATGCCTCTGATAAATTCATTTTTAATATAAAGCCTGTAAAAGCGGCTGAAAATTCTGCCCCAAAAATTCCTTCAGAAAAATACAAAGTAACGACTATTGTACAGGATGGCTGGAGCATGGATGTTTACAAAAACATAAATTACTTTTTTGTATTCCACTCAGATTTTGACAAAAACGGATGGTGTACCCTGAATTTCTCAGAGAGCAATATAGAAGATATAGAAGGCTATTTGTTTACATCTTGCTGCTCATTGTCTATGAGGATGTTATGCTTTAACAATGCAATGATGCTCCTGTGCTCATACTTTGGCGCGCAGGATGGAATCTTATTATTTCACTCTTCTGTAGTTGTCAAAGATGATAAAGGTTATATGTTTCTTGGCAAGAGCGGAACAGGCAAAAGCACTCATAGCAAACTGTGGCTCAATAATATAGAAGGTACATCTCTTTTAAATGATGATAATCCAGCGGTGCGAATATTCCCGGACGGAACAGTGAAGGTATACGGCTCTCCATGGAGCGGAAAAACTTCATGTTATAAAAATTTCGGTGTTCCTGTTGCAGGCTGCGTAAGGCTTTGGCAGGCTTCTGAAACTAAAATCAAAAAGCTCTCGACTGTAGAGGCTTATGCCGCCTTGTTCCCGACAGTTTCATTCATGAAATGGGAAAAGGAAATTGCTGATAATGTAAGCAAGTCACTAAATGTGTTTATAGAAAAAGTGCCTGTGTACAGCTTGTGGAACCGTCCGGAAAAAGAAGCGGCGCTGTTAGTGTACAATACCATTAATAAGATTATTCCTCCTCCGGAACCTAAAAAGAAGGTTGTTCCAAATGAAATACTTTTGGATGAGGTAAAAGACCTTATCAATGAGGGACATCCTGTGATAATTAAGGTTAGGGGAAACAGCATGTTACCATTTATAATTGGAGACAAGGATAGCGTAAGACTTATATATAAAGCGAGTTATAAAGTTGGTGATATAGTCCTTGCAGAAGTGTCAAAAGGACATTACGTCTTACATAGAATATTTTCTATGTTCGGCAATAGGGTGACCCTTATGGGAGACGGGAATATTAATATTTATGAGCACTGTAAAATTAGTGATATTGTTGCAGGCGTAGATGTTATATATCATAACGGTGTAGAAAAAAGTCCTTATAAAAAATTTACTGAAACTAAGGTCCAGGTATGGAAAAAGATGCATCCGATACGTCGTTGGCTTCTTGCAGTTTACCGTCGCACTTTGTATAAGTTTCAAAAGAAATAGTCTTATCTTTGACAAAATAACTGTCGGGATTATGAAAATTAAAAAAGGTTTTACTCTACGCAAAATTGGAAATGATGATGTGGTAGTGCCTGAAGGGCTGGAAGTTGTGGATTTTAATAAAATGGTGACGCTCAATTCTACTGCCTCTTTCCTTTGGCGCTCTTTGGAGGGGAAAGAGTTTGATGTAGAAGACGCTGCAGTTCTTCTTGTTGGTGAATACGATGTTGAAATGGAGACCGCTCTGGCAGATTGCATAGAGTTGTTTGAACAGTGGAAACAGGCCGGAATCATAGAATAAGGCATTATGCCTCCTGGATGTGGAATGCCTCTAAAGGTATCCGCGGAAGGTTGTGCATCAATGGTTTGCTGGGACTTATCGGAGTTGCGGCAGGTCTTGCTTTTATATATTACAGCAAGGTCTTAATAGATTTGGCTACTCAGGATAAAAGCGTATCAAATAAGACATTGTATCTGTACGGGGCTGTGCTTGTGGTTCTTATATTGCTGGAAATTTTTACGGATATTTATTCTTCATGGCTTGGACGGCAAACGGAAATAAAGATGAAGAATAGAACACGCCGTTCTATTTTCGGGCACCTTATGAATTCCAGCTGGGACGGAGATGAAAAATTCCACAGCGGAGATATGCTTAACAGATTAGAGGAAGATGTAAGGGTAATTACCGATACGCTCTGCAACTCTTTTACTTCTGCGATAGTTACTATAGTTCAGCTGATTGCAGCCTTTGTCTTTCTTGCAATGATGAGTCCTAAGCTGGCGATTACCATTCTTTTGATTATGCCTTTGTTCCTCATTTTCAGCAAATTCTACGTAAAGAGGATGAGGAGGATGACCTCTGATATTCGTTCTACGGATAGCAAAGTGCAGAGCATTTTACAGGAGAGTCTCCAGCATAAAATAGTAATTCAAAGTATGGAGCAGAGCGGAAAAATGGGGCAGAATCTTGAGGGAGAGCAAGATACGCTATACGGACAAACAATGAAGCGGACTCGTTTTAGCCTTTCTGCAAAGTCATTGGTAGCGCTCGGTTTTGTAGCCGGTTACATGGTTGCCTTTTTGTGGGGAATAATAAATCTTCATGAAGGAGCAATTACGTTTGGCATTATGGCCGCCTTCCTTCAGCTGGTCGGACAAATCCAACGTCCGACGGTTGATCTTGCAAGACAAATTCCTGTCTTTGTCAGCGCTTCCACTTCAATTGACAGACTTGCTGAGCTTGAGGCAGTTCCGGAGGAGGAGAGCAAAGTTTCAGAAAGACTTAAAGGAATTGCCGGAGTTCGCATGAACAATGTTTCTTTCCGCTATTCTGACGGAGATAGATTTATTTTTAAAAATTTCTCACATGATTTTGTCCCCGGCAGCCGGACTGCTGTAGTTGGAGAAACCGGTGCGGGCAAGAGCACAATGATACGCCTTATGCTCTCTCTTTTGCATCCTCAGGAAGGGGAAATTATTCTTTATAATCGCGACGGAGATTCCATTAAATCAGATGTTTCCGGCCGCTGCAATTTTGTCTATGTACCGCAGGGCAACAGCCTTTTGAGCGGAACAATAAGAGATAATCTTTTGCTTGGAGATTCAGAAGCCACTGACCAACAGATGTATGCTGCATTGCATGAGTCTGCCGCTGATTTTGTAAAAGAACTTCCGCAGGGATTAGATTCTAGGTGCGGAGAACTTGGCGCAGGGCTTAGCGAGGGTCAGGCTCAGCGCGTTGCAATTGCGCGCGGACTTTTGCGCAAGGGAAGCATAATGTTGCTGGATGAGTTCAGCTCTTCCCTGGATGCAGAAACAGAAAAGACGCTTATTCAGCGTCTTCTTGATAATCAAAGAAATAAGACCATGATATTTATAACCCATCGTGATCTTATTCTGCAATATTGCTCAAATGTTGTAAAAATAACGCCGTAATATTCAATATCACGGCGTATTATTTAGTACTACATTAATTTTTTATTTGTCTTCTTGTTCCAGATTTCCAAAGCTTTGGGCGTTGCAGGACAAACTCTTACGCACTTTCCGCATCCTATGCAAAGGTCATCGTTGATTGCAGGAATCTTCAGCTTTTTGTTCTTTGGATTTGCAACCATTGTGATTGCTTTTTTAGGGCAAACTTCAGCGCATTTTCCGCAGCTCTCTTTTTTAACGTTTACATTGCAATTCTTTGAGACGTAAACGGCCTTGTTAGGTGATGCAGGTCTGGCTCCTGGACCTGCGGGATGATTTTGAGGTTCTTGAGGATCCTGTGGCTCAGCATTTTGCGCAATCCTTTCCGCAGCGCTGACTTTGCGTTCAAATCCGTCTACCAACATTGCGGCGGCTAAAGCTCCCGCTGCAATCAGCATTTTTCTTCTTCCTTTGTTAATTTCACTCATAGTATCTGTAAATATTATTAATTGTCGCTATAGCGTTTTCAACTTTTGCTTGAATCTTATGTGCAAAAATCGTGCGTAAAAATATGCAATCTATCTCTCTTTGCACCATATTTTTTGTAATTTTGAATTATTAAAGAGAAGCAATGAATCTGTTCAAGCGCGTATTCAGATTTTATTATGATGGCTTTAAGAGCATGAATGTTGGAAAAACATTGTGGCTCATAATATTAATAAAGGTTGTTGTAATTTTCTGCGTGCTTAGAATCTTCTTCTTTAAGCCTGCGCTGCGCAACTATAAAACTCCTCAGGCGAAAGCGGAAAAGGTAATTGAAAATCTGACCTCACCAAAAAATTAATGAGGGTAAAAAACTGTCGGGATAGAAATAATAATAATAACTTAAACTTATATAGATATGCTTTTAACACAGGGACTTGTAACGGCATCAAGGCTTCAGTTCGGACTGACTGCTTTGTATCACTGGCTCTTTGTTCCTCTTACTCTTGGACTTGGATTCTTGCTGGCGATTATGGAGACCAAGTATGTCATCTCCAAGGATGAGTTTTGGAAAAAGACTACTCAATTTTGGAGCAGAATTTTTGCAATAAATTTTGCATGCGGAGTTGCCACCGGAATCATTCTTGAGTTTGAATTTGGAACAAATTGGAGTAATTACTCTTGGTTTGTGGGGGATATTTTTGGCGCCCCTTTAGCTATTGAAGGCATCTTTGCTTTCTTTATGGAGAGCACTTTCTTTGCCGTAATGTATTTTGGCTGGGAGAGGGTAAGCAAGAAATTTCATCTTGTCTCTACTTGGCTAACTGCTTGCGGCGCAGCAATTTCCGCCTTGTGGATTTTGGCTGCAAATGCATGGATGCAGTATCCTGCCGGAATGCAGTTTAATCCTGCAACCGCACGCAGCGAGATGGTAAACTTCTGGGCCGTAGCTTTTTCTCCTGTTGCATTGAATAAATTTTCACATTCCATTACTTTTGGTTTTGTGCTTGGAAGCATTGTGGTAATTGGTATAAGCAGCTGGTATTTGCTTAGAAACAGAGAACAAAAATTTGCCCGCAGCAGCATCAAGTATGCCTCTGTTTTTGGCCTGATAGCTTGCGTTTTACTATGCACTTCCGGCCACAAATCTGCAGTTACAGTCTCCAGATATCAGCCTATGAAACTTGCGGCAATGGAGGGGCTGTATAACGGACAAAAAGGAACGCCTCTAGTTGGAATAGGAATTCTGAATCCAAATAAAAAATGGAATAATTCAGAGAAACCTTATTTGTTTAATATCTCTATTCCAAAAGGACTGTCCATTCTTGCAAACGGCAGCGCAAATAGTTTTGTACCAGGTATTTCAGATATTATTAATGGAGGCTATGATTATGTGGCTCCCGACGGTTCAGTTAAAGTTGCAGAGCCTTTTGCTCAGAAAGCTTTGAAAGGAAGATATGCTATCAAAGCGCTGGAAGTTTATAATCAAATAAAGGACCAGACGGAGAGAGGTGCGGACGGACAGAAATATTTGGATCAGGCAAAGGAGGTTTTTGATGAGAACTTCTCTGACTTTGGTTACGGCTACATGAAGAATCCTCAGGAGAGCATTCCTCCTGTTGCTGCTACTTTTTATTCATTCAGAGTTATGGTATGTTTGGCTGCATACTTCTTGTTGTTCTTGATTATCAGTTTGTTTATGTCTAAAAAAGACGGTCTCGCATGGAATTATAAGGATGGTGCAAAAAGATGGGATTTGGAAAAAAATAAGTGGTTCCTTGTTATTGCAATCATCACCGTTCCGCTTGCATATATTTGCGGAGAGTGCGGATGGGTTGTTGCAGAAATTGGAAGGCAGCCTTGGACAATTCAGGATTTGCTTCCTGTAAATGCCGCCGTATCAGGCATTTCTGCAAGCAACGTTTATACGACATTTATAATATTCCTTGTCTTGTTTACAACACTTCTGGTTGCAGAGCTTAGGATAATTTTTAACCAGATAGCCAAGGGACCTGATGGCATCAAATGGTGAACAAAGATTGACTGAAAGTTTAATATTTGATTATTAGAGGATTATAATTATGACAACATATCATTTTTTACAATTATACTGGTGGGCGATAGTATCTCTTCTTGGTGCTTTGCTTGTATTCCTTCTTTTTGTCCAGGGCGGACAGACATTACTTTACGGAACGGCAAAAAATGAGAATCAGAGAAATATTTTGCTGACCATATTCGGACATAAATGGGAGATTACATATACAACTCTCATTACTTTTGGAGGTGCCGCATTTGCCTCATTTCCACTGTTTTATTCAACAAGTTTTGGCGGTGCGTACTGGCTGTGGATTTTTATTCTTCTTGTATTTGTGGTACAGGCCTTCTCTTATGAATTCAGAAATAAGGAACATAATCTTTTAGGCAAAAGAACTTATGACGGGCTGCTGATGATTAATGGCTGGCTTGGAACAATTCTCCTTGGAGTTGCTGTCGGGAGCTTCCTTACAGGCGGAAATTTTAACGTGGATAAAATGAACATAACCATACAATCATCCAATGTAATTTCTTATTGGACAAATGATTGGAAAGGTCTGGAACTTATTATGAATCCGGTAAATATCTTGCTTGGCGTTACCGTTTTATTTGCAGCGCGCGTGCTTGCTCTCCTTTATACGGTAAATCAGTGCAGAAGAATAGGGGGAGATGATGCCATGCAGCTTGCGGAAAGAGCCGGCGTTCAGCTGAAGATAAGTGCAATAGGTTTTCTGGTTTTGTTTGTAGTCTTTGTCTATGATTTATTCATGATGAACGGCTATAAAGTTAACGTTGCAAATGCAGTTAATGTAGTTGGAGGCCAGCCTGGTTCAAGCGGAACCATTGTTCCAGAAGCGCATGCGTATCTTCATAATATGCTGCAAGTTCCATGGATTTTGGTTTTGCTTTTAATTGGTGTGGTAATGGTGCTTGCAGGACTTGCAGGTGCTTTGTTCTGCAACAACGGAAGGTGCGCGCTATGCAAAAAATGCGGGATAAATCCTGACTCTCAATGTCCGTTTAATAAGCACGCATTTTATGTAGTAGGATTTGGCGTTGTGCTTGCAGTTTGGGCAATTTTATTGAGCGCCGGATTCAACGATACGGCCTATTACCCATCTCTTTATGATTCGCAAACATCTCTTACCCTTTATAATAGCTCATCCAGTTTTTACACTCTTAAAGTGATGGCGTATGTCTCTATAGCTGTGCCGTTTGTAGTATGGTACATTGCTTATGTGTGGAGCAAGATGAATGCTAAAAAGGGAGATAAAAGTGATTATTAACAGTAAAATGTAGTTGCAAAACAGCATTTAGCACCTTAATAAAGTGCTGTGATAAAATTAATATTTGATGAAAAAAAAGTTTCACATTGGCCTTCTGGCTAGAGTTCTAATTGCTATTGCGCTCGGTATCGGGTGCTCATATTTCTTCCCAATCTGGGCTACAAAAGTATTTGTCACTTTCAACGGGCTGTTTGGAAATTTTTTAAGTTTTACAATTCCCTTGATAATCCTGGGACTAGTTGCACCGGGTATTGCCGATTTGGGAAAAGGGGCGGGGAAGCTTCTTCTGATAACTGTTGCAATAGCCTACGGTTCAACACTTTTCTCCGGGTATTTCTCCTATTTTATTTGCCGCTGGTCATATCCGCTTGTGCTTGTAAAAGATCCAAACTTTACGCAGATTGCCACCACATCTCCAAATTCAATTTCTCCATTTTTCACAATAGATATGCCTCCTGTGTTTGGAGTCATGAGCGCTTTAATTTTGGCGTTTATTCTTGGACTTGGGGCCTCAATTATTAACGGCAATGCTCTTACAAATGTGCTGAGAGATTTTAAAGATATTGTTGACTGGCTGATAAAGAAGGCAATAATACCTCTGCTTCCTCTTTTCATCTTTGGTATTTTTCTTAAGATGGGAGTTGAAGGACAAGTCAGTACAATTTTGAAACTTTTCTTAAAGGTCATCATAATAATATTTATTATGCACATCGCTCTGCTGCTTATACAGTTTAGCGTTGCGGGTGCAATTGCGCGCAAGAATCCTCTAAAAGCCTTGCTGACAATGCTTCCGGCTTATTTTACTGCCCTTGGAACTCAATCTTCTGCAGCAACAATTCCGGTCACCTTGGCTCAAACTAAAAAGAATGGCGTTGACCCTGACCTTGCCGCATTTACTGTTCCATTGTGCGCAACAATACATTTGGCAGGCAGCACCTTAAAAATAACAGCATGTGCCTACGCAATTATGTGGATGCTTGGAATGTCCACTGACATAGGACTTTTCACAGGTTTCATATTCTTGCTTGGAATTACCATGGTCGCTGCTCCCGGAGTGCCGGGCGGTGCAATTATGGCTGCGCTTGGGGTTCTTTCCAGCGTGCTGGGATTTGATGCCACTTTGCAGGCTTTAATGATTGCCCTTTATATCACGATGGATTCCTTTGGAACTGCCTGCAATGTTACCGGCGACGGTGCTATTGCATTGGTAGTTAACAGAATCTACAAAGGAGGAAAACCGAAGCCTGTTGCCGAGTAAATTTTATTTAAGTCTTTTCCTAAATGACTTAAATGTTAAAAAAAAGGCGCCATATAATGGCGTCTTTTTTTACGTATTGTGTTAAACAATTATTCTCAACTATTTTGCAAATGCAATGCTTCTGGTTTCACGAATTACCGTGATTTTAACCTGTCCGGGATAAGTCATTTCATTCTGAATTTTCTTTGCAATTTCTGCAGACAAATTCTCTGCATCTTTATCAGATACTTGCTCGCTGCCAACTATTACGCGCAGCTCGCGGCCTGCCTGAATTGCGTAAGTTTTTGTAACGCCTGGATAAGATAACGCAATGTCCTCCATATCTTTAAGACGTTTAATGTAAGACTCTATAACCTCTCTTCTGGCACCTGGTCTTGCACCTGATATCGCATCGGCGACCATTACAAGAGGGGATATAAGAGATGTCATCTCTATCTCCTCATGGTGAGCTCCAATTGCATTGCAAATCTCTGGTTTCTCTTTGTATTGCTCTGCAAGTTTCTTTCCAAGCAAAGCGTGCGGAAGCTCCGGATCTTCTTCAGAAACCTTTCCTATATCATGCAGCAAACCGGCGCGCTTGGCAACTTTCGGATTTAAGTCAAGCTCAGAAGCCATTGTTGCACAAATATTTGCAACCTCGCGTGAGTGCTGCAGCAAATTCTGTCCGTAAGAAGAACGATATTTCATTCTCCCGACAAGTTTTACAAGTTCTATGTTAAGTCCGTGAATACCAAGGTCTATGCAGGTTCTCTTTCCTGTCTCCAAAATCTCATCTTCCAGCTGTTTCTGCACTTTTGCAACCACCTCTTCAATTCTTGCAGGGTGTATTCTTCCGTCTGCAACAAGCTGATGCAGAGCAAGTCTTGCAACCTCTCTTCTTACCGGGTCAAATGCTGAAAGCAGAATTGCCTCCGGAGTATCATCTACAACAATTTCAACTCCCGTGGCAGCTTCCAAGGCGCGGATATTTCTACCCTCACGTCCTATGATTCTGCCTTTGATTTCATCATTATCAATATTGAAAACCGTAACTGCATTTTCAATTGCAGTCTCCGGCGCTGTACGCTGTATTGTGTTGATAACAATTCTCTTAGCCTCTTTGGAAGCATTGAGCCTTGCTTCATCCATTACATCATTTATGTATGCAAGAGCCTCTGTTTTGGCCTCCGCCTTCATAGATTCAACAAGCTGTTTCTTTGCCTCATCTGCAGACATTCCTGCAATGTTTTCCAGCTTTATAATTTCTTGTTGCCTCATTTTTTCAAACTCTTCATTCTTTTTGGCAACAATGTCTGTCTGATTTTTCAGATTATTTCTAATAGCCTCTACATCTCTCTCTTTGCGAGATATCTCATTGGCTTGCAGGCTGATTTGGCTCTCTTTTTGTCTGATTTTATTTTCAGCCTCTTTTAGAGCATTATTCTTAGAATTGATATATTGCTCGTGTTCAGATTTTAACTGAAGAAATTTCTCCTTTGCCTGGAAAATTTTCTCTTTCTTAATATTCTCACCCTCTTTTTCTGCATCCGCCAGAATCTTGGATTTTTTGTTCTTAAGTACTATTGGCCTTATGATGATAAAACTGATCAGGAATCCTATGATAGCTGCTCCCAGCAACAGAAGGGAAAGAGTTAAAATGTCAATTTGTTCCATGTATTATATATTGTTTTAAGTTGCAATTGCCGCTTAAAAACAATAAAATGCAGAATCCACCGGAGAAAAGAGCAAAGAAAAAAAGCCGTCAAGCAAAGCTGTTTTATGAAAAATCTTAAATATAATTAAGATTTGAGCTCCGGTTAAGACTTTGACTTCCAACGTCCCGCAAGCGGAATCCCCCGAAGGGTAACCCAGGCCTGTCATTATCTGCCGAGTGGCTCGGTAACATTAAATAACTTGTTGATTTTCGCAAAGAGCGGAGCCTGACGGCTAACTTATTAATCTTATTTGCGCAAGAATCTAATTCTTCTTTATGTAAGAATCCAGCTGAGAGTTCATTTCCCTTAAAGCATAGAGCGTCTCTTCTGATTCGCTCTCTTTTCTTAAAAGTTCCATGACTGTTTTTATAAGGACAACAATTATGCTATCTGCTCTATAATTTATGTCCGACTCATTGCTCTCTTTCTTGTGATTCTTGCGGAAAGTATTAATCTCGTCATTAATAAGCTTCTCAGCTTTTACCCATAAGTCTACTTCACCCGGCGTAACACTATAACCAAAAGGTCTGCCATCTACAGTAATCTTAACATATGTCTTATTCTTGGTTAATGCCATAATCTGATTCGTTAATCGTTCAGAAGTGAAATACACTTATCTATTTCCTTGATAATCTTCCCAATCCTTGCTTTTGCCTGTTTATCTCCGCTGGAGGTATTCAGGAAAGCTTGTTCAAGCTCAATGTGCTCTAGTTTTTTCTCTTGTTCTGCAATTTTGTTTTTAGCGTTTTGTAATTCCTTTTTTGTGCGGTTAAGGTCGGCTAGATACGCGTCCCTGTTGACGGCAGCATCTTCATACTTAGTAATAAGCTCAGCTATAAGCTTCTGAAGAGTTTCTATCGTCTTGTAAGTATCGTTTCTCATTGCCTTCCTTTACCGCAAGCAAAGTTAGGAAATTTTTTAACGCGCAGGACTACACTTTGTTAATTATCTTCACTTTCTCCATACCCACTCTCACAGCCTGCTCATTCATCGGAAGCATTTTGTGGCTTCTTTCAGGCAGAGAATGTTTAAGGCCAAGCATAACATTTTCCAAAGTAACAATAGGCTTTATCTTAAGGAATGCTCCAAGAACCAGCATGTTAAAGAGTTTTGTATTGCCCATTTTTGCGCTCTCGTCGGCAGCTTCTATAGAGCATACGGTAATATCTTTTCTGCTTGGAACTCTTGTAATTCCGTTAGGATCATAAAGCAGCAATCCGCCAGGCTTAACAGTAGGCTCAAATTTATCCATTGACTGCTGGTTAAGAATGATGGCGTTATCATATCTGCTCAAAATAGGGGAGCTGATTTTTTTGTCGCTCAAAATGACTGTTACATTGGCTGTTCCGCCTCTCATTTCTGGTCCGTAAGATGGCATCCATGTAACCTCCATATCTTGCATAATTCCGGAATACGCTAATATTTTGCCCATTGACAGAACGCCTTGTCCGCCAAATCCGGCTATAATTAATTCTTCTTTCATAATAATTTTCTTTTTTATTCGCGACAGGTTCTGTCGTGATTAATATTATTATACATTTTTCAAATCTCCTAGCGGATAGAACGGGTACATGTTCTCTTCCATCCATGCCATGGATTTTACAGGTGATAGCTTCCAGTTTGAGCTGCAAGTACTTACAACTTCTACAAATGAAGCGCCTTTCTTTGCCGCAGAGTTTTCAAATGCTTTTCTGATAGCAGCTTTTGTCTTGCGGACATTGCCCGGAGTGTTGCATGTTTGTCTTGTAACGTAGCATGCTCCGTCAAGTTTGGAAATTAGCTCAGTTATCTTCAAAGGATAGCCGTTAAGTTCTACGCACCTTCCGTAAGGAGTTGTTGCTGTAACTTGTCCAAGCAAAGTTGTAGGGGCCATCTGACCGCCTGTCATTCCGTAAATTGCATTGTTAATAAAGATGACGACAATGTTCTCAGCTCTGTTGCATGCATGAATAATTTCTGCTGCTCCAATAGATGCCAAGTCTCCATCTCCCTGATATGTAAATACATACTTGTCCGGGTTCAATCTCTTAATTGCAGTTGCAAGCGCGGGAGCTCTTCCGTGAGCAGCCTCTGCCCAATCAATATCTATATAATTATATGCGAATACTGCGCAACCTACTGGTGATACTCCAATGGTTTTGTCCTGTATTCCCATATCTTCTATAACCTCTGCAATCAACTTATGTACAATGCCGTGCGGACATCCTGGGCAGTAGTGCATAATATTCTCTGTAAGAACGGGGCACTTTCCGTAAACCTTGTTCTCCGGTTTAATCATATCTTTTATATCCATAATATCTGCGTATTAAAAATTACTTTGTAATTACTTTTTCCAGATTATCTACAATTTCCTCCGGATTAGGAACCATTCCGCCCATTCTTCCGTAGAAATAGACAGGCTTTCTGCCGTTGACAACCAGGCGAATATCTTCTACCATTTGCCCTGCGCTCAACTCAACTGAAATAATATCTTTCATCTGAGGAACAAGAGCATCAAGCTGTTTTTCAGGGAAAGGCCACAATGTGATAGGTCTCATAAGACCAAGTTTAATTCCTCTCTCTCTTGCAAGTTCAACAGCATTTTCTCCAATTCTGCTTAGAGAACCAAATGCTACCAGCAGATGTTCTGCATCTTCCGTCTTGTATGTAGTGCACAAAGATTCTTTGGCCTCAATCTCTCTGTACTTCTTCTGAAGTTTGATGTTAAACGCTTCTTGTACAGGCGATTCCAAAGACAAAGATGTCATTACATGTCTCTCTCTGTTCTTCTTTCCTAGAAGAGCCCAGCCGCATCTTTGTTGTATTTCCGCATCGGTCATTCTTGGTTTCATAGGACGGAATTCAACCTTTTCCATCATTTGTCCAACAACTCCGTCTGCAAGGATACATGCAGGATTTCTATATTTAAGAGCAAGCTCAAATGCTTGATCTACATAATCATACATATCCTGAACTGAAGCAGGTGCAAGAACTATAAGATGATAATCTCCGTGTCCGCCGCCCTTTACAGCCTGGAAATAATCAGACTGGCTAGGCTGAATTGTTCCAAGTCCGGGACCACCTCTCATGACGTTTACTACAAGGCAAGGAAGCTCCGTACCTGCCAGATAGCTAAGACCTTCGCACATTAAACTAAAGCCTGGGCTGCTGGTTGATGTCATAGATTTTTTACCTGAGCATGCACCGCCATAAACCATGTTAATAGATGCAACCTCACTCTCTGCCTGAAGCACAACCATTCCTGTGGTTTCCCAAGGTTTTTGCTCCATAAGTGTTTCCATCACCTCGCTCTGCGGGGTAATAGGATATCCAAAGTAACCGTCAACGCCGCTTCTAATTGCGCCATAGGCGATTGCCTCGTTTCCCTTCATCAATATTTTCTCTGCCATAATTAAAATTTTTATCGGTTAATTATTAAATCTTGACTCTGTAAACCGTTATAACAGAGTCTGGACACATTGTTGCGCAGTTTGTACATCCCACGCAGGTGTCCGGGTTAACAAGGGTAACATAATGATAGCCCCTCCCGTTTACTTCCTTAGCAAGTTCAATAGACTTGGTAGGGCAGTTGGCCACGCAAAGTCCGCATCCTTTGCAGCGTTCTTTGTCGGCCACTATTGTACCTTTCATTGCCATATTAGAAATTATTTAATTGTTAATATATATATTGTTTAGTATCTATCTGTTAATCAGCATATCCGGAATAATGCCCAAAACCTCTCGCTATTCCGCTCAAAACATGTTTCCATCTTATGATAATCCCGATAATGCATATAATTCCTATGATAACCAGCCCCTTATATGAGGGGTCCAGTTTGTTCCACCATACTCCGATTTTTGTCTCGTTAAACTTTTTCATTTCCCTCTTTCTCAATTCTTATCTTGACATCAATTGCAGTAAGTCCTCTCTCATTCCCGACAAGCGGGTTAAGGTCCATCTCCATTATTTCCGGAGCAGCCATGCAAAGTGCTGACACTCTCCTTATTGTCTCATTAAACATAACTTGGTTAACTCCCTCCTGGCCTCTGTAACCTTGTATAATAGGGTATCCCTTAAGGGAGCGGATCATCTTATCTGCCTCACCCTCAGATACCGGCGCAAGAGTAGACTTCACATCTTTTATGACTTCCACTAAAATTCCTCCCAATCCGCACATGACCATAGGCCCAAAATTTTTCTCTCTCTTGGCTCCAATAAACACCTCAGTTCCGTACAGCATAGGCTGAATCAGAACACCGCTAACTCCCTCTATATTAGTCATTCTGTCAAATTCGGTTTTTAAAGTATGTTCGTCAGAAATATTTAAGAGACACTCCGTCTATATCTATTTTATTAACCGGTCCTATTACTTTCATCGCGATAGGATATCCAATTTCTATTGCCGCTTTTACAGCCTCTTCTTGCGTAAGAGCGATTTCCTGCCTTGTTCTGTTTATGCCGCTTGCATCCATCAGCTCCTGTACCATAAACGGAGGCATCCATCCGTTCGGGACTCTCTTCTTATGACATCTCTTAATCATCTGTTTATCAATGGCCGGGGATGAACTGTCGCTGATTACACCCTGAGGAGCATTCAGCACATCCGCCAAGGGCCTTCCCAAATACCACTTCATCAATAAAAGTAATACCGCCCTTATTGTGGTACTCCTTTAATGTAAGCATCTGAGTGTTCAGCAGATGGAAATACTGGATATATGGGTTTGGGAGTAGCCTTTATTTTCCTGAACAGCACATTGTAAATCTCCGCGGAATCGCTAAGTCCCGGACAGCCAAAAATAACGACTGTTGCATCTATTTGAGGATCAGCGTCATATTTATCCATTAATCCCGACAGCTGGCCAGCCGTTTTTCCAAACATATAGTCTTCAAAGAAGACTTGTTTAACGTCAATCCCGTTATGCTCAAGGGCATCTGTCAAGCATCACTGCCGGACCGCCGGCCTGGGTAAGTACTGCAATCCTCTTGCCGCTTGGCCTAGGCTTTGATAAAATGCCGGCAATATTCATCATCTCTTCTCTTCCGTAAGCTCTTATAATACCGCATTTTGCAAACAGCGCGCTAACGGCCTTTGTGGGTGATGCAAGCATGCCTGTATGTGAAATTCCAAGAGAAATTTCATCATTGCTGCAGCCTCCTTTAATTGCCACAATGCTTGCCCCTTTCTTGACAAGTGAGCGGGAATGCTTAAGCAATTTTACGGAGTCTGAAATTTTTTCTATATATATCGCAATTACCTTGCGCTCACATGCTTGCGCATCATAATTGTTATCCATCCATTCAATAACATCCTCAATTGAGGTTTGCATAGAGTAGCCAACGGAGATAATATTTGAAACTTTAATTCCATATTTAACTGCCGCTTCAGCAAGGAAAGCTATGGTTGTTCTGGAGGATGAAATGATGTCTATGCCGTCTTTTGCGCAAGTGATAGTGCCTGCAAAAATACTTGAATACCAGGGCGTAACAATTCCGGCCGAGTTGGGCCCGATAACTGAAGCCTCAAACCTTTCCGCTATCTCCGCTACCTCTTTCTCAGCATCTTCACTGCTGTAATTCCTTCTTGTGAGATAGCACCTGAAAAAATGATTATTGCTCCTGCACTCCTTTTTGCCGCATAACGTCTCCACCGTTTTTACGCAATTCCCCTCATCTTCAGCTATTATAGCAAGGTCGCTGTCGGGAATATCATTAACAGAAGAGTAAGGTCTTTAGCCCCTGCACGTTCTGCTCATTTTTGCTTACGGCATATATGTCTCCTTGGAAATTATTGATAATAAGGCTTTTCAAAGCGCACCGCCACCTGGCCTGGACGGATCATTAGATGCGCCAATCACAGCAATGCTTTTAGGTTTTATCAACTGTTCGGTTATCATATCAGCTCTTGCCTTTTATCAATTGAGCCATAAAAATATGAAAATTGTTATAGAAAAGCAAGATTTTTGCTTAAAAATAAATAGAAATAATTGATATTAACTATTAATTTAAAATGATAAAAACGGTGCAAATGCTTATTAATGATAATTATAAATAAGGTGCTTTGTTAGGCTTATTTTATTATTTTTGTACGCAACATGAATAAGATTTTAATAAGAAATATATATCACAACGGTATCCGGAAGGATATTCTGATAGAAGGCAATAAAATTGCCGCTATTGTTGATGCAGCTCCTGCGGCCTGCAGCGATGAGAAAGTGATTGAGTCCATGAGCGATTCAATTGAGAACAGCGGCCAGCTGAAGGTGATTGACGGAAAAGGCAAGGCAATTATTCCGGGTTTTGCAAATATGCATACCCACGCAGCTATGACATTGATGCGCGGAACTCAAGAAGATGTTAATCTAAAGCATTGGTTGAAAGCTATTTGGAAGCAGGAGAAAAAGCTTGATGATGAACTTGTTTACTGGGGAACAAAGCTGGCTTGCGTGGAGATGATAAAAACAGGTACAACATGCTATAATGACCAATATTGGAGACCGGATTCTGCGGTGAAGGCTGCATCAGATATAGGGCTAAGAAGCTGGCACTCTTATGTTTTCCTGGATGCTTTTAATAAAAAGAAGGCGGCTCTCCAGAGAGATGAGTGTCAGGCAATGTTTGAGGAGGCAAAAAAATGGAAACCAATTACAAGATTTACGGTTTCCGTACATGCTCCGTATACTGTTAGCGCTGAGAATATTAAATGGGCAAGCGAATTTGCAAGAAATAATAATTTAATTCTTCACATTCATATTGCTGAGACCGGCCAGGAGAGGCTTGATAGTTTAAGAAAGCATCATTGCAATCCTGTTGAATATCTGGATAAGATGGGTATTTTTGGCCCTAACATAGTTGCCGCTCATTGCGTTTGGATTGATGAGGAAGGAATTGCGACGCTTGGAAGAAACAAAGTTAACGTTGTGCACAACATTAATTCAAATCTGAAACTTGCGTCAGGCTACAAGTTTAAATTTAAGGAGCTTGCAGATGCAGGAGCAAATGTTTGCATCGGCACCGACGGTTGCGCATCATCAAATAACCTTGATATGCTGGAGGCTGTAAAGACATCGGCTCTTGTTCAGAAGGCATGGAGAAAAGATCCTATGGCAATTCCTTTGAGCCAGCTGTTCAAGTCAGCTACGTTAAACGGATATAAGGCGCTTGGGCTTAACGGCGGCCTTATAAGTGTTGGGGCGCTTGCAGATGTTTGCCTTATAGACATTGATAATTATGCATTTACGCCAAATGTGAATTTCCTGGCAAACCTTATTTATTCTGCACATTCAGATTGCGTAGATACTGTAATTTGCGATGGTAAAATTTTAATGCAGAATAGAAAAATCAGAGGTGAGGAGAATATTTTGAATGAGGTGAGAAGACTTTATAAGAAGATTTTGTTGTAGCTCATTTTTAAGAAATTAAAGAAAATTATATAAAAATATATTATGGACCAAAGAGAAGAAAGAATCTATAAGGCGGCCGATTTTATAAAAAATAAGATTGGAAATCGCAAGCCGCTTGCAGGAATCATTCTTGGGAGCGGACTTGGAAATCTTGCAGATAAGATTGAAAATCCGATAGTTATCCCATACAAAGAGATTCCGGAGTTTCCCGTTTCTACAGCTGTAGGACATAAAGGAAATTTGATTATCGGGACATTGGGCGGAAAGTGCGTTATTACAATGCAAGGCCGTTTCCATTATTATGAAGGCTACACAATGGATCAGGTTACCATAGGGGTAAGGGTGATGAAAGTGCTGGGTGTTAAATACCTATTTGTTTCCTGTGCATGCGGAGGACTTAATACTTCATTTAAAGTTGGAGACATTATGGCAATTAAAGACCATATTAATTTCTTGCCAAATCCTTTGATTGGAAAAAATATGGACAGCTTTGGAGTAAGGTTCCCCGATATGTCTCATCCTTATGATAGTGAGCTTATTAAGAAAGGTCATGAGATTGCCGGAGAGAATGGATTTGATTTGAAAGAGGGCGTGTACGTTGCAGGAACAGGACCATCTTACGAGACTAAGGCAGAATATAAATTCTTTAAATTCATTGGTGGTGATGCAGTTGCAATGTCAACTATACCTGAAGTTATTGTAGCCCGCCATTGTGATATAAAGGTCTTTGGAGTTTCCGTTATTACAAATGCTGCTCATGATACAGAAAATGAGGATTTTGTAAATGACGAGCAGGAAGTAATTAAAGCGGCCGATACTGCCGTTGATAAAATGACGGCTTTGTTTACCGGTTTAATTGCTTATATCTGAAATGATTAATAACGTTATATTTGATTGCGGAGGCGTAATTGTAACTCTCAACAGAGATAACTGCTTAAATGCATTTTCAAAAATTTTGGGTTTTCCCGATTTTGGAAAATATCTTTCCGACTATGCTCAAAAAGGTTTTTTTGCGCAGTTTGAAAACGGAGATTTAAAGTCTTCCGAATTCAGGCAGATTGTTAGGCAACATTCTACTATACAAGAACTTACAGATGAGGAGATTGACTATGCAATTGGCTGCTTCCTTACAGGAGTACAGGAGAGCAAAGTCAAATATTTGCTTAAGTTGAAAAAGAAGTATGACCTCTATTTGCTGAGCAATATTAATCCTATTGCATGGAAACGCTCTAAAAAACTTTTTAGAGAATCTTGCGGTTTGAGAATGAGCGACGTTTTTAGAAAGAGGTTCTTGTCTTATCGCATGAATTTATCCAAGCCAGGCGAGGCAATATTTAATGAAGTGATAAGAGAGAGCGGAATAATACCCGGCGAATCTTTGTTTATAGATGACGGAGAGGCTAATATAGAAACTGCTAAGAAGCTGGGATTTAAATGTTTGCTTTATGATGTCAATAAAGATATGGAGACGCAGATTCAACCGGTTCTGGATGCCGAAATCTCCGATGTTCCAAAGGTCTGATAAGGAGAATTCTAAATGATTAAATTCATAAGTCTTGCAAGCGGAAGCAGCGGCAATTGCTATTATTTTACAAATGGAAGCGTTAGCTTTATGATTGATGCCGGCGTTGGTCCAAGGTCTGCAAAAAAAACTTTGGAGGAGCATTCTCTCTCTCTGCAAGATGTTGATTTCATCCTTGTTACCCATGATCATATAGATCATATAAAGGCGCTTGGAATAATTGCAGAAAAATATAATAAGCCGGTATATGCTACAAAAATTCTGAAAAATTCATTTGAGTTTCACAGCTGTACGCGCGGAAGGCTTAACGGGAGGGTGAATGAAATTCAAATTTTAAAAACGACAGAAGTAGACGGGGTAAAATTTACTCCTTTCCCTGTGCCTCATGATGCATCTGAAACTGTTGGATATTATATAGAATTTGACGGGAAGAAAATCACTTTAGTTACGGATTGCGGCTCTGTAAATGAGAATGTTATAAAATATTCTGAAAAAGCGGACACTCTGATTTTTGAGACAAATTATGACGAGAAAATGCTGGCGGAAGGTTCATACCCGAAAGATTTGCAAGAGAGGATAAGTAGTCCCGATACGGGGCATTTGAGCAACAGAGATGCTGCCAAAGCTTTGCAGAAAATCTACATGGAGAAAGAGGGCGCCATAGACCATATTTTTCTTTGCCATTTATCCGATAATAATAATACTCCTGAACTTGCGCGCTGCTGTGTATCAAAAGCGCTGGATGAGATTGGCGTAAAAAAAGAGAGCGTGGTGTTGGATTGTTTAATCCGCGGCCACGCCTCAAAATTATATTCTTTATAACTATCTTTATTCCCGATAGTTACAGACTTGCATTATAGTTTAGGACCAGCCTCAACTAAGGCCTTGCCTGCAGGGTTGTAAGTGAACTTTGTAAAGTTCTTAATGAATCTTCCTGCCAAATCCAGAGCCTTAACTTCCCACTGTTGAGCGTTTGCATAAGTATCTCTAGGGTCTAGGATATTTGTTGCAACTCCAGGAAGTTCTGTCGGGATTCTGAAATTAAAATAAGGAAGAACCTTTGTAGGTGCCTTATCTATAGAACCGTCCAAGATTGCATTGATAATGCCTCTTGTGTCTTTTATAGAGATTCTCTTTCCTGTTCCGTTCCATCCCGTGTTTACAAGATATGCCTTTGCGCCGCTCTGTTTCATTCTCTTAACAAGCTCCTCTCCGTATTTAGTAGGATGCAATGAAAGGAATGCTGCGCCAAAACATGCTGAGAATGTAGGGGTTGGCTCTGTTATGCCGCGCTCTGTTCCTGCAAGTTTTGCAGTAAAGCCGCTCAAGAAATAATACTTAGTCTGCTCAGGGTCAAGAATAGAAACCGGAGGAAGAACACCGAATGCATCAGCTGAAAGGAAGATAACTTTCTTAGCAGCAGGGGCTTTGGAGATTGGTTTTACAATATTCTTGATGTGATAAATAGGGTAGGAAACTCTTGTGTTCTCCGTAACGCTCTTATCCGCAAAGTCAATCTTGCCGTTCTTATCTACTGTAACGTTCTCAAGCAGAGCGTCTCTCTTAATTGCATTATAAATATCAGGCTCAGCCTCCTTATCCAGATTGATAACTTTTGCATAGCAGCCGCCCTCAAAGTTAAATACTCCGTCGTTGTCCCAGCCGTGCTCATCATCACCAATCAAAGCTCTGTTAGGATCCGTAGAAAGAGTTGTCTTTCCTGTGCCGCTTAGTCCAAAGAATATCGCAGTCTCACCTTTATCATTAGTATTAGCAGAGCAGTGCATTGCTGCAATTCCCTGTAGAGGAAGAAGATAGTTCATATAAGAGAACAAACCTTTCTTCATCTCGCCGCCATACCATGTATTAAGGATAATCTCCATTTTCTCAGTGATGTTGAATACAACAGCAGTCTCTGAATTCAAACCAAGTTCCTTATAGTTCTCAACCTTTGCCTTGGATGCGTTAAGTACTACAAAATCAGGCTCTCCGTAATTTTTAAGTTCTTCTTCAGTTGGACGGATGAACATGTTCTTTACAAAGTGTGCCTGCCATGCAACTTCCATAATAAATCTAACTTTTATTCTGGTGTTCTTATTAGCTCCGCAGTAAGTATCCATTACATATAACTTCTTGGCGGACAGCTCTTTTCTGGCAAGATCCTTAAGAACGCCCCATGTCTTCTCAGAAGCGGGTTTGTTGTCATTCTTGTATTCATCTGAAGTCCACCAGATTGTATTCTTTGACTTCTCATCCATTACCCAGAACTTATCCTTAGGAGAACGTCCTGTGTAGATTCCCGTCATTACATTAACTGCTCCAAGCTCAGTTAGTTGTCCTTTGTCATAACCGGTAAGTCCCGGCTGCATTTCCTCTTTGTACAGTGTCTCGTATGAAGGATTGTAAAGAACCTCTTTGACATCCTTGATACCGTACTTGCTTAAATCAATATTTGCCATAACCTTATAAGATTAATTAATAATTTCTATGCTGTTTCCGTGAGGAAATATGAGGTAAAATCCCCTCCCGGATTCGCGCGCAAATATACAACTTTAATGCCTATTTCCTAAAAATCGGCATTTGTTGTAGGAACCTTTTGCTAAATTTGCAAACAGGTTGCATTGTGTTGTATTTTTATAGTCGCGACAGGTTTTTTCTGGAGTTATTATATGCTTAATATAGAGATACTTAAAAGGTACTGGGGGTATGAGAGTTTTAGGCCGCAGCAAGAGGAGATAATTAAATCCATAGAGAGCGGAACTGATACTCTTGTACTTATGCCAACCGGCGGAGGCAAGTCATTATGTTTCCAGCTGCCGGCCATGGCAAAAGATGGATTATGCCTTGTAATATCTCCATTAATTGCGTTGATAAAAGACCAGGTACAGGCCCTTAATGATAGAGGAATCCCGGCCATTGCGGTTTACTCCGGAATGAGCATGCACTCAATTGATGTTGCTCTTGATAACGCTATTTACGGAGATTATAAATTTCTTTACGTATCTCCGGAACGTCTTCAAACAGAGATATTTCAGGCACGCGTCACAAAAATGAACATCAATTATTTGGTGGTTGATGAGGCGCACTGTATTTCTCAATGGGGGTATGATTTCCGTCCTGCATACCTGAAAATCAGAGAGATAAAAGATTTGATAGGGAATGTCCCTACAATTGCGCTTACTGCAACGGCAACAAAAGAGGTTGCGGAGGATATAATGACACAGCTGGATTTCCATGGAAGAAACGTAATATCAACAGGTTTCCAACGTAAAAACCTTGCGTATATTGTTAGGGAGACTGATGACAAGTACGGAACAATGCTAAGGATATGCAAAGGTATTACGGAGGATTATTTGAGACAAAATAGTTCAAATAGCGCCGATGGTAATGCTGCCGGAACCGTTACAAGTCCCTCCGAAGTGTCGGGAATTATATACTGTCGGGAGAGAAAAAAATGTGTTGAAATTGCAGATTTCCTGGTTTCCGGTGGTATTTCGGCAGAATATTATCATGCGGGGCTGGGAAAAGAGACCAGGTCAGAGAGGCAAGATAATTGGAAACGCGGCAAGACTCAAGTTATTGTGGCGACCAATGCTTTTGGCATGGGAATAGATAAGGCAAATGTGAGATTTGTAGTGCATTATGATATGCCGGATTCCGTAGAGGCATATTTTCAAGAGGCAGGAAGAGCGGGAAGAGATGGTCTAAAGGCTTGGGCTGTACTGCTTTGGAACAAAAGCGATGTTAGCCGTTTAAGACAAATACATAATATTTCTTTCCCTTCCTTGGACTACATTGCACAGATTTACCAGAATGTATTCGCCTTCCTAAAAATTCCTTATGAAGGCGGGGGGGATTCTGCCAGAAAATTTAAGTTGCAAGACTTTGCAAAAGAGTATAGGCTAAATGCCACAAGTGCTTACTACGCAATCAAATACATTGAACAGGAAGGGTACTGGGAGCTGACGGATGAAATTGATAATCCTCCAAAAATAATGTTTGAGGTGGATAGGGATGAACTTTATAATCTTCAGCTAAAGAGCGAGGTTATGGATACGTTCATTAAATCAGTGATGCGTTTGTATCCCGGATTATTCTCCAAACTTGTTGTAATTGATGAGGCTTACATTGCTAAAGTAACTCATGATACAGAGGCGAATGTGGTTGCAAAACTTAAAGCGCTTTCCAAAAAACATGTGCTGCGCTATATTCCGCAAATAAAGACTCCGCTTATAATATTTAAGAATGAGAGACTTACGGAGAATAATCTCTATATAGACAAGCAAAGATTTGAGCGCCGCAAAGAGCAGCTTAAACGTAGAGTTGACAGTATCATAGAGTATGCAAAGGAGGATGATAAATGCAGGAGCAGATTTCTTATTGAATACTTTTCTCAACCCGTTACATCAGACTGCGGCGTTTGCGATGTCTGTCTTGCCAGGCGCAATGCCCTGCATCCTCTTATGTCAGAAAAAGTTGCAGCTGCTCACATTTTAAAATTCATGAATGAACACAAGGCTCCGGCAACTGTTTCAGATATTCAGCAGCTAGGAGCGGAAGATGAAAAGCTGTACTTGAAAGTCTTAAGGGAAATGATTGATAATGGGCAAATTAGGATTGAGAGCAATAATCTGTTTTTGAGCAATAAGTAGTTTGCACAGAATTTAGAATTTCAGAAGCTCCCGATATAATTTCTGAATAGGGAGACCCATAACATTGTAGAATGACCCGTTGATTTTAAGGATGCCGATGTAGCCAATCCACTCCTGAACGCCATAGGAACCAGCTTTGTCATAAGGTTTGTAATTGTCTACATACCAGTTGATTTCATCATTGTTAATCTCCCCAAACCAAACGTCAGATGTGGCAGAAAAACTTTTCTGATGTTTGCAGTCTCTTATGCATACGCCAGTAACAACTGTGTGCTTGTGGGCGCTTAATTTGCGCAGCATCTTTACTGCGTCTGTTCTGTCCTTTGGCTTGCCGATTTTTTTACCATCCAATACTACAATTGTATCGGCGGTAATAACTATTTCATTTTCTTTTAGCGGACGGGAAAAATGCAGTGATTTTTGCCTGCAGATATATTGCGGTACTCTCTTGACATCCAAATCTTTGGGATAGGTCTCATTGTAGTCTGTAACCTTTCCGATAGTAAAAGGAATTCCAAGACCTCCAAGCAACTCTTTCCTGCGCGGAGATGCTGAAGCAAGAATAACCTTTTTGTCCTTGAGTTTTTCCGCTAAATAATACATTGCAATTTGCTTTACAATAGGCTGGTAATGAGCCTGTCGGGATACTTATTCTTCTGCCGGCCTGCCTTTGTGGTACATCTCCTCAAAGGCCTCATCTCTTTTCTCTCTCCAATCCTTATAATGACTTGGATTAAATTCCCATTTTCCCTGAATTTTAAGCACTTGCTCAACCAAATCTCTTACACAACCCTTGCCTCCTCTATAAAGGGAGACATAATCGCAAACCGCTTTAACCTCTTCAACTGCATCTGCAGGACATACCGCAAGACCGCAAATTTGAAGCACAGGAATATCGGGAAGGTCATCTCCAACGTATGCAACTTCTTCTGGCTTAAGATCATACTTCTTGCAAAATTCCAGGAAAGTGGGGACTTTGTTGCGAGAGCCCATATAAACTTCATTTGCCAATGTTGGCATAAAACGTTTTCTAATAGACTCGCTCTCGCCGCCGGAAATGATGGCTATTTTGTAATCATTCATGAAAGCCATTCTAAGTCCAAAGCCATCCTTTGCATTGTACGTTCTGATTAAATCCCCGTCGGGCAGGCAGATAATGCTGCCGGTGGTAAATACGCCATCTACATCAAATGCAAACCCCTTGATACCCTTAAGCTTAATCTTATAATTCATTAAGATGCCGTTTAAAATTGTGGATTATTCTACGTCCAGCTTGGATAAATCTGCAGAGACATTTTTAAAGCCCTTTAGAATCTCTTCCGGATTAGAATTTTCTATGTAATTATAACGTTCTGTGTTCCAGGATTCTGTCTTGTCCGTAAAAATCTCTGCTGAATCCAGGAAACTTGCGCTGCGCTGTGCGTCAATTACAAGCAGGTAAGACTCAATAATATATGCTGCCATTTCACAAAGTCTGCGAGCCTGGAAATCTATATACTCATCACCCTTGCCGTCAACATCCGCAACAGCTTTTGCGTACTGCTCTGTCATTGCAACAAGCTTTGTTTTAAGCGCTTCCAGCTTTTTCTGTGCTCCGGGACAAGCGGCTTCAACCTCAGCAGAAACTTGTACTGGCTGTGCTTCATACTCTTTAATCATCTCCAGGTATGAACCGTTTGTTACATATCTCTGTGCTGCAACTACTTGAAGCTGAGATGTTCCCTCATATATAGAAGTAATCCTGGCATCTCTGTAAAGTCTCTCCACCGGATACTCTTTCATATAGCCGCTGCCTCCGTGAATTTGAATTGCATCATAAGCGTTCTGATTGCAGAATTCACTGGAAGTCATCTTTAAAAGCGGCGTAAGCATATCTGCGTACTTTGAATATTTCTTATTCTCTTTTCTCTCATCAGGAGTGAATTTTCTGTCGGGAGAAAGAAGAGAGTTCATGGCTTTATATACATCTACGCATCTGGATGTCTCATAAAGAATTGCACGGCTTGCCTGAAGTTTGGCCTTCATTATTCCAAGCATTTCATAAACAGCCGGGAACTCAATAATTTTCTTGCCGTATTGCTCTCTTTCATTAGCATATTTAAGAGCCTCGCGATAGGCTGCTTCTGAAATTCCAACACTCTGAGCGCCAACGCCTAACCTAGCTCCGTTCATCAGAGACATTACATATTTTATAAGTCCCATCTTGCGGTCTCCGATAAGTTTTGCGGGAGCGTTGTGGAATACAAGCTCGCAGGTAGGGGAACCGTGTATGCCAAGCTTATTCTCTATCCTTCTGACATTTACGCCGCCCCATTTCTTATCATATACAAAATATGAAAGGCCGCGCGCATCTGTTGTACCAGCCTCTGAACGGGCAAGAACAAGTTTAATATCTGCGTCGCCATTGGTAATGAAACGTTTAACTCCGTTAAGCGTCCAAGTGTTTTTTGCCTCGTCAAAAGTGGCTTTTAAAGAAACTGCTTGTAAATCAGAACCTGCATCGGGTTCAGTTAAGTCCATTGAGCAGGTCTCTCCATTCTTGATTCTTGGAAGAAATTCATCTTTTATCTCCTGTGATGCAAACTCCCAAATTGTCTCTGCGCAATCCTGTAATCCCCAGATATTTGCAAATCCTGCATCTGCGCGTCCAACAATCTCAGCAGCCATAACATACGGAACCATGGATAGATTCAAGCCGCCATAGCAGCGCGGAAGTGACATTCCGTATACTCCGGCTTTAGTTAATGTGTCATGGTTTACTTTGGTGCCTGCCGCATAAGTCACTCTACCGTCTTTGCATACAGGCCCGTCAATATCAACCTGTTCTGCATTTACGTTAATAGTGTCTCCGCTGATTTGACCAATAATATCCATGACTCTGTCATAAGAATCAATGGTGTCCTCAAAGTTTTTTGGAGCATCATCATACTTTCCAAAATCTTTATATCCGTTCTCTTTAAGTTCAACTATCCTCTTCATTAAAGGATTGGAAAACTGAAACTTAAGGTCTGTATTATCTTTATAAAAATTTGCCATAATGTTTTTCTAATTTATTAGCATTAAATGAATTAAGCTCTCCTAATTATTTGCTGTGTTTCTTGTATGAGGCAATCATTTTAGGAACAACCTCGTTCAAATCTCCAATAATGGAGTAGTCTGCAATTTTATGAATAGGGGCTTCAGGATCAGAATTAACTGCAATTATTATTTTGCTCTGATCCATTCCGGCAGTATGCTGAATTGCGCCGCTAACTCCCAGACATATAATAAGTTTTGGCCTTACTGTAACTCCGGTTTGGCCAATTTGTCTGTCATTATCTGCAAAGCCTGCGTCAACAGCTGCGCGGCTTGCTCCAACCTCAGCGCCTAGAGTTTTTGCCAGGTCAAATACCAGTTTGAAGTTTTCTCTGCTTCCAACGCCATATCCGCCATCAACAATTATCTGAGCACCTTTGATGTTAATTTTTTTCTCTTCAATTTCTCTCTTAATAATCTCCACAGCAAAATCACTGTCAATCAGTATCTTTGCAGTGTCAATTTTATGTACTGTACCATTAACTGGTTTAGCCATGGGCTCTTTCTTCATCACACCTTCACGCACCGTGGCCATCTGAGGTCTGTGTTCCGGATTAACTATGGTGGCAATAATGTTGCCTCCAAAAGCGGGACGAATCTGGTAAAGAAGATTTGTGTATTTTTTTCCGCTTCTATTATCCTCATGGTCGCCAATCTCAAGAGATGTGCAATCTGCTGTAAGTCCGCTCTTTAAAGCGCTGGAAACTCTTGGGGCCAAATCTCTTCCAATACTGGAAGCACCAAACAAAGCTATCTGAGGTTTTTGTTCTTTGAACAACTCTATTGTAATTGCAGCGTAAGGCAAGGTGCGGAAAAATTCCAATCTCGGGTCATCTGCAAGATGAACTACTTTGGCACCGTACTGATATAATTCAGGAACAAGTCCGCTAACATTGCTTCCAATAAGAAGCGCCTCAACATCAACATTTAAACGCTCCGCAAGAGAACGCGCTTTTGTTAAAAGCTCCAAGCTGACATCGCAAAGCTTTCCGCCGTCAGTTTCTATAAATACTATTATATTATTCATACTCAATAATTCTCTTAATTAATAAACGTGTTAAACATTAACCAATTTCATGATTGGCCATTAGTTCTGAAATCAGCGAGTCCACATCTGCGTCAGAGCCTGTAAGCTTCTTTGCCTCTTTTGCCTTAAACACAATGTTTTCCACCTTTTTAACTTTTGTAGGAGAACCTGCAAATCCGTAGCTGCTTTCATCTCCGCCCACGTCATCTACAGTCCATTCCTGAATTCTCAAATATGGTTTTTCATCTGTGGAAAGAAGGTATTTGCCTGCATTAGCAGCATCTTGCTCTTCATGTATTGTCCTGGAATACTTGTATTTAAGAACACATTTTGCATTTCTGGGACGGCAAGGGGCCGCAGTTGCATGAACTGTTATTAAACAAGGAAGAGGGGAAGTGACAATTTCAATTCCTCTCTCCAGTCTTCTCCTAACAGTTATTTTATTCTCTGCAATATCTGTAATCTCCTCTGCATAAGTAATCTGCGGAATATTCATTTTCTCGGCAACCTGCGGACCAACTTGTGCGGTATCACCATCAATTGCCTGTCTTCCGGAGACAATAATGTCCGGATTCATTTTCTTTACAGCTTGAGAGATTGCGAATGAAGTTGCCAAAGTATCAGCTCCGGCAAATCTTCTGTCAGTTAAAAGTACGCCTCCATCGGCGCCTCTAAAATATCCTTCTCGTATAATTTCCGCAGCGCGGAACGGGCCCATGGTCAGAATCAACACTTTAGAACCTGGGAACTTATCCTTTATTCTAAGCGCCTGCTCTAGGGCGTTCATATCTTCCGGGTTGAAAATCGCCGGAAGAGCCGCTCTGTTTACAGTTCCTTCCGGTGTCATTGCATCTTTGCCAACATTCCTAGTATCAGGAACTTGCTTGGCCAGTACAACAATCTTAAATTCTTTGCTCATCTATAATAATATTTTTATGATTTTACATTAGGGTTGTTAAAACCTGTCGGGATATTAGGCACTCCCGGCTCGGCATCGTGCAGCTGTATCGCTCCAAATTTAGACTCATATTTTCCAATGTTCTCTCCAAGTGCATGATACAAGCGCTTGATATTCTCCGGAGTCATTATAATTCTGTCGCTTACAATAGCCTTAGGTATGCCCGGCAACATCTTTACAAAATCTATTATGAACTCGTTGGACGAGTGGGTAATAATAGACAAATTTGAGTATGAGCCTTTTGCCACTTCCGGGCTAAGCTCAATGTTTAGTTTATTATCATTCTCCATAACGCGGCAAAGATACTTAAAATTATTAACTTTGCAGCCCATGTGGCAGACCATAAAAACAGGCTGCCGCAATGCAACCGGGTAATTATTCCAGGTTGCTTAGATTAACTTTATTAAGAGGTATTTATATGGAGATTCCGGCAAAGTACAATCCTGCTCAGACAGAAGACAAGTGGTATGCTTATTGGCTAAAACACAAATTTTTTCATTCAGAACCAGATGAGAGAGAGGCCTATTCTATAGTAATTCCTCCTCCAAATGTTACTGGCGTGCTTCACATGGGCCACATGATGAATAATACTTTGCAGGATGTCCTTATCCGCCGTGCGAGAATGACAGGCAAGAATGCCTGCTGGGTGCCTGGTACTGATCATGCATCTATAGCCACTGAGGCTAAGGTAGTTGCAAGGCTAAAGGAGAAGGGGATTGAGAAGACTTCTCTTACTCGCGACGAATTTATGAAAGAGGCTTGGGCGTGGAAAGAAGAACATGGCGGAATAATCTTGGAGCAGCTAAAAAAGCTGGGAGCATCCTGTGATTGGGACCGTACTAAATTCACTATGGATGAGCCGCTTAGCAAGGCCGTAATTAATACATTTGTTTATTTCTATAAGAAGGGTCTGATTTACAGAGGCGTAAGAATGGTTAACTGGGACCCGGTAGGCCTTACGGCTGTTTCGGATGAGGAGGTTATACATAAAGACACCCATTCAAAGCTTTATTACTTAAGATATTTCATCAGCGATAACGGCAAGAAAACAGATAAGTATATAATAATTGCTACCACCCGTCCTGAAACTATAATGGCGGATGCTGCAGTCTGCATAAATCCAAATGATGAGAGGTATCATAATCTAAGGGGCAAGAAAATCCTAATCCCTTTAATCAATAAGGAGATTCCTATTATAGAGGATGACTATGTTACAATGGACTTTGGTACAGGATGTTTGAAGGTTACGCCAGCCCATGATATCAATGACTACGAAATTGGCTTGCGTCATCATCTTCCCGTTCTGGACATTATAGATGAGCATGGCTGCTTAAACGATAAGGCGCAGATTCTTGTTGGAGAAGACAGATTTGTCGCACGCAAGAAGATTGTTAAAATGCTGGACGATGCAGGCAATATGGAGAAAATTGAGGACTATATGTCTCCTGTTGGGCATTCGGAAAGGACGGATGCAGTAATTGAGCCGCGTCTTTCCCTTCAGTGGTTCCTTAAGATGGATAAGCTTGCTGCCGAGGCTCTTAAGAGAGTTGAGAGCGGAGAAATCCAATTGATTCCGGAGAAATATAAAAACACTTATCGCCACTGGATGGAGACGGTAAGAGACTGGTGCATATCAAGGCAGCTTTGGTGGGGACAAAGAATACCTGCTTATTATTTGCCTGATGGCCAGTTTGTTGTTGAACCAACCTTAGATGAGGCATTTGAGGCGGCAAAGAAGATTAATCCAAACATAAAGAAGGAGGAGCTAAAACAGGATGACGATGTTTTGGATACATGGTTCTCTTCCTGGCTGTGGCCAATTTCTGTTTTTGACCCTGAGAAACCGGGATTCCCCGATAAGAAACCTAATAAAGATTTAGCATACTATTATCCTACTAATGACCTGATTACAGCTCCTGAAATTTTGTTCTTCTGGGTGGCAAGGATGGTTATGGCCGCAGATGAGTTTACCGGCAAAGTTCCGTTCCATAATGTTTATCTTACAGGAATTGTAAGGGACAAACTTGGACGTAAAATGTCAAAATCACTTGGAAATTCACCTGATCCGATAAAATTAATGCAAGAGTATGGTGCTGATGGAGTGAGAATTGGAATGTTGTTATGTACTTCCGCCGGCAATGATATTTTGTTTGATGAGAGCCAGGTTGAGCAGGGGAGAAACTTTGCAAACAAAATTTGGAATGCATACAGACTTACCAGAGGATGGGAAGTTGATGAGGCCGCAAAACCTTCTGCGGCAGCTAATTTAGCAATGGAATGGTTTGAAGGGAAACTGAATAAATCTGTCGCGATAATAAATGATCACTTTAATAAATTCAGAATTGCGGATGCTACAATGACAGTTTATAAACTGTTCTGGGATGATTTCTGCGCCTGGTACCTTGAGGCTGTGAAACCTGCCTTCGGCGCAAAGATTGACCGTGTAACATACGATAAGACAATGAGTTTCTTTGACGCTCTGCTTAAAATGCTGCATCCGTTTATGCCGTTTATTACGGAGGAGCTGTGGCAGAATATGGCTGAACGCAAAGAGGGTGAGACAATTATGTTGCAGCAGATGCCGGCTGAGGGAAAATTCTCTGAAGAGATGCTCTCTATGTTTGATGCTGCAGAACAGACAATTATGAATATCCGTAATATCCGCCAAAGCAGGGGAATTTCTCCTAAGGAGGCCGTTGAATTATATGTTAAGGAACCTTATGATGTAAAAATTGCCCCTGTAATTGAGAAGCTGGCTAATGTTTCTGGCCTAAAACTTGTGCGCGATATTGACAAGCAAATGCAGGGTATGAATTTCATGGTTGGAACAACAGAGTTCTTTGTTCCGCTAAAGGTAAATGCTGAGGAAGAAGTTAAAAAGATAAAAGAGGAAATAGAGAGATATACTAAGTTCCTGTCATCGGTTGAGAAGAAGCTTTCCAACGCAAACTTTGTTAAGAACGCACCTGCGCAAGTTGTAGATTTAGAGAAGAAGAAACAGAGCGACGCTCAAACAAAACTGAATAATTTAAATGAACTATTACAAAGGTTTAAGTAACAGTGAGGTAGAAGAGAGCAGACAGAAGCATGGCTCAAACAACCTTACTCCTGCCAAAAGGGAAAGCGGATGGAAATTATTTTTCAGCAAGTTTAAGGATCCCTTAATAAAAGTGTTGCTAGTCGCAACATTATTATCATTAATAACCGGTTATTTTGAAGGCTCTATGGTTGAGAGCCTTGGAATTGTCTTTGCAATTTTGCTTGCAACTACAATCTCATTTTTCAATGAGTATAAGGCAGGCAAAGAGTTTGACATACTTAATAAGATTAATGATAGCGATCTTATTAAAGTCATAAGAAATAACGGAGTTGTAACACAAATTAAAAAGACGGAAATTGTTGTAGGTGATGTAGTTGTACTTGCGACAGGTGATGAAATTCCGGCTGACGGAAAGTTGCTGGAATCAATGGAACTGAGGGTAAACGAGTCTTCATTAAACGGAGAGTCAAAAGCATCTAACAAAACAGCAAAAGAGGTTAAGGATTTTGACGGAGCATACTCTCCTAATTATGTATACAGAGGCACTACGGTTAGCGAGGGTGATGGAGTATTTGAAGTAACTGCCGTTGGCGATTCTACGGAAATTGGAAAGACGGCACGTCAGGCAAGTGAAATAACGGGGGCTGAAACACCTCTAAGCAAACAACTTACAAAGTTGGGTGCTTATATTGGAAAGGTTGGAATGTGGATTGCCGCAGCAACTTTTGTAATACTTATTGCAAGAGATTTGATTGTCGGAAAGCTCACGCTTGCCCCGACGGTTGATAATCTTGCGCAGCTTCTAGAATTTTTCATGGTGGCCGTTACGCTTATTGTAATGGCTGTACCTGAGGGACTTCCAATGAGCGTTACCCTGAGTCTTGCCTATAGTATGCGCAAGATGACGGCGCAGCATACGCTTGTTAGAAAGATGCATGCATGTGAAACAATGGGTGCGGCAACGGTTATTTGTACAGATAAGACGGGTACGCTGACACAGAATAAAATGAAAGTTCACTATTGTTCCGTAAGGATGAGCGCAGATTTTGCCGCAGCAATTTCAGTTAACAGTACAGCTTTTCTGGACAACTCCGGAGTAATTGGCAACCCGACGGAAGGTGCTCTATTAATGCATATTACGGAGAGCGGATATGATTATATGAGCTTAAGGGAGAATAGCGTGGAGATTCAAAGAATTCCTTTCAGCACCCTTACAAAATATATGGCAACTCTTTGCTCATACAACAGCACAGATGTAATTGGTTCTGCAGAAGGACTTTCTGTCGGGAATAAAATATGTCTATATATAAAGGGAGCTCCCGAAACGCTTGTTAGCAAATGCAAAATGACCGCAGACAATAAAGTTATTTTACATAAAGATGAACACCATTTTGAGAACGAAGTTACTGAGAATGAACTGCTAAAGGAGATTGGAAAGTACCAGAACAAGGGTATGCGCTCTCTTGCTTTTGCGCATTGCTATTTGGATGCGTCTCAGGCGAACGTTGATATTAAGGAACTTGTGGAGAGCAGGGAGTTTATATATGATGGTTTTGCCGCTATAGCTGACCCTGTCAGAGAGGATGTCCCAGCTGCAATGCAAGAGTGCGTTGACGCCGGCATTGCAGTTAAAATTGTTACAGGTGATACGTCATTGACTGCCATTGAAATAGCAAAGCAGAGCGGACTTTGGAATGATAAAGATACTCCCGACAGAAACTGTATTACGGGAGGTGATTTTGAGAAACTGTCAGATGAAGAGGCTCTTAGGAGGATTAAAGATATTAAGGTAATGTCAAGGGCCCGTCCCGCCGATAAGATGCGTCTTGTAAAGCTGTTGCAGCAACAAGGTGAAGTTGTGGCGGTTACAGGTGACGGAACAAATGACGCTCCGGCTTTAAACTACGCAGATGTCGGACTTGCCATGGGAAGCGGAACTGCTGTTGCAAAGGAGAGCAGCGATATTATTTTGCTTGATGATTCATTCAGCAGCGTTGTATCGGCCGTTCAGTGGGGACGCTCCATTTATATTAATATACAGAAGTTTATATATTTCCAGCTGACCGTAAACGTAGCGGCATTGCTAACAGCTTTATTTGGACCAATGCTTGGAATTGAGTTTCCTTTAAAGGTTACGCAGATTTTGTGGGTAAATCTGATAATGGATACGTTTGCTGCAATTGCCTTGGCTACAGAACCTTCCAGGAAAGAAGTAATGAAGTCAAAGCCAAGAAAGATGACGGATTTCATCATAACAAAAAAGATGCTGAAGGGAATACTTGGATATGGAATAGGATTTTTTGTTGTCTCCCTATTGTTTCTTCTTTTAAAAAAATATGAAGCAGGGTACTTTGTTGATTTGACAACAATTCAGCTGACGGAGTTTTTCACTTTCTTTGTATTGATGCAGTATTGGAATCTTTTTAATGCCAGGGCGCTTGGAAGCACGCAATCTGCATTTTCAAAACTCTCTGAAAATAAGCCTTTTCTTGCCATCACGTCAATTATATTATTATTACAGGTGATAATAGTTGAGTTTGGCGGAAAGGTTTTTAGAACGGAGCATTTATCATTTAATCTCCTTCTGGATTTATTCTTAATAACTTCTGCAGTTCTTTGGATTGGAGAAATAAAGAGGTTGATTTTAAGACGCAACCTGCGCAAGAAAAGATAATTATTATGTACACATCAGAATTAGAACTAGACGTAAGATATTATGAGACAGACCTTATGGGTATTGTCCATCACTCTAATTATATAAGATATTTTGAGTGCGGAAGGAGCGATATGATGGCTAAGCTGGGAGTGCCGGTGGATTTGATGGAGAGCGAGCAGCATATTATGTTCCCGATAGTTTCTATTGATGTTCATTATAAGGCCCCTGTTAAATTTGGAGAAAAAATTAAGGTTGTAACTACTCTTACCAAATGGCCTCTTGCAAAATTTATTGATGACCAGAGGGTTTATAATCAAAAAGGGGAGCTTGTGTGCTATGCCACTGTGGTAATTGGTGTAATTAATTCTGTTACACGCAAACCAACAAGAGTCCCAAAAGTTGTCCTGGAAAAACTTGCTGCATATTACCCCAAAGATGACCAAATTGGGTTATAATATTGAAAAATATTGGTACTTTTGGCCTCTGATAAAAGAGATATAAAATAATTAAAACATACGCATTATGAATCATCTATTGATTTTTCAAAATTTTGGATTGCCTGAACTTCTGATTATTGCATTGGTAGTTCTTCTGTTTTTTGGTGGAAAGAAAATCCCGGAACTTATGAAGGGCCTTGGCAAGGGTGTAAAGAGTTTTAAAGATGGTGTTAAAGGCGTTGAGGATGAGATTAATACAGATGATGTTAAGGGTACAATAAATAATATCAAAAAAGATATCACTGATGACGGCAGCCTGAACGGTAGTGCAAACAACTCACACACAGACAGTACCGTTAATAAGTAATTACCTAAAACAAACTTTCTTTCACTTGAATGCGCAGACCTTTGCTGCGCGTTCTGTTTTTTAGCAATGGCAGAAGGGGACATGACATTCTGGGAGCACCTTGACGAATTGCGCAAGGTGATATTCCGCCCAATCATAGTTTTGATTGTGCTTATGTGTCTTTTGTTCTCTGCCAAGACGTTTATTTTCAACAGGATAGTTTTTGGTCCGGTAGATAATGACTTCATTTTATACAGAGGTATAAATTATATTCTTGCTTTGCTGCATCAGAATCCTCTCCCGGATTACAAACTGCAAATAATTAATATTGACCTGCCTGCGCAGTTCTTTATTCATATAAGCACAACATTTTATGTCTCTTTGCTCATAGCAATGCCTTATTTATTTTATGAGCTTTGGACATTTGTCCGTCCGGCATTGTATCCCAAGGAGAAACACGTAGTTGAAAAAGCATTCGGTTTTGCAGGCCTGCTTTTTTATACAGGTGTGCTTGTAGGGTATTTCCTTGTTTTTCCTCTGACGCTCAGGTTCTTGGGAACTTATCAAGTAAGTACGGATGTGGTAAATACAATCTCATTGCGCTCATATATCAATATGTTTGTCTCAATGATATTGATAATGGGAATTGTGTTTGAGTTCCCAATCCTTGCCGCAATACTTTCTAAAATTGGCATCATTAACAAGCAGATGCTCAAGAAGTACCGCAAGCATGCATTTGTAATCCTGCTTATTGTTTCTGCGGGCATTACTCCGTCAGGAGATCCGTTTACTTTATTTGCAGTAGACCTGCCGCTATATGCGTTGTATGAAATAAGCATTGCAATGTGCAAGAGCAAAAAAGAGGATGCTGACGATGATGAAAATGAAGATGAAGATGAAGATGCGGATGTGGCGGAAACAATTGGTGATAAAGGTGTTAAGTAATTATATAAAGAGGGGGAGATAGATGATTACAGTTACAAATTTAACGGTTGCTTTTGGAGGTTATACTCTCCTTGATGACATTAATTTCCACGTAAATGACAATGATAAGGTTGGTCTTGTTGGGAAAAACGGTGCGGGGAAATCCACTCTTCTTAAGATAATTCTTGGAGAACAATCTCCTACGAGCGGCTCTGTATTAACATCAAAAAATATCAAGTTTGGTTATTTGCCTCAGCAGATGGAACATGCTAAGGATAAAAGCGTTATGGAGGAGACTCTGCAGGCGTTTAATTCTTTGTTTGATATCCATAAAAAGATAGAAGAAATAAACGAACAGCTTGGCCGCAGAACGGATTATGATTCAGAGGCTTATAAAAAACTGATTATTGACCTTAACAATTATACAGATCGTTCTCTTATGATGGAGAGCGAACCTCCCAGGGTGCAGGCAGAAAGAGTTTTGCTTGGACTTGGCTTTAAAGAGGAAGAATTTGACAGACAGACAAATACGCTAAGCCAGGGCTGGAACATGAGAATAGAACTGGCAAAAGTTTTACTCTCAAAACCAGATGCGCTGCTATTGGATGAGCCTACAAATCACCTTGATATTGAGTCAATTCAGTGGTTTGAGGACTATCTTAAAAACTTTAAAGGCTCAGTAGTTCTTATTTCTCACGACAGGAAATTCCTGGATAATATCACCAAGAGAACTGTTGAGATTATGCTGGGTAAAATTTATGACTATGATGTCCCTTACAGCAAATACAAGATTTTGCGCAAAGAGAGAATGGAACAGCAGAGGGCGGCTTATGAGAACCAGCAAAGAATGATTGAGAAAACGGAGGATTTCATTGCGCGGTTCAGATATAAGCCAACAAAAAGCAACCAGGTTCAAAGCAGAATTAAGGCGCTGGATAAGCTGGACAGAATTGAAGTTGACCTGGAGGATACAAGCACTCTTAACGTAAAATTTCCTCCCGCGCCAAGGAGCGGAAATGTGGTTTTTAAGACAGACTCTGCGCAGATTGGTTACGGAGATAAAACAATTGTGAACAATGTTAACATAGTTGTAGAGAGGGGGGAGAAAGTAGCGTTCGTAGGGCGCAACGGAGAGGGTAAAACTACGCTTATGAAGGTAATAACCAATCAGTTAACTCCTATAACCGGAAGCGCAACTTTAGGGTACAATGTGAGCCTCGGATACTATGCTCAGAACCAGGAAGATATACTTGACAAGAACGATACTGTCTATGGTACATTGGATAAAATAGCCGTAGGAGATGTGCGTACTAAGCTGCGCGATATTCTTGCGGCCTTCTTGTTCAGAGGAGAGGATATTGATAAGAAAGTTGCAGTCTTAAGCGGCGGCGAGAGGGCGCGTTTGGCTATGGCAAAGCTGATTTTAAAGCCTTATAATTTGCTCGCTTTGGATGAGCCGACAAACCACATGGACCTTTTGAGCAAAGATGTTCTTAAGCAGGCGCTGCTGAGTTATGACGGAACTCTTATAATTGTTTCTCACGATAGAGATTTCCTGGACGGTCTTGTAAGCAAGGTTTACGAATTTAAGGACGGACGCGTACGCGAGCACCTGGGCGGTATTCAGGCGTACCTTGAGCATAACAGAGAAGAGCGTGAAGTTGCTGAACACAAGGAGAATACAAAGATTGCAGAGTGCAAAAAGAACGACAGTTCAACTGATTCCCAGCAGTTTAGAGCAGAAAGCAAGGAGGCGCGCAAGAAGAAAAAAGAGATCGAGAAGTGCGAAAATGAAATCGCAGATCTCGATCACCGTCTCTCAGAAACTGAAATAGAACTTTCAGCCATTCACACCCCGGAGGAGCTAACTAAACTATCAGAGGAATATCAAAAAATTAAATCTATGCGTGACTCCAAGATGGAGGAATGGATGAAATTAAGTGAATAATTAATCCTAATAATTAGTGTGCTGAGGGTCGAAGTTTGTCCAGCCGTTCATCCAAGTGTCTGTAGGACCGGAGAATGCGCCAATGTAAGTTACCTTATCCATGCCGTTAAGCAATGCGTCTGTAAATACTGCCGCATTTAAAAGCGGGCTTCCTGTCTGAGGCGCATATTGTGCAGATGATGAAAGTTTTAACAAAGAGAAATCAGAATAGTATTTATCACTTGTCATTGATTTAAAGAAAGTACTTGAGAATGACTCTTTTGTAGCGTCCAACGTACTGCCGTTATCTGAATACTGGTCTAGAAAACTCTTATTTTTATCACTACCCAAAATAGTGCATGCTGCAAGAATAACATTGTTAATCTTAAATGTGCCGGCTGTTGCAGCGCTCTGAGTAGCAGAGCCTTTATCGTTTTCTATTAGTATCCCGACAGGGTATCCTGCAAAAATGGAGTTAAAGCAAGATAGGTGGCTGTTTCTTCTAATCTGTATTGCTGCCTGGAATTGTCCCAACCTTGAACCGTTGTTAGGGTTCATTCCGTTACCATCAATAAAAGTGGAAGTGTTTGCAAATGAGGCATCTTGGACTGCCGGGCCAATAATTGTCATGTTAGAAAATACACATGAGGTAAATGGGGTAGCAGTTGTACCGTTAGCATTGTTATCACTTTCAAAACCGTTAGATGCAGATTGGTCAGCAATTTTTGGATCTCTGATTCCAAGGCAGAACTGCACTTTTCCCGAGAAACCGTTATCTGTGTCAAACTCATCATCCCATCCGTGGTAAGCAATTAAATATTTGCAGTTTACGCTGCCTCCGAACCACTCAAAAGAGTCATCATTAGAGTATGAAACCTGCACGTGGTCAATCTTTGTTCCGCTTCCTACGGAACCCATTGTAAGACCGTTGATTTCCTGGTCAGTTGCAAATGGATAACCTGCAAACTCAATTCTGCAATAACTGAATACGCCTGAATTGTCTGCATCGTCATTGCCGCCGTGTTTGCTTCTTGGACCACCCTCGATAATCATCTCTGTCTGATTGTTTTTGGCTTTTCCGCAAATAATAACTCCGCCCCAATCTCCGGGTTTCCTGCTTCCTGCAGGCTGTGCAGAAGTAAATACAATTGGCTCTGTAGCAGTTCCTTGAGCTATTATCTTTCCACCTCTCTCTACAATAAGTGATGCCTTTGTAGCTTTATCTCCTTTGATAATTGTACCTGCCGGTATTGTCAGCGTAGACCCGTCAGTAATGTAGCACCATCCCTTCATTGTATATGTTCCTTTTGGAAGCGTATAATTTCCTTTTATCTCAAATTCAGCATCTCCGTTTCCTATTTGAGTCCTGTTTGAAAACAAGATTTGGTCCAGGTTGTCAGTGGGCGTAATAGGAGCGTCATTAGAACTTTTGCTGCAGCTGCTTAAAGCAATTCCAAATACGGATATTGCTGCAGCTGCACATGCCATCAAAAAATTTTTTCTCATAATCAATTAATTTTTAAGTAATTAATAAGTCGTTTTATTATGTTATATATTATGGTCTTGATAAATTTTTCTTAAAATTTCAGGACAACTCCGGCAATGAATTCCCTCCCCGGCTTGAACTTTTTAGTAATCTCTTTTCTGGATACTATCTTGCTGTTATCATTAGTGTATTTTGGATACTGACAGAATTCAGCATATTCATTTAGTATATCTTTTGCGCTGAGTTTCAATTCTATATGGCTCCCGACAGATTTGCTGAGCGCAATATCAATAAGGTTGCGCGGCAGCTCGTACATATCCGGGATATTGTTGTCTATTGTACCTCCTGCGCTAACATCAGTCTTTCCAATGCCTACAATTCTTTTTCCAATTCTATTGTAAAGTACTGCGGCCGAAAGTCCTGCCTTTTTATATTTATAAAAGACTCCTGCGTTAATCAGATAGGGGGACTGCCCCTCCATTGGTCTGTTATGTTCCATGCTGCCGCTGGAGAAATTAACGCGGCTCTTCATCCATGCGGCATTCAATGAAACATCCAGATTCTCAGCACCTATGAAGCCCAGATTCTTTTTAATCTCAGCCTCAATTCCGTATAAATTTGCCTTGTCGGCATTTTCAAAAGTATATGTATAGCTCCCTCCGGCATCTAGAAATGTTGTTTCTATCGGATTTTTGAAATGCTTGTAAAATGCTGCTATAGAGATTATTTCTCCATTAGATGGATACCACTCATATCTTATATCTGCATTTTGCATATATGCAGCTTTTAAATCGGGATTTCCCTTAACATCGCTAAACAGGTCAAAATCATAATAAACGGAAGATGATATCTCTCTGAATTCAGGTCGGTTTGTTGACATTCCGTATGCAGCACGCAGCAAATGTCGCTCATCAAAAGAGTATGAAGCGTTAACGGAAGGGAATGGATCATTATATGTGTATGTTCTTTTTTTGGTGTCGGAACCTGTTGTACGAGTGTAACTTATAAGGTCCATCTTATAATATTCATATCTGGCTCCGGCATAAACTTTAATCTTGTTAAGATTTAATCCAAACCCGGCATAGCCATTTAATGATGTGTTGTGTCCTTTATAATTATCTCTGTTGTCTGAATCATCATACAGGTATAGTTTGTCCTCTCCAAAATTTTTTGGCTGCATTATGTCTTTTACAACATCTCCATATTTGAAGTCTGCCGGCAGATTTGATTCAATGAATCTGTAGTAATAATCCTTTGTGTTATATTTTCTCTCTCTGTAATCTCCATATAATCCGGCTTTTAGCTCAAAGACGTTACCATCGTGATTCTTATTATTAAGAAAAGATTGGGAATAATTAACTCCTGCCGAACCGATATTTTCATGGAGTTTTGTAGAGCATCTCTCTATGTTATTTTGGTCTATTCCAAGCATGCCATAGTAGGGGTCTCCAACTAAATCATTCTGCTCACGGTTAATAATCCTTCTGTCAGGCTGAATTCTGTCTGCATAAGAATATCCCGTTTCCCAATCAATTTTACCATTTAAAATATCGTGCACACCTGAGACCTGGCCGCTATAGGAATTTCTTGTATAGTGGTCATATTCTGCTTTTTCCTGAAGGTATAATGAAGAAATGTTCTGCCATCCATCTCTTTTAGTATACTTGGAAGTTCCTATTCTGTTGAAGATATTTCTAAAGTAGTATCTGCTGTTTGCTCTTATATATGCAAAGTTTAAAAGAGCTCCTATTTTGTTTGTTCTCAAGTATTGATTGTCCGTGTACTTATATAAGTATTCCGGCTTATCTTCTATTTTGTTATAAACCCCAAATCTTGAGTTCTCCATATTAAGATAGGACTTGGAAGTTAGGCTCCAGTTGATTGCGCCTATGATTGTAAACTCCCTGTTGTTCTGCAGTTTAAAAGATTTGCCAAATGAGGCGGAAACCCTTTGGTCAGGCAGAGGACGGTGGCTTTTAATCTTCCAGATTTTCTCATTGTTATTTATGTCTATCGGACCATTCCCGTCATTGTTGTAGAGAAAGTTATGGAAGTGTGCAGAGGTGTTTATTCCGGCGCTGTAAGAGATTGAAAATGGTTTCTCCTCAGGCGTGTCTTTTGTGGAAATCTTTACAAAACCTCCGGAAAAATCGGCAGGAAGTTCAGGCGAAGGAGACTTGACAATCATTATGTTTTCTATCTGTCCGGCAGGGATTATATCAAAAGAGAATGAACGCGTATCTGCCTCGCTGCTAGGGGTTGACGCATTGTTAATCCAAACGTTGTTATATCTCTGGGACAAGCCTCTTGCAATAATAAACTTATCATTTATAATAGAGATTCCCGGGATTCTTCTGATTACCTCACCTGCATCTCTGTCCTGATTGTTTGCTATTGCTTTGCCTGATACTCCGCTCACAACTGCGTTGGTGGATTTCATTGCCTGAACAACTCCAATGTCTCCGCTGACCCTTTTTACTCCCTTAACAACCAAAGCGTTAATTGATTCAGCTGTCGGGACCATATTAATAATTATATCCTTTGCCCCGGCCTCCGCTCTAAATGTTACGGTTTTATATCCCATCATTGTGACCGATAATGTAAAGACACCCTGGCGGTTTATAGGAACCTCAAAACGACCCTGCTCATCCGCAACAGAATAGAACTTTTTGTTCTCTGTCACTACTGCTGCTCCGGCAATGGGAGTGCCTGATGTAGAATCTCTTACAATACCTTTTATATGGTAAGAGACATTTTGTTTGTCTGCAAAAACTGCGATTGCGCTTAGTATGCATGCCAGCAATACTAATCCAAAAACAATAAACTCCCGCTTAAATGTTTTAGAACTATAGATATCCTCGTCCATCTGTTAGTTGATTTTTACAGACGCAAAGGAACGCCGCAACTATTACATGACCGTTACGGCAATGTTATAAGAGAGTGATAAAAATGTATAAAAAATATTACAAACAGATTGTCGGCAATATTTCATTTATTGTGGAAAGACGTTCAATTATTGCTTCTTAAAAGAAAAATCAAATTGCAAACCGCTTGGTACGTAATTGTTTACTGTGATTGTGCCGCCGTGAATTATAACGGCATTTTTAACAATGGATAGCCCAAGTCCTGTTCCGCCGGCCTTGCGGGAACGTCCTTTGTCTACTCTGTAGAAACGCTCAAACAAATGTGGCAGATGCTCACTATCTACGCCAACCCCGTTGTCCCATAATGAGAAGAAATATTTATCGGGAGTCTCTTTTACTAATTTGATATATATTTCAGTTCCAGATGAATATGAAATTGCATTGTTTAACAGATTGCTGAAAATTGAGCGCAGCAGAGAGTCATTGCCGTACATTACAAGCGGCTTGCTCTCTAAATTAACCAGGTGAATTTTAATCATTGCAGATTTATCAGAGCCTGGAATATTATCGGAACTATCTGAGTTTAAGGATGTCCCGGCAGCAGTATGTTGCCTGGAAATAATCATTTGATTAGCAGCTGCAACTTCTTCTCTGATAATATTGCTCAAATAAAGTCTCTCTTTTTTAATCATATCAGGTGCCTCATCCATGCGGGTAATAGTAGAAACATCTTGCAGTAAAGAGCTGAGTCTCTGCGTTTCCGAGTAACTCTTTGCAAGAAAATCATGCTTCTGCTCCTCCGTCATATTTGGATTGCGCAGCATTGTCTCCAGGCAAAGACTTATGCCGCTGACAGGAGTTTTAAGTTCATGATTAATATTATTTGTGAGCTGCTTCTTTATTCTGATTTTTTCTTCTTCCTCCCGCATTGCCTTATTATGCTGATACTCAATTTCCTCAGAATCTTTTCTGATGCGCCCTATAACCAGCACGGCCATAAGGCTAAGCAGCAACGTCATGCCGGCAATAAACCAAACAAACGAGTGACCAAGGCTCAAAGTCTTTTGCAGAGAAACAGAGTAGGGCAGAGCGCTCCTTACTATATATGGAGCGCTGATTATCTTTTTCCCGATAGATAAATTATGCTCAATTTTTGTTGCGGAGTAAAAATAATTTTCTGATGTGGTTTTTGATAATCTCCTCACAATAAAGCCATTTCCGCTTTTCATTGCATCTCTGAATTCAGGCCTTGATGAGTGATTCTGCATTTGGGCAGATTTGGCTCCCTCATAAGAATCATATATAACTTTGCCATTAGACTCAATAATTGTGATGCGGATATCGGGATAAATTCTCTTTATATCTTTAAAGCTGCTATCCAAAGAGGAGAAAAACCTATCATCCTGCGGAACAAAATGGTAATTATTACCGTCGCCGAGAATTTCTGCAACATGCTCATTTACACTTTGCAGAGAGGCATTCATCATATCCTCCTTAAAACGCTTTTCACTTGAATACCGGAAAAAAACAAAGACGGTAGCTGCTATCCAGATTACAGATAGCAGCAGCACAAACATCAGCGTTTCACGTATTTGTCTATTTTTCTTCCGCATTGCTATTACATAAAAGTAAAGCCTGTTTTATTTCTCTCTCTCCTCAAAAATGTATCCGTAACCATAGCGGGTGACAATGCAATCTCCGTATGGTTCTATCTTCTTGCGCAATCTTGTGATAGTCACATCAATAGTGCGGTTTACAACCACAACGTCATCTCCCCATACTTTAGAAAGTATCTCTTCCCTGGATAAGACTTTATTTCTGTTTTCTAAGAGCAGGACAAGAACTTCAAACTCTTTCTTTGTGAGCACCAGCTCATTACCGTCAACAGTACAAGTTTTATTATTAAGGTTTATATGAATAGTCTCATAATCCAGCAGGTCATTATGGATATCGGCGTGCGGAGACGTTCTTCTCAAAACGCTTTTTACGCGTGCAAGCAATGTCCTGATTGTAAATGGTTTGGAAATGTAGTCATCGGCTCCCATATCCAGCCCCGCAACCATATCATCTTCTGTGTCTTTTGCCGTGCAAAATATAATGGGAATCTTTGAGGTTTCCGGTCTGGATTTAAGAATCTGAGCCATCTTAAAGCCGCTAATCTCTCCCATCATCACATCCAGCAGAATAAGAGAATATTGTGTGAGTTCAGCCGCCGGCCTTTTAAGAACATCCTCTGCGCTTAAAGCCGTATCAGCGGCATAACCTTCAACTTCCAGGTTGAACTTAATTGCCTGGCACAGAGTAGCCTCATCATCTACAACCAATATTCTGATTTTGTCCATAGGTCTTCACGCTTGTTTAATAACTATCGCGAATTTAAACATAAAAAACATCCATAATGGTTGTTTTACACTCAACTTAATTAAGTAATAACGTTTTTGTAATAATTATCTTCTGAATTCCTGACAGATAACGGCTGTTGCGGTTGCAACGTTAAGAGACTCTGAGGTTGCAAATTCTTTGCGCGGCTTCATTTTGCCGTCTTTTCCAAATGATGGGATGTATAATTTATTTTCTGCAGGTATCAGATTTTCAATCTCTTTGGAGATTCCAAAAGACTCGCTCCCCATAATTACCAATCCGCGCTTTTTTATATAATTAGTTGAGCTGTTGCAACTGCTTTGATTGCAGTTGTTTCCCAAGATGAGAGTTCCATCCAGAAAGGTTCCGTAAACTGGCAAACCGGCATTTTCAAACTCCTTTACAGTCTCCGCAAGATTACTATATATGGCTGTAGTTCTGAATATTGCGCCCATGGTGGCTTGTACTGTTTTTGGATTATAAAGCTCTACTGTATCTTCAGATGCAAAGATTGCGTTAATGCCATACCAGTCTGCCAATCTGATTATTGTTCCAAGATTTCCCGGGTCCTTTACACTGTCGAGACCTAAACAAAGCGGGAATTTTTCCTCTGAACACTCATTGGAGTTATTTAACAACGACGCTATAAATGCTTTAATCTCAGGCTGTTTATTTTGCTCAACTACTGCAAGAATAGGTGAAGGGGTAGAAAGTGAACTTATGCGCGCCATGCACTCATCTCCAATCTCAGAAGATTTATACACATCTCTTACATTAAAGCCTGAATGCAGCGCCTCCTCCACAAGTTTCTCACCCTCAACCACAAATAGGCCTGTCTCCTGCCTGAATTTCTTCCGCTGGAGTGCGCGTATATCTTTTATTTGCTTGTTTGACAATTGCATGGAGCAAAATTAACAAAATTATGACTTGGATTAATATCCTAAAATCTTTAGCATGCTCTTGTAAGACTGCTCTTTGCTAAATAGTTTTGTGAAGTATTCGCCGTGCTCGTCCCGGTCTATAATTACGTGTTTTGGAGCGGGTTGCAGACAGTGCTGAATTCCGCCGTATCCGGCAATAGACTCCTGGTATGCACCTGTATGGAAGAAACCAATATACAGCGGCTCTTCATCATGACGGCCCTCCACAACAGGAAGGAAGATGGCGTTTGCATGAGCTTCAGCATTATAGTAATCTTGTGAATCGCACGTTAATCCTCCCAGGAAAACACGTTGATATTCGCAGTTCCACTTATTTATAGGCAGCAAAATAAACCTCTGCTTAATACCCCAAGTATCTGGCAATGTGGTCATAAATGAGCTGTCAACCATATACCAGCGCTCTCTGTCATTCTGCTGCTTGCAATCCAAAACCTGAAAAATAGTTGCGCCGCTTTCTCCAACTGTAAAACTTCCAAATTCTGTAAAAATGTTTGGTTCCGCAACTCCGCGGGACTTGCAAATATTTTTTATTTGGGATACAATCTCCTCAGTCATGTACTCATATTCGTAATCCTGAACAAGAGAATTTTTGATAGGGAAGCCGCCTCCGATGTTTAGAGAATCAAGTTCCGGACATATTGCGCGCAAGTCACAATATACATTCACGCACTTTGCCAGCTCATTCCAATAATAGGCATTATCCCTAATTCCGGTGTTGATGAAGAAGTGCAGCATCTTTAATGTAAACTTCTTGCTTTTAGCAAGTTTTGCCTTATAGAAAGGGAGTATATCTGAATACCTTATGCCCAGCCGGCTTGTGTAAAATTCAAATTTTGGCTCCTCCTCAGATGCAATTCTTATCCCCAGCTTGGCGGGAACTTTTATATGTGAATCAAGGTCATCAAACTCACCCATATTATCCATAACCGGGATAATATTCTTCCATCCGCCGTTAATTTTTTCAGATATGTTTTCTATGTAAGTATCCTTTTTAAAACCGTTGCAGACAATTGTCATATCCTCTTTCAATTTTCCCTCATCGTACAGAGAATCAATAAGATTGATATCAAATGCAGAAGATGTCTCCAGGAATATGTCATTCTTAAGCGCCTCTTCTAGAATAAATGAAAAATGAGAGCTTTTTGTGCAGTAGCAATAGTTGTAAGAGCCTTTGTAATCGACCTTGGCCATGGCAACGTTAAACATTCTTTTTGCCCTCTGAATCTGGCTGGATATCTTTGGCAAATAGGTGAGTTTCAAAGGAGTTCCATATTGTTCAATGATATCCATCATTGGAATTTCATGGAACAAAAGATTGTCATCTTCTACTCTAAATTCATCCTGCGGCCAGTCAAAAGACTGCTCAACCAAATCTATGTACTTGTTTTTCATTTTGAAAATGTAAGTGAGTTACTTTTATAAAAATTCAGCAATCTAAATCACTCGGATTTAAAATCGGTGACAAATATATTTATAATAGCAGGCATTTGTACAGGAATGCGCAAATTTCTGATGCATATTTTACAAACCCTCTCTATTTATTCTCCCGACAGGGTATTTTCATCTTTTTTATCTAAATTTGGAGCGGTAAATGGAGATTAGAAAATCTATATACGTAGTTTTGGCTGCGGGCAGCATGCTGCTGGCATCTTGCAGCATGACCAGGGTGATACCCAATGACCAGAGTCTGCTTAGGAGCAATAAGATAGAGATAATGAATACTCCTTCTTATTCAGGAGCCTTGTTAAGCAGGCTTGGGCAGAAGGAGAGCATATCTGACCTGCAGAAATATATCAAGCAGACACCTAACTCATCTGTTCTTGGAATTAACCCCTTTATTAATATCTATAATTCAGGCAACGGCAGCGGCAAAGGGTGGGACAAGTTTGTCAAGAAAATTGGACAGGCACCTGTAATTTTTGATCCTGACCTTGTGGAAAGTTCCAAGACTAACATGGTTAACCACTTGCAGTTCAAGGGATATTACAACTCTAAAATAAGAGATTCCATAGAGACGCAAAATAAAAAGACTCACGTAACATATTTTGTCTATCCCGGCAGGCGCTATATAATTGACAGCATTTTATACTCAATTAAGGATACTGCTCTTTTAAAAATCATGCTCGCCGACACTTGTAATAGTCTGATAAAGAGGGGAAAAATCCTATCTGAAGATTTGCTGGAACAAGAATCGGCAAGGATGTCGCTTGTGTACAGAAATAGAGGCTATTATGGTTTTACAAAAAATTACTTCTTTTACAAGGGTGATACATTATCTCATGATGGTCTGGCTCACTTGAATATAGCAATAGAAGACTTTACCCGCAATGAAACGCCTAAAGAGGCAAAGCCGCATAGGGTTTACACTTTCGGAGATGTCTACATAGCTCCAATGAGAAATTTCCAGCGCAGAATGAGGATGCCAAAATCTACTGATTCTGTTGAGATTGCAAGAAGAGACAGCATGATTTCAGTTATACGTTCTCAAATTGATACTATCAAGTACAGGCGCATCAATGTAATAGGCCTTAACAAAAAGACCGGCAGCACGCTGCTTTTGAGGCGCAAAGTGCTTAACAGAATGAACATGATAAGGCCCGGAGAAAAATACAATGTAGACAATGTATCCTCTACTTATCAGAGATTCAGTTCAATGGGGCTGTTCTCCAGCGTAAACGTAGGACTTACAGAGATAGATTCATCAAAGGTAAAAACAGACATAAACTGATGGCAAATACTTTACAGGGTTATAAAGTTAATCTGCAAGGCTCCACAAATTCAAACGGGTTGTTTGGTATTTCCCCGACACTCTCTTATTATCACAAGAATTTATTTAGAGGAGGCGAGTTATTCTCAGTCAGCGTGATGGGTGATTTTCAGTTTAAACCTAACAGCAATGTTCACTCTACTGAGCTGGGAATCAGCACCTCTCTGAGTGTCCCGAATTTCCTTTTAGCTCCCGACAGCTGGTTTCAGTCTAAAACAATTCCTCGTACGGAAATAATAACCGCATATAGCTACCAAAAACGTCCGGAGTACACAAGAAACATTATATCTGCAAGTTACGGTTACACTTGGACTGCGTACGGCAAGTGGTTTTTCAAAGCAAATCTGATTCAGGCCAACATTGTAAAACTGTATAACCTGGACTCAACATTTTATAACAAGCTCAATGACCCATTCCTAAGGAACTCATATAAAGACCATTTTGACCTTGGAGTAGGTGGCAATGTCTACTTTACTACGGACGCATCTACAAATCCTGCACACAGTTTCTTTTATTTCAGATATGCGCTGGATTTGAGCGGCAACTTAATCAGCCTGTTTGACAAGAACTTTGCTCATAATGAATATGGAGAAAAACTGATATGGCACTCACCTTATTCTCAATATTACAAGATGGAACTGTCGGGAGTATATACAATCAAATTGGGACAGAACAAGAGCCACATGGTTGCAATGAGATTGCTTGGCGGAGTTGGCAGAGGCTATGGAAATTCATCCGTTCTTCCTTTTGAGAAATTATTCTGGGGCGGCGGAGCTTATGATTTAAGAGGCTGGCAGCCAAGGACTTTAGGCCCAGGTTATGCGCAAATAGATACGGCTTGGAGAATTTCAAACCAGACTGGAGATATTAAACTAGAGGCTAACGTTGAATATAGATTTCCAATGTTTTGGATTTTGAGGGGCGCACTGTTTGCTGATGCCGGAAATATTTGGACGTTTGACCGCGGCACAGATTCAGCCACAGGCGAGAAAACAGACTACGCCGGAATATTCAGAGGCAAAGACTTTTACAAGCATATCGCACTAGATTGCGGAATAGGTCTGAGGTTGGATTTGAGCTTTGCGCTGCTGCGCTTGGACCTTGGATTTAAGACATTTGACCCTGCGGCATCTGCTTGGAAAGGGCCAGGCAGCTGGTTCAAACACAACAATTTTGAATTCAGCTTTGGCATCGGCTATCCATTCTAATAGCCTGATGCAAAAGCCTTTTCAAAGATTATTTTTCAAATTTAAAATACCCGAAATATTCAGGTCTGTGATAATCCGGTTTGGGAGTTCCAATCGGATTCCATGTAAGATAGTGAGCCTGAGGCATTTTATCCCCGCACTTATATACGTTGCCCATTACCTTCTTGCCTTTCAGAGCTTTAACGCCATCCTCGCATATTAATTTGATAGGGAGAACTATCACCATAGTCCATTCATACTCATCTAATTTATCTCCCGTAATGCACACATCATTATCTTTAACTCTATTAGATGCAAGTGCGTTCTCCTTCTCTATCTCTTTGATACCAAAGGCGCTATCTCCCAAAGTTGAGAATCTGCGAATCATTTTCATTACTTCCGGCTGCGCATTATGCCTATCTTTTCTCCCTTCGCCCATGCCAAGCAAACCATGACCTATGCAGTTCATTTCCAGATTAAAATAGAGAGAATCCTCTAAATTATCAGACGGCTTAATAAAAAATTCCATACAGTCATCAGTCCAAGGCTGCGCACCCTCATCCTTATCAAATACAGCTTTAAGTGCTTTCTCTTTAACGTTGTATTGGATATAAATGTCTGTATCCGTGTACATTATCTTAAAGCTCGCGACAGGTTTGTAATCTCCGTTAGCCTTTGGCCAGTTGACAACATCTACTGCGGCGGACTCTATTTTTTCACTCTCAAACTTTTTATTAATCTGCAAAAAAGTAGGGGAAGCCGCAGCAAATTTCACATGTTTAACTTTATAGGTTTTGCGCACAACTTCTTTATTTGTATTCAATGTTTTGTCAGCAGCCTTGATTTTTTTAGTATTCATATCTATTTGGTTATTAAGAACATAAATGCCCCTTGCATTTACGCTTCCAAAAGAAAGCAGCGCCGCAAGGAGCATTAATGATTTAACTATTTTGTTCATAAAAGAACTCTTTATCTAACTAAAGTAAACCTGTCGGGATTAAAATTTGTATTTAACAAAAAGCTCAATGGCCTGGTACTCAGCCATTCCCAGCTTGTCAAATATTACCGCCGTATTGTGGTTTCTCTCTTCCGCTCTCAGCCAAAATTCACGTGCATCTGAACCGGGGAACAATGGATAGTCCTTCTGAGACTGGTGACGGTAGATTGCATCTCTCTTAATCTTAACCTCTTCCGGGCTCAATGGAACAGCCATCTCCTCCTCTGCAACATCCCACTCCTGCCATGCGCCTCTGTACATCCAAAGACGGCAATCTTTAAACCATGACTCCTTCTTAAGCTCATTACATGCAGCTATAACTGCCTGGAAACAAACTCTATGTGTTCCATGTGGATCTGATAAATCACCAGCAGCAAAAATCTGATGAGGCTTTACTTTCTCCAAAAGTTTCTTTACAATATCTATATCTTTTCTGCTAAGAGGATTTTTCTTGACACCGCCGGTCTCATAGAAAGGCAATGCAAGGAAGTTAACGTGGCTCTCAGGAATTCCAAGGTAACGGCAGGCAGAACGTGCTTCACCGCGGCGGATAACCGTCTTTATCTGTCTGACAATCATTGGGTCAGCCTCACCGGGATGTTTCTTTGCAAGGGCAGCTTTAATGTCCGTGAAAAGCTTCTTTGCTTTCTCATCTGAGAATCCAAAAAGGCCGGCGCTCTCTCTAATGAAATCCAAATATCTTACAACATCATGATCAAAAACAGCAATGTTGCCGCTTGTTTCATAAGCCATGTAAATGTCATGTCCTTGTTCAGAAAGTCTGGCAAGAGTACCGCCCATGGAAATTACATCATCATCAGGGTGCGGACTGAATACAACAACTCTCTTTGGATAAGGTTTGGCGCGCTCGGGACGGGTAGAATCATCTGCATTTGGTTTTCCACCAGGCCAGCCGCTGATCGTGTGCTGCAAATCATTGAACACCTTAATGTTAATCTGGCTTGCAGGACCTTTTGTGGTGACAAGATTTGACATCAAATTATCATTGTAATCTCTATCTGTAAGTTTAAGAATAGGCTTGTTCAATTTTCTGCAAAGCCAGAACACGGCCTTTCTAATAAGATAAGGAGTCCACTCAACTTTATCTGTAAGCCAAGGAGTATCAATTCTTGTAAGCTTGACTGATGCAGAGTTATCTATGAAAACGTGTATGTTCTTATGTTCCTGCAGGTAAGATGATGGATTCATGCTGTCAACTTCACCCTCTACCAAAGACTTTACTGCATTTCCGGAACCTTCTCCCCAAGCTAGAAAATAAATTTCCTTTGACTTAAGAATTGTTGCAATTCCCATTGTAATAGCATAATAGGGAACATCCTCTACGCCAAAGAAATCACTTGCTGCAGCCACTCTGGAAGAGTAGTTAAGCGCAATCATTCTGGTTTCAGAGTTGTATGCAGAAGCAGGCTCATTCATTCCCATGTTGCTGGTAATCAAAACGTCTATGCCTCCGGCCTTTGCTATTTCATCCTCAAAACCTTTGCAATATTTCTGGACATCATCCATCTTATTGCTCTTAATATAATGGACGTTCTTTGCGGGTATGTCAACCTCATCAACCAAACACTCTTTGATAAATCTGTAATGACTTTGCAACTCATTGCGGTCCAAAGGGTAATAATCATCCATGTCAAACACTTCAATATTCTTGAAGCTTAATTTCTTAGCCTTAACGGCCTTAATCATCTCATCATAAACTGATAGACACGCAGATGTAGATGCTAAAGCAAGAACCAGATTCTCTCCTTTCTTTGCCTTCTCTTGTGATTTTTTAATAATATCCTCCACAACAATTTTGGCCGCATCAGTGGCCTCATTGAAGATGGTTACAGGTAATTTTTCATACCTCTTTGAAAAACTTGATGTTAGAAACATTTTATATTGTGTTTATATTTTTATCCAGATTATATATTGATTTATCCAGATAGTTTTTTCACTTCACTTTACTTTACCGCAATTTACTTAAGAGCTTTCCTTAATGTAACCAGCTGTTCAATAAGAGGTTCCATTAAACTTAGTTTCAGCATATTTGCACCATCTGACTTTGCATGCTCGGGGCAAGGATGAGTTTCCATAAACAATCCGTCCGCACCAACGGCAAGTCCCGCCTTTGCAATATGTGGAATAAGCCAAGGCTCTCCGCCCGTTATTCCGCTAGTCTGATTGGGCTTTTGCAAAGAGTGCGTAACATCCAGAACTACAGGAAATCCAAACTTCTGCATTTTTGGAATGCTCTTGAAGTCTACAACCAAATCATTATATCCAAATGTCGTTCCTCTCTCAGTAAGAACAACTTTCATGTTGCCGGAATCTGTAACTTTCTTTGCTGCAAACTGCATTGATTCAGGGGATAAGAACTGTCCCTTTTTAATATTCACATATTTCCCCGTCTTTGCAGCAGCCTCAAGCAATTCAGTCTGTCTGCACAAAAATGCTGGAATCTGCAACATATCAACATCATAAGAGGCTGCCATATCAGCCTCCTGCACACTGTGAATATCTGTAACTATTGCAACGCCCAATTCTTTCTTAATATTTTGAAGTATTGTAAGCGCCTCTTTATCACCAATCCCTGTAAATGAAGATATGCTGGAACGGTTTGCTTTTTTATAAGATGCTTTGAATATGAAAGGCACCTTATATTTCTCAGTGATTTCCTTTAGCTTTTTAGCAATCTCAAATGTAATCTCCTCACCCTCAACTACGCAAGGGCCGGCAATAAGAAAAAACATTCCGTTTTTGTAATCCTTTACATTGCCGATTTTTAAAGATTTTTCCATACGCCGCAAAGTTACAAAATATACTTTATAAAAACAGCGTAAAAAGCATTATGGCGAAATATGCCAAATTAGAGTCAATTAATGCTATTGCCTGAAATGAGAGTGTAGTGCTTAATATTTATACTTAGGCCAGAAACGCCTCATTCTCTGACGAATCTCATCTTCCTTCTTATTCTCCCCCGGATCATAGATTTTGGTACCGCTCATCTCATCGGGCAAGAACTCAAGGTCTGCAAAATTGCCCGCGTATTCATGCGCGTATTTGTAACCGTCTGAGTACCCAAGTTCTTTCATGAGTTTGGTAGGGGCATTCCTTAGATGCAGCGGAACAGACAAATCACCAGTTTGTTCTACATAAGCTGTAGCACCGTCAATAGCAGTAATGACAGAGTTGCTCTTTGGGCTGGTTGCCAGATAGATAGCACACTCCGTAAGTGGAATGCGTCCCTCCGGAAGCCCAATTTGCTGAACAGCTGCGAACGTTGATTGCGCAAGAAGAAGCGCGTTTGGATTTGCCAGGCCAATATCCTCTGCGGCAAGTATTACCATCCGTCGCGCAATGAACAGAGGATCTTCTCCGCCTTTCAACATCCTTGCAATCCAATAAACTGCAGCATTAGGATCGGAACCGCGCATGCTTTTTATGAAAGCGGAAATTATATCATAATGTTGCTCTCCGTTCTTGTCATACATAGCCATGTTCTCCTGCAACCTATTGGTTACAAGTTCATTGTCAATGACGAGCACAGTTTTCTTTTTGCCTGATTTTGCACTGTCCGTCTGTGACGTTTCATAAGTGCTTGTGATTATCTCCAAGACATTCAGCAACTTGCGTGCATCACCGCCGCTATATCTGAACAGAGCCTCTTTCTCTTTTACCTTAATATTGAGAGTTTTAAGGTATTCGTCTTTTTCAAGGGCGCGGGTAAGCAAAGTGTCTAAGTTCCCGACAGTTAACTCTTTCAGCACGTATACCTGGCAGCGGCTCAATAATGGGCTAATCACTTCAAATGAAGGATTTTCCGTTGTTGCACCAATCAGAATAATAGTACCGTCTTCTACAGCGCCAAGCAGCGCATCTTGCTGAGATTTGCTAAAACGATGAATTTCGTCAATGAAAAGAATAGGGGTCTGTCGGGAGAATAAATTTTTATCCTTAGCTTTTGCTATTACATCCCTAACTTCCTTAACTCCAGAGCTTACCGCAGATAAAGAAAAAAACGGACGGTTGAGCTGCTTGGAAATAATATAGGCCAGCGTTGTCTTTCCAACTCCAGGAGGGCCCCACAAAATGAAGGACGAAATATTCCCGGTATCAATCATATTCCGCAGGATGGCGCCCTTGCCTACAAGATGCTCCTGGCCCACATAGTCCTCTAAGCTCTTGGGCCTTATGCGCTCCGCCAGCGGAATGCGGTTACCGCTTGCAATATTTACATTCTCATCACTCATCTCCGCAAAGTTAATCTTTTTTGTCAGTCATTTGCGGCACAAAGCTCCAAACTTACTTCTCTATAATATTCTCCGGTTTCCACTTATCCTTTGGGGCAGGATTCTGCGCAGGATAACCCATCGGGATTACATTAAGAGGTATCAGATTATCTGATAGTCCTAAAATAGTGCTCAACTTACCGCAGCGCTCAAGATCAGGATAGAAACCTGTCCAAACGGCTCCAAGTCCAAGCGCATGAGCAGCTAGCAGAATGTTTTCTGTTGCAGCTGAACAATCGTCAATCCAAAAATCTTTTCCGTTGCCGGGAATCATCTTGTTTTTATCTCCGCAGACCACAATTGCCATTGGTGCTTTAGCGGTCATGCCGGCATTGCGCAGTTCTGAACCAATCTTTGTAAGCAGCTCTTTATTGGTTACAACCACAAATGCCCAAGGTTGTTTATTCATTGCAGAAGGAGCAGCCATTCCTGCTCTCAAAATCTTCTCAACCTTTTCTTTTTCAACTGTTTTATCCTGGTACGCTCTAATGCTTGTGCGGGTCATGATATTGTTAAGGACAGCTTCTGAATTATTGCATTTTTGCGCACTCTGCGCATTTGCAGCAATAGGCATAACACCAAGGAAACCAGCTATTAGCAGTGTTAGAATTGTAATTTTTTTCATATTTTTTGTGTATTTAAATTCTGGTAGTTGAAACACGTATGCTTCAAAATCTGGAGTAAATATAACTCAAAATTTATTCCAAAAATTTAAAGATTAGGGAATAAAAACCAGCCGAACTCCAAAGTAAGTTTTGTGCTCAATGGGGGAGTCTACGTGTCTGAATGAGACCAGACACCCTTTATCTTTTGAATCATAAGTTACATGAAAAGAGCTGCCACCGCGCAATACCTTGAGGCTCAGGTTGGGAGAGCCTTGCGGGTCTACGTATGGATTTTCTTTTGTATTTGGGGAATACAGCCAAACATTATCACTGCACCATTCGCAAACGTTCCCGCTCATGTCATAAACACCTAACTCATTGGGCTTTAATAGAGCAACAGGATGGGCTTTCTCTCCTGAATTTCCTGAGTTCCATGCAACGGAATCAAGATTATTGCTGCCGCTGAAAATATATCCGCGGCTCTTAATGCCGCCGCGTGCTGCAAATTCCCATTCACTCTCTGTCGGGAGCCTAAAATAGCCTCTTCCGGAATGGAGGTTATTCAACTTTTTAAGAAATCCCTTGCTGCCGCATACCTCTAGCCATGAGATGTTTTCCACAGGCAAGTTTTTCCCTTTGTCATAAGAGGGATTATTGCCCATCACGGAAATCCACTGTTTCTGAGTAACTTCCGTTGTCCCAATATAAAAATCTCTAGTTATTTTTACCCAGTGAGGAGCGTTTGCAATTTTGGTCATCATTGTTCCGTTCACATTTCCCAAGTGCTGTTCAAACAAGCCGCCCATCAAAAATGTTCCGGCTTTAACTAACACAAAATCATAATATTGTCCATGCACTCTTAAAGAAATTTTTTCTGCTCCATTTATTATTCCCGATAGTTTTTTACCGTTTATATAGGAAACTGCTTTTGGCCTGATAACAGGTAAAACAAAGAACAGGAAGCAGCATGCTGCAATGACAAATGACGAGGCAATTGTCAGAATAGCAGAGCGGTACTTTGACCAAAAGTTAACTACAGATGTGTTTGCAGGCTTGTCATCTTCATTACAGCCAGCCTTATTCTTTTTCAAATTTTTGCGGCACTTTGCACGCGCAGCTTTAATGATTTTAAAAGCAATTTCATTTACGCCGGATCTTTTTTCATCACGTCCGTTGCAGCTAACCACAACAGCATCATGGTAAATAGAAGTAATAATTACGTCATTTGCAGAGACAGAAGAGCAGGGGATTCCGCACCCTTCAAGTACCTCCATTGCACTTGCAACTTGCTCCGTAACTTTCTTGCGTTCGGCAGATGTAAACCTTTGTTTAGCAAGAAAATCTATCAAATGGTCTCCATCAACAAAATCCTCCAGAATGTAATCTCCCGTCTCATCTTTGCACTTGCAAATATACCTTACAACGTAAGGAGAATTAATGATGTAGCCATTTTTGAATTCTTCCTCAAAATGCTTTAAATCTGAGCCAACATCACCGCCGGACTTGCGTGGGCGTCTTAGCCAATACCACTTTCCTGATATGTTTACTTTCTCTCCCAAAGTCCTTTATTTGATAACATATATTATCCTGAAACCCAATGTTTTTGCCTTATATGACGTTTCCACATATCCTCTGTCTGCAACTCTGCAATCATATTTTGACAGATTATCTATTTTATTAAAATCTCCTCCTCTTCCTATAACAGCCAATGATTTATCAGGACCTGTCGGATCTACCACCGGATTCTCTTTTGTACCTGCGGGATAATTATGAGCAAATTTATCTGAGCATAACTCGCTCACATTTCCGCTCATATCATAAATGCCAAGTTCATTTGGCATCTTGCCTGCAACGCGGTGAGTCTTGCCTCCTGAATTGTCTGCATGCCAGGCAACTTCATTAGAATCATTGCTGCCGCTATAAATATACCCTTTGCTTTTTACACCGCCTCGCGCCGCAAACTCCCATTGACTTTCTGTCGGGAGCTTAAAAGTTCCAACACCTACAAAAGCGGCATTTATTCTCTCCAAAAAGCCTCCTCTTCCGCAAACATCATCCCAGCTGACATACTCAACAGGGAAACTTCTCCCTTTAACATAAGATGGATTATAGCCCATAACGGCGCTCCATTGTCTTTGCGTTATCTCTGTTGTACTAATATAAAAGTTTTTAGTAAGCTTCACATAATGCTGAGATTCAATAGGGTATCTATGTGCCTCAGTTAAGGGACTGCCCATCGCAAACGTGCCCGCTTCCACTTTTACAAAAGTAAATGGCACTCCTTTTATTCTGAAAGTAACCTTTTCCGCCCCTTTTTTTATTCCCGACAGTGCATGTTTGTTAGAAATTGTAAGCGCAGAAATTCTTGGAAACGCCATGCATAAGACAATGAAAATCAGCATGAGCGCGCAGATAGAGAGAAGACTTTTGCGTACAGTGCCTTTGATAGCAGCAACCATTTCATTTATGGAGTTATAGCGACGTTCTTTATCACGCTGCATTGCCTTGCGTACAACCGCACTGTATCTGCCGGTATATTTTGCGCCGGCATTGAAATGTCCATAACTCTCTAGAAACCTTATAATTGCACCAAAAGAATATATATCGCTTCTAAGGTCTGCAGTTTCCGGATTCAAAAATTGTTCAGGAGAACTATAAAGTTTGCTTCCGCAGCCAATGGCCTTGTAACAATTTGAATATGAAAAGCCAAGGTCAATGATTTTGACGCTATGGTCCATTGAGGTAATCATGATATTTTCCGGCTTAAGGTCAAAATGCACAACCTGGTGTTCATGCATATATTCAAGACCTTCAGCAATTTGCATGATTATTCTCCGCATCTCCTTTTGAGGCATGTTAGGATTATCCGCAATGTACTTTGTGAGGGTAACTCCGTCAATAAAATCTGTCAGGATATAAACGCCATCCTCATCATGTCCCTTAGTAATGTACCTTACAATATGCTTATTATTAAGCTGATATCCTATCTGGAACTCTCTTTCAAAACATTCCAAATACTTTGGATTATCCGCATATTGCTTCTTTGGTCTTTTGAGAAAATACCACCTTCCGGAAATGCAAATCTTCCAAGAATCTGATGTAGAGCCTGTTGAGATAAGAGAGCTCTGCATTCCGTTAAGAGAAACCCCGCTTGTTTTACCAACCGGGATTCCCTCAATAACACTGTGGCCGAACCCAGAGGGCTCAACTATATAACTGCTATCCTTAAACTTCTTATTACCATTGAGCATAACCACACTAATTTCAGCATAACAAATAACGACAGCCTGTTTTACAAAATATTAATATATGTTAGTCCGGAAATTTTTCCAGCTGTAAAATTGCCTCTCTCTTGTCCGTTTTTATTCTTTACAGATGGCAAGAAAAGCGGATAGTCCTTGTAAAACACTGATACTTTGAACGTATCATCCATGGCAAGTTTACTGTTTACGCTCTTGTGTACCTTAAAAGTATCATCTCCCAAATACTCAAGGATAAGTTGCCTGTCAGGATAATATTGAATCTCTATTTTTTGTAACTTCTTTAACTCTGATGAATGAAGTTCAAAAACGGTTCCTCCCTTCACATTAAGTTTCTTGCTAAACTCTGAATTACCCCCCTTGTTGAATTCCATACTGTAAATATCCCAATTAGGAAAACCTAAATATTGAGCAATAATATCCAAAGTTGCAAGGCGTGGTTCATTTGATGCAGGAATATCCCCAAGTAATCTCTTAAGAGTATTCACACCTATGTGCTCATGAATTCTCTCTTCAATGTCCATTGCCAAGCATTCATAATCAGATGAATACCTAATTTCCCTGCCAAAGACTTTTTCCATCTTGCTGCGTGTAATTTGTGAAAGTATCATGATTTTTAAGTTTAGATTGTCTCTTACAAAGATACAACCTAAACATATTCGTTGACTGTTTGGATAAAAAGGATGGAACAAATGGACAGGAAAATTGCCGGAAGTTTGCATGAATTCCAATAATTAAAAATTTATATTTGGAGCCGTGAAACATGAAAAATGGCGCAAGCAAACTTATCTAAAAACTGGCATTGCCAAACGCCAAGATGCAAATAAGTACGCCTGCGCCATAAACGCAAGACGTTCCTATTGTTTTGTGCATCGTTAAGAACAATTTGGCAATTTCGTTTTCACACAACAATAGCTAACGCTATTTATATATTTCTTTGCAAATTTATGAAATAATTTGATTGCATAGTAAAAAATATCAGGTCATTGGGCCTGTTATTTTTTTTATTTCTATTTAAATGAGCTATTCATCTAATTATCTGATTATCAGAATACCCCTAAAAGTCTCAGTTTTAAAACAGAGACTTTTGAGGATAATCTATAAATTAACAAGTTATAGGGCTAGTTCGGTTTCACTATCCAAGCATACATGCTTATTGGTCAAATTTCCTTATTTTTTGTACTTTTGTTCCACAAAAATTTTTGTACAAAGTATTGAATAAAAAACTTTAAAGAATTAAAAATGAAGAAAGTACTATTCATTGCAATTGCTTTAATGGCAAGTGTAACGTTTTCAAATGCACAGGTTTCTAATCATTTTGGGATTAGAGCAGGTATGGACATTTCCAAGCTTACAGGACACTATGACGTTATATTCGCAAATACTGATTCAAAAGTTGGTTTTAACGCAGGAGTTATTGATCAAATTTATTTCTCTGAGAATGTTCCATTGTATGTTGAGACAGGTTTGATGTTTGAACAAAAAGGCTTCAAGGTTAAGGATGAAAAGCTTACTGTGAATTCATTCTATCTGCAAATCCCTGTAGTCTTGGGATATAGCATTCCTGCCAGTGATTTGGTAAAAGTTCAGCCATTTGCGGGCCTATACTATGGATTAGGCATTGGCGGAAAAGTTAAAGACAGCTCAGGCTATAAAGTTGACACATTTGGAGCTGATGGACTAAAACGCTCTGATTTTGGTTTAAGAGTTGGTGTTGGCGTTGCAATTAAATGTTATTACATCGGCACAGGCTATGAAAACAGCCTAATAAAAATCAACAATGATGAGGGCACAGGTAGAAACCAGGTGTTTACTATTTCTCTTGGCTACAACTTCTAAACACTACCAATCAGAATTTTAGCGGGATTATATTTGCTAATTGTCTCATTTTTAATTATATTTGATATATCAAACAACCTAAAACAAATTTTATGAAAAAATTATTTATCATCGCAATTGCCTTGTTGGCAAGTGTAACCATGTCTAACGCTCAAAAAGTTAACAACTTTGGAGTAAGAGCGGGTGTAAATATTTCCAGAATTACTGGAGATTATGGCGGCTATGATCCCGATTATAAGTACAAAGCTGGTTTTCAAGTAGGAGTTGTTGATCAGATTCGTTTTTCTGAATCAACTCCATTGTTTGTTGAAACTGGTTTAATGTTCCAACAGAAAGGCGGAAAATGTGATGTTAGCGTTAGCACGCCTGCCGTTGACATGTCTGTAAAAATCAATGAATTTTATCTGGAAGTCCCTGCACTTTTGGGATATGATATTCCTGCCGGTGATAATATTACACTTCAGCCATTCGCAGGTCTATATTACGGTTTGGGAATAGCAGGAAAAACAAAACTTTCCGGAACAAGTCATGGCGTAACTATTGAGGAAAAAGTTGATTCATTTGGAGATGATGGTTTTAAACGTTCTGACTTTGGACTTAGAGTTGGCGCAGGTGTGGTTATATCAAACTTCTACCTTGGTGTCGGATTTGAAAGAGGCTTTTTGAAAATCAACAGAGATGAAGGAAAGGTGAAAAATCAGTCATTCACTTTCAATCTAGGTTATAACTTCTAGAAGATAATAAATAGGTAATAAAAAATAACAGGTCAAAAAAGCCTGTTATTTTTTTTGTTCCACATCTCCAAAAAGAGCGGCACATGTACTAAAACATGGCGTCATGTTAGACATTTTTCCTTGTTTTTTGTACTTTTGCGCCTCAAAATAATTGTACAAATTATTGAATTAAAAACTTTAAAGAATTAAAAATGAAAAAATTATTAATCATTGCAATTGCTCTAATGGCAAGCGTAACATTTTCAAATGCACAGGTTTCCAACCACTTTGGAGTCAGAGCCGGAGTTAACTTTTCAAAATTATCTACTAAAAGTGATGGCAAGTCTAATACATCAGATAACAAAACAGGCTTCAACGTTGGAGTTGTAGATCAGATTAATTTTTCTAAATCAGTTCCATTATTTATTGAGACAGGCTTAATGTGTAATCTGAAAGGCGGAAAAGAAACTGCTACTGCAACAACTGGCGTTAAGGGAAAAGTTAACGTTAATGAGTATTATTTACAAGTACCCGCACTTCTAGGTTACAATCTTGAACTTAATGACGGCTTTGCAATTCAGCCATTTGCAGGTTTATACTACGGATTGGGCGTTGGAGGAAAATCTAAAGTAACCATTGCAGGGGCATCTGATGAAACAGACACTTTCAGCGATGATAATTTAAAACGTTCAGACTTTGGTTTTAGAGTAGGAGCCGGCGTAGTCTATTCCAATTTCTATCTTGGTGCCGGATTTGAAAGAAGCCTAATCAACATTGCAAGGGATGATGTCAAAGCCAAGAACCAGACATTTACTATTTCACTAGGTTATAACTTCTAGGGAATATTTATTAGAAATAAAATAGGTTAAAATAACAGGCCAACAGCCTGTTATTTTTTTGTTTTTCAGCAACCATCATTTGGCAAAAGCGAAGCATAATTTTGCTCACAATAACAACTTAACATCACAAAATTATGCAACAACAAGTAACCACAAAAAGCTGGTTGATAGCCAACTTTGAAATTTGCGCATTTGCCGCCGCTTCAATTGCAGGCCTTATTTTAATGGCATTCTCAAGTGCCTTTCAATCAGAAACAATCTTCCATGCAGAAAAATTCTGGGACTCATTTGGAATAGGGGAATTTATTCTGTTAGCAGTAATAACGGCACAAATAAAAGAGCGCAACCATTTAGTTGGCATTGCCAAATATATCGGGATTTTGATTTGCATTGGAGCCGGCTTCTATCTCCTTTCAAACGGTGATGGCTCTGAATCAAATCTGATTACAAAGCTAATAGTAGTTACTATCGCGACCTTTATAGTTTCAAATATTCTTGCCTCACGCCTCACAAAATTTGCTAGTTCTCATTTTGATGAAGTCCTTTCTGTCCGCGTTCTCTTCAAAAGCAGCAACACAGAAATTTACACCATGAAGGCTAAGTATCTGATAGACAGATTCACAAACATTAACGCATCTATCACCATTAGCACAGCTTGGCTGGTGATTTGTACTTTTTTCCCGACAGTTTTTGTGAGGTAAAACATGACTCGGCACAAGGCCCGCGACCTGATGTTTCCAAGCGGAGCGGCAAAGCCGCGTAGCCGCGACCGGATATTCCCAAGGCCGAAGGCCCGCGACCGTAGGGAGCGTGCATCTCCGCGCGACAGCGCGTTAAACCCCAAAACGGCACGGTGCTTTGTGCCGGGCCGTACGCATGTGACGCAAAGCGGCACATGCAAACTTGGCGGCATGTTCTGCATGCGAGCATAGCGAATATGCAGCTTCTGGCGAAATGATTTTTCTTCAAGGCGCAGAGAGTACATAAGCTGCAAGTTACTGGAGCTCTGGATAACTTAATAATAAGCAAGTTATGAAAGTTGTGTTTTTATAAAAACACAACTTTTGCAACATATTGACACATAACATCCGCAACGCCCCAGCAATACTATATGACCACAATCGCAACTGCAATCACAATCACATTAGCATTCTCAAGTATATAAATTCATGCTTGATATTGAAGAAAGTGTTTTCTTTGGTTCATAATTACACTTTTTCAATTTGTTTTTTCTTCTGCCGAATAATGTGGTATCCCTTAAAACCTTTGTTTGGCATATCTCTTTGATAGGTTTGCAGTTGGTTGAATAGGGTAGGAAATTTTTGGGTAAATTTGAGGAACATAAACAAAAATATTATATAGAAAACGATGGATGATGCAACAATTACAATGAGGGAGTATATAAAAAAGGGAAAGACGTTTGTCATTCCGAAGTACCAGCGAGGCTATGTCTGGGGGAAGAGCAAGAAAGGCTCTGATGTAGACTCCGTAACCTATATGCTTAAAGATACATTAATTCCAGGCTTTAACACTGATTCGGATATTTTCATTCAAGGGATAACGGTATCAGAAAATAATGAGCACATCGTATTGATTGACGGACAACAACGAACCATCCTCTTTTATCTCATGTTAAAATATTTAGGATACAATAATAATAATGATTTCAAAATAAGCTACAAGATTCGCGAAGAGTCAAATAAATTCTTGGAAAATTTAGACTTATCCCAAATAGATGAAAATGATCATGAAGATTTCCAAGACATTTATTATTTTAAGAAAACCCTGCGAATAATATCAACACAACTGAATGGATTTAATACCGATAAAAAATCAAAATTTTTAAATTACCTTCTCGATAAAGTAAAATTTCTTTATATCAATATTCCGGAAGATAAAGCCACCAAGGTATTTTCAATGATGAATGGCAATAAAGCTGAAATGAAATCAGAAGAATTAATTAAGGCAGAATTATTGCGCCTAGCATCACTCAACTGTGATGATTTCGAGAAGAAAGAAGATAATGAAAAACATGCTATTGAATGGGATAACAATGTACTCCGAGGCCGATATGCCCGAGAGTGGGATAAATGGCTTCAATGGTGGAATAGAGAAGATGTAAAAGCATTCTTTAAAGTAGATAATGCGATGGGGCTACTAATATCCACATATCAGAGTTGGAGAAACGATGTATTGACATTTAATAGTTTTAAGCACAAATTCTTTAATCTGCAGAAACCTGCATGTGCAAAAAAGACATTCGATGGTTTAAGACGCTTACAAAAGCGTTTTGAGGATACTTTCAATAATCCAATAACATACAATCTGACTGGTGCCATAATGAGAGTCATTGGTAACGATGACATAAATAATTTTATAAAATGGTATTTCTTCGGTGATAAGACATCTTCGACAGATATCTATTCAATAGGAACCAAGGTCACAGATGAGAAACTAAGGCAGTATTACAAATACTCGTTCCTCGGTTTATCCCACAAAATGATTATCGATAACTGTAACGATAAATTTGATGAAAAGTTCGAAGAGATTTATCAGATTCTTGAAAGCAATAATCTCTATAATGAAAATGCAGAACAAGCATTCCGCTTATTACTAAGGCTAAATATAGATGAAGACAACCTACAAGATGAAGGTAAAGGAAGGCCTTTTGACTTCTCTATTTGGGATAGGAAAGATAGCCGTGGCCGTTCGCTTGAGCATATTTATCCCAAATCAAAAGTATATCATGAGGAAAAGCAGAACGACGGCAAGAATAAATATTTTGATGGCAATGAAGTTGAATTACCGCAGAACATCATTACTGGTCCTTCATATTTAAGCCGTTCCGATTGTACTTGTAATATTAATGATAAAGTAATTACGGCAAGTGAACATAGTATTGGCAACTTGGTACTGTTGTACATGGATGATAATTCCTCTTTCAAGAATTGTTCGTTTGATGATAAAAAATCTATGTTCTTTAAATATCCCCAATACGATAAAAATGGCAATATTGTGGACAAAAGAATAAAAGAAATTTTTAAAAGCCGCCAAATGCTTCATACTATCTATAAATTTGCCAATTCCTCATGGGACGGAAAATCTATTGCAATGAACAAATACGAGACATTAGTAAAATTTAAAACTTATTATGGCAAATAAGATAAACTTAAAAACAGGAGAGACCTACACTCTTTCTTATTTGTTCTCGGGCGATAAAAAAGTTATCATTCCCGATTTGCAGCGGGACTATTGTTGGGGAGATGATGCTTCCACGGAAAAAGGTGAGTTAGTAACTGATTTTGTGAATAATCTGATAGAGCAATACGATTCCGATTCCCAGAACACACAGGGAACATTAAACCTCGGATTGTTTTACGGCTACGAGGTGCCAACAAATCATATCCAACTCTGTGATGGTCAACAACGTCTTACAACGCTATACCTTTTGTTAGGAATGCTCAATAAAAAAATGAATAATAAGTTATGTTACAATCTCATCTATGACTTTGAGAATAAACAAGATGACAAGGGACCATATCTGAATTACTACATCCGCGAAACCTCACACTATTTTATGAGTGACCTTGTTCTCAAGTTTTTTATCGGAAACAAAGACACGGTTGAAAGCATCAAGGACTGCGACTGGTATTTCAGCGACTACAATCTTGATCCAAGCATAAAGAGTATGTTAAGGGCTCTTAGTATCATCGAATCGCTGCTCAAAAATAAAAATGAAACATGGTGTTGCTCTTTTGGCAAATGGCTACTCAACAATGTTACATTTCTCTATTTCAACATGGAAAACCGTAAGAACGGTGAAGAAACATTTGTAGTTATCAATACTACTGGCGAGTCACTTTCGGCAACTCAGAATCTGAAACCTCTAGTTATAAACGCTGAGATAAACAAATCTTTCAATGATGTAGCTGAAAAATGGGAAGAGATAGAAACATGGTTCTGGCGTAGACGTCAGGGATCCAACGATACTGCTGATGCAGGGTTAGCTGAATTTATGAGATGGATATCAGTCATAGAACAAGTCAATGTTGAACTGCCGAAAAATATGCAGTCCAAAGACACCAAATGGCTTGCGCAAACAATCCTTCAGGGAAAAAACAAATCTGGGTTTCCATATAAGACTACTTCTTTTGAAACAATTTACACGTATTGGAAGGCACTGAAATGGATTGATGAGCGAAGCAGCGAGTTTATATTTGTCAATGATTTACTTTCCCCGTCTATTAACAATGACGTAAACAAACTATATGCAATTGGTCAGAATCAATGCTTTGTACTTTTGCCTTTATTGAAGTTTGTCTATCTGAATATTAATAAAGTTACTGGATTAGACTTTCATCGTAATGCCCGCCGCATATATGAATTCTTTAAAAATCTTATCAGGATATCTGATGTTTCCAAGGCAGTTAACGCTTTAACTAGGGAAGCAATAAGAATCATTGATTTACTTGAAAAAGGAGATATCGTTTCACTTTTAAAACATGCCAACGACGTCTCAAAACAGATTCTCACCGAAGAAGAAAAGCATAAATTCGATATACTACTAAAGCACCTAGATAATCGCACTAAAGTAGAGGAGGCATTTTGGAATGTTCAGGAACATCCTATTTGGAATGGTGAGATTATGCCAATAATAAGATGGTCATCTTCCAATGGTGGCTTCAATCTCGATAATTTCCTGCAATATGACAGTAAGTTTAGAGAGATTTTCACTAATAATGGTCATGGCAGCGATATTCTCAGACGAGCGCTGCTCACAATAGGTTTAAAAGATTATCCTCGTATTTTCAAGGGATATACAAACTTTTCTTTTGGATGGGATTTGACAGACTGGCATACGCTGATAAATGATAATGTGGATAAATTCAAAGATTTCTTTGACAATTTGATAGATGGCGTGAAATGTGAAACAATGATTAATAATTATAAAAATAAATCAGATGTATGGTATTACTTTGTTAGTATGCCAGGATTATTGGATTATTGCAAACAGAAAAACATTCAAAAATGGCAAAATTCATTCATTCTCATATCACAACAACGTCTTAGTAGTCCCCATGCAGAACTTTATTCGTACATACTATTCTTGCATTACAAAACAAATAATAGCTTAATACCTATTAATGGATGGAATACTTCCTACCCTCCGGCTTCAAAAGAAGATGAACATACATGCGTATTGTTTGAAAAAAAAATAAGTAATGACAAAATTATTGTGATTAAAGTATATTTTAACTCTAATAATTACACCATTGATCTGTTTTTGAAAGCAAAGGATGAAAGCGAAAAACAAGATGTACTTGCAAAACGCACTCTCGAATCGCTAAAAAAAATCGCAGTTGAAAATAATTTAATTTGGAATGACAATACGTGTCATTATACAATAGAAATCTTAGAAAAAGATACTGTATATCAAAAGATTGAATGTTTATTGAAAACTGTTTTTTTATAACACATATTATTCTGACTTTTAATCATTTAAATATTTTTTCAAAAGCGCCTCCACTGAGGCGCTTTTTTCATGCACTGTCGTGACCCAACTAATCATCCAAATTCTCTGGTCAAAAAATCTTCGATATAAAAAACATCCATTTTAATCAGAAATAATTTTTTTGAAACATTTTAGCTTGCGCTTTTCTTTAGCATAAGCACACAATATTTTTGCTTTGAATTTATTACAGAACAGCCGAAAACTATACACAGCAGGCTAAAAATTTTAAACAAAAATATTATGGAAATAGAATCAGTTAAAGTCGGAAAGACAAAAATTGGAATGCATTTCAGCAATCCGGAAGGCGCAGTTAACAAAAATGTGTATTACTGCCGAGTTGAAATATCATATATTGGCATCAAAAAGAAAAAAACATGCTATCTATTTGATGTGTTATACAACACGTACCAGGGTACTCTTTCATGCAGCGACTTCTTTGTTATTGGCACAAACACAGAGTATCGTATTTACAATGATGCAGGAGAGTTTATTACTTCTTTGCCGGTTAATGCTGGCCGTCCTGTTGGAGTACAAACAGATGCTTTTGTGTTGCTGAAAGGAAGTACTATTACAGGATATGGTAAAGATGGTAAAGCTATTGGTTCAAAGGAACTTTCGCCAGAGGAACTAAAACAGCTAGGAGAAAAATAAGCGGCGAATAAATGTTCTAATCTCCGCAAAATATGCGGAGATTATTTTTTGCCTTGATTTGGTGTAAGCGAATGACATCTTTGCCGTATATATGGATAGTATGAAAAGAAAAACGGCAAATAAAATCCTCGCCACATTGGCGGAAGCGGCGGAGATTACGTTTATTACAATCCCGAAACCGCTTAATAATTACAGCTTTATAAAGAAGCTGATTTCTATCTACATTAAGTGTCCGGCCATAATGGACGCTGAAGCAAATGATATCTATACCATTCTGAGCAAAGGCAGGCTAATAGGGGCAGGAGTTGGAAGTTCTATCGGGAACAACAAGGCTACAATTGCAGCTTGCAACGCGCTGAGCAATCAGCTGATGGATGTGCAGAATTCTGATATTTGCGGTATTGTTCTGTGTGTCAGATGTTCTGCTGAACAAACGCCTGTGAATAAAATCAAAGAAGTTAAAGAGATTGTCACTTCACATTTTCCGTGCAACTTCAATTTTAAATTTTGCCTGGTGAAGGATGAGAGCGCAGGGGATATGATGAATGTTGCGGTACTAGTTAGTGTAAAATAGAATGAGATGAAAACAAAGGAATTCTATCGGGAGCTAAAAAAATGTTTTAAGAAAAGCATTCATGTCAGAAAAATGTGTGACAACTTGAACTACCTGGTTTACAGATATAAAGATAAACCAATATGCAAGTACGTGAATAAAAAAATCTATGGTGAGATATATCATAATCCGCCGGTGGAGTTACTGACTTTATGTGATGTTGGTAAGAATTATCCTCTTGTTATTCTGATGTTTATGGCAAATAAGTTTGTTAATTATAACGACGATTGCACGAGCATTTTTGAGATAATGAATCTATTTATGAAGGAGGATGATATTGTGCGGAATCTTGTTGAAGGGCCGCTTAGGAATGAGACACATACTCTGTTTAAGAGGGGAATTGTTGAGATTAAGAGCATTGAAGAGAAGAATGTGGGTGCTGGGCAGCAGAATGGATCAGGTGTCTTACATCTTACTGATACGGCTAAACGGGAGATGTTTGGAATCAGTTAGTTTTGCAAAATCCAGCCTGCGTAAATAAATACCTTTTGCTTTTATTTGGCAAAAGCATTTTCTACCTTTGTGATATCAAAAGTTAAAAATTTAGTTATGAAAAAGTCTGATAGAGAAATGATTGACGGCAAAGCGCTGCGTAAAATGATTTCTGAGCTGAATGGGGGAGATAATTTCGGAGAGAGCGAAAACAAAAAAGCAGGTAATGGGAAAAGGATGGCGCATAATCGTGGAATTAGCGCGGCAAACAAAGCGGAGAACCGTGTTGGGCAGGAGACCAGCAAGACTCCGGCCGCAGAGTTGTTTCTTAAGTATGTTTGGCTTGTGCAACTTCTTATGGATAAAGGATGTATAACGTTTGAAGATATTGACAAGGAGTGGCGGGAAGAGTATGATTTGAACCCTAAGCATGACACGATGCCGCTGAGAACGTTTAATAATCACCGTATTGCAATAGAGAGAATGTTTGGAGTTTCTGTTAAATGCAACAGACGGGATAACACTTATTCTATAGAAGATAGTGATGAAATAATGAAGCCTGGCCTTAAATCTTGGCTACTTACGTCTTTGACCGTCAATCATTTGATTAACAAGAATCAGAAAATAAGGGATAGAATTTTGTTTGAGGATGTCCCGGGAGGTCAGGAATATATGCCTGTGATTATGAATTCCATGAACAAAAACACCGCCCTTGAAATGAAGTATCAGAGTTTTGATAATGAGGAAGAGTTTTCTGCAACAGTTAATCCATTGTGTATTAAAGTATTCAAACAAAGATGGTATATGCTTGCGTATAATCCATATGTAAACGGGAACAGGCTTTATGCTCTGGATAGGATTAAAGATGTAAAGTACACTAAGATAAAGTTCTCTGTTCCAGTTGGTTTTGATGCCCAAGCATATTTTGCAAACACGATAGGAGTTTCCGTACTTCCGGATGAAAAGCCTCAAATTATTCATTTAAAGGTTAGTGCGGACCAATGCAAATACTTTGACACATTGCCTCTGCATTTTTCTCAGAAGAAAATTGAGACTCACGACAGTTTTTCTATTTACGAGTATTGCCTGGCAAATTCTTATGAACTAATGCAGGAAATAATTTCTCACGGCGCAGACGTTGAAGTAATCTCCCCGGCGTACATCAGAGATAAAGTCAAAGTGTGGGTGAAGGAGCTGAGTGATTTATATCTTAAACAATAGGCTGTCGGGAGCTAAATACTATTTAACATAATATAAATTGTGTGATAAATCTGCACGCCGTTATACACGGTATTACAGCGTATTAACCAATATTACGTCGTATTATCGGATATCACAACGTAATAACCAATAATACGGCGTGCAAAAGTTTAATCGTTTTCTTGCCGCTTCATCTGGCGGATGATTTTGTTTATGATGCTCTGAATGTTTTCTTCTGGCTGTATGATGTTGTACTGTCCCCAGAAATTTGGATCTGAAAAATCATTGACACGTTTTGACAAAATATCCTTCATGCGGATTTTCCTGTCGGGATTAAGATTAAGACCTGCCGGATTATCAGTATCAGTTATAGCTAGCTCACCTACAATTGAATATTTGTTTTTCAGCAAATGATGCTTGTATTTGGCGCTGAATCTTAATTCCATTCTGGAATAATCAAAAATATATTTGTCCTTAACTTTCTTAAAATTAACCTCATAAGTAGCATCCTCAACTTTAAGCGTAGCATCTACAGGTTTCTTGCGAATAAAGTTTTTCCAGGAATCTTCCTTGACATCAACATTCATTGAAAAAGTCGCCTTTAACAACGCAAACGTCTCACTATCAATGAAAAGCTCACCTTTATAAAGGCAATCATTCTTGACGCTGTCTTTCTGATTAAATTTTAGGACATAAATTTTATGATTATTCTCAATTATAGGATTGCCAAAAGCAAAATCATAATAGTCAGGCGCAGATGAAACATCCGTTCCAATAAACGGGTATTTAATTATGTCTGTGTACATTGCAGAAAGAGGGCCGCCCTGCAATTTCATGATAATAGTATCATTTATGTTGGAATTTTCACTTCCCCTACCCTTGTAAATTGCCGCATTATCAGAGACAAAATCATTTGTATAAGATGCCTTCTTGATGTCCAGAACTGCCTCATTCATAGAGGCATACTTATTTCCTCTTTTTACTAGCTCACGATAGAATCCCAACATGCCGTAGGGCTCGTTTGGGTAATTCTTTTTTATGCTGGACGGAGAAAAGACCAGATTGAACAGACTGAGCGGATCATTAGGATGGATGTAAATAGTTGAAAGATTGATATATGACTCAGTCAACTTAATGGTCTTTGTCTTTCCCTCCGGAAAATCAGACACGCACATTTTAACACTGTTATAACCTAAAAAACTCACTTTAACAGAATCCAAAGCATGAAAATTAGCTGTCGGGATTTTCAAAACAAAGACGCCATCTGCATTTGTAACATTAGAAATACTTGAACCAATGAGAGTTATAGAAGCATAATGTAATGGCTTTGCGGTGTTTGCGTCCTCCACCTTGCCTATAACCTGTATATAATTCTGCGCAAAAAGATTGCCTGCAGTCACCAAGAGTGCAAGCAATAACATTGATGTACTCTTAAAAAATTTCATAGTGTTGTTCCTCCTAATGCGAATATACACTTTTTTTTCAACCAAAATAACGGCGTATTACCCAAAAGTACGTCGTATTACACGGTATTACGCTGTATTAATCAATAGTACGGCGTGCTATTTAAGCAACGTGACAACGTAGACGAATTCCGGACGGTAGTTGCGGTTTGTTTTGAGCCAGCGGTTGTTGTCAAAGATGCCAATGCGGGAGGTGTCAACGGCATGGATGGCGGCTGCAGATGCTTCTTTGCAGAAGTCATTGTGTGTCAGGACAGCACAAGGGGCAGCGGCGCGTACTGCGGAGGAATCTTGCAGATTTAGTGGCCTTACAGGGCGGTGAACGTCGTAAATTACCTCTACGCGCGGCGCAAGAGTGTCTGCATTGTAGTATAGCGGCATATCTTTCACTTCAGGAATTGTATGAAGTGCGGTCATTGTTATATTGCCTTGATACCCAACGATTTTTCCGATATAAGGTAAAACGGAAATCTCCACAAATGCCATCAGCACAACTGTAAAATAAAGAAACCTAAGGGGTTGCTGACGTCTAATGTAGCGGACTAAAAAGGCAAATATTATATATATCCCGATAGCTATTTTTGCCATTAGGCCGCCTGATATTGTATCCTTTGCTGTAAAGTAGTATGTAGCAGGCAATTGGGATAATAGCTACAACAGCTGCAATAAGAATTGTATTAAATTTGAAAAAGAACTTTCCGCTTCTCCAAGCCATCTTGCTGCTGCTCAAGACTTCGCCGTCGCGACCAACAACATTTTCTTTTGCTCTCCACAAGCCGCTTTTTGCACATGCCTGCCAATAGATAAACAAGTAACCAATTAGATATGAAGCTGGTATAAGAAGCGGCAAAAGATATCGCTTCTTTTTTTCAGGCATGGCTGATAGCAGAACAAGGCTTATTATCATCCAAAGCAGAGGCATTAAGTACTTCTTGCAGAACTCTTTATAAGCAAATTTATTTGAATCTACATTACCAATTTGTACTCCGGAAACCGAAATATCCTTTGCGCGATGCTTCCAATAAGTAAAAAATAGCGCACATATCAGCATCACTCCCCATATACCGGTCTCAAATGTGAACTTATAATAGAACCACCAAGGTCTTGTGTGATAACCGGTCCAGGCACTTGTCTCTTTTCCAGCAACATTCAGAAGCTCCTGCTTATCAGATAAATACAAATAGAAATACCAGCTGCCTCCAATGACAACGCAAACCAATATCATCATCAGAATTGCAGGCCAAATTTTTATTTTCTTAACTTCAACTGGCTGGACATCAATCACTCCATCAGACACTTTAACATTATCATCTGCACCGCTGCGTTTCAGCTTGCAATTAACAATAAGCACCGCGGCTACAAATGGCAGAAGCAGACCATAATATGAGGTTGGGCCTTTGCTCAAAAAAGAGAGTCCAAAGAAAAGTCCAGCAAGTAACATGTTTCTATATAGGAACTTATAAGAGCTTTTGTTTTCAGAATTATCTTGCTGATTAGCAGCATCATCGTCTGCAGAGACATAATATGTATTCTCAACTATCTTAGGTCCGTCAAAGGAACTGCGCCAGTTAGGTTTAAGATATAATCCCTTGAACAAGAAGTAAATACCGCCCATTGCAAAAGCGTGACAATAAATATCCCAAGTGGCCGTGCGTCCCATAAGTATGACGCTATAACAGGTCAAAAGCACTAAGGATGAGACAAATGCCAACATTCTGTCGCGAGTATAATCACGCCATAAAAGATAAAAAAACAGTATCATCATTGTGGCGGCAAGCCCAGACATTGCCCTCTGAGCCGGCACGCTGTCAGGTGCAACTACCTCTGCCACAGCGGCTAGCCATGTAGGCAGCGGTGGCTTCTCAAAGCGGGGTTCCCCGTTAAGCGTAGTCCTAATCCAATGGCCATCATGCACCATTTCCCTGGCTGTCACAATGTTGCGGCATTCCATGATGTCCGGTTGTATTGCATTGCTATTGACAAAAAACGCAAAGAAAGCAACTACGGCAAGAACAAAAATGTTGAACTTGTCGTAATGAACTCTGGGCTCAAGGAAATTGTTTATGTTGGATTTGAAAATCATTGGATTTGATAATCATTTTGCGTGCGCAAATATACACAATCAGAAAAAGCCCTCAAGAATAGTTTTTACTAAATTTGTGCGTTATGAGCAGGAAAAGAAATAATGAACAAATAATTATACCAAATGTCACATTGGAAGCAGTTGCTGCAGAGGGGAATGCGTTGGCGCACGTGGACGGCAAAGTGCTTTTTGTGCCAAAGTGTATTCCTGGGGACGTTGTAGATGTGCAGCTTACGCGCAAAAGAAAATCTTTCATGCAGGGCTTTGTCGTGAAAATGATTAAGCCATCCCCAATGCGCGTAGAACCTTTCTGTCCGCACTACGGAATTTGCGGGGGCTGTACTTGGCAAGCACTCCCTTATGATAAACAGCTGGAATTCAAGCAACAGCAGGTGGAGGACCAGTTAATAAGGATAGGACATTTGAAGCTCCCGACAGCCCCCGCCCTACCCTCTCAGAAGGGGAGCATAATGCCTATTATAGGTTCTGCTAAAACGCAGTGTTACAGGAACAAACTGGAATATACATTCTCCAACAAGCGTTGGATTCTGGAGGGAGAAGATGTAAATACTTTAAGTGATGTTGAGCGTCTGGCCCTTGGCTTTCACATTCCTCAGATGTTCAGCAAAGTGCTGGATATTAAAGAGTGCAAGCTGCAGCGTGAGCCAAGCAACGCCATAAGATTATTTGTAAAAGCTTATGCCATAGAACATAACATGAGCTTTTTTGATATACGGGAACATACAGGGCTGCTGAGAAATCTGATTATCAGGACATCCAGCACTGGAGAGCTGATGACGATTATTGTTGCCGGAGCATGCAAAAACGACCATACAGCAACCGCCTCTGCCTCAGACAGCTCTTCTTCAGCAGCCGTCTCTGCAACTGGCAGCAATCCAGGCAAGAAGAACCCGCAGCCCCCCACTCTATCATCACAGGAACAATCTGCCCTTGAAGACCTTATGACTGCTACGTGCAAGAAGTTTCCGGAGATTACCTCTATGTATTATGTCCTTAATGACAAAGGGAATGACGCTATTGGTGACACTCCATGCATCCATTTCTCTGGAAAAGAGTTTATTACAGAGGAGATGGAGGGAATCAAGTTTCGCATCGGGCCAAAATCATTCTATCAGACAAATTCAGAACAGGCCTACAAACTTTACAGCGTAGTGCGCCAATTTGCTGACCTTAAAGGAGATGAGATTCTCTATGACTTATATACAGGCACCGGAACAATTGCTCTGTTTTTATCCCGACAGGTTAAGAAAGTTGTTGGTATTGAATATGTTGAAGAAGCCATCGCCGATGCAAAAATAAATGCTCAAGCTAATGGAATAACAAACAGCGCGTTTTATGCCGGCGATATGAAGGATGTTTTAAACGCAGAATTCATAAGGCAAAACGGTCAGCCTCAAATAATTGTATTGGATCCGCCAAGAGCAGGAATTCATCCGTCAGTTGCCCAGGTAATTTTGGACACCGCGCCTGAAAAAATAGTTTATGTTAGCTGCAACCCTGCCAGCCAGGCACGTGATTTACAGATTCTTACAGCAAAGTATGAAATTATTGCAGTTCAGCCTGTGGATATGTTTCCGCATACACAGCACGTGGAGAATGTTGTTAATCTGAGGATTAAGAAGGATTTATAATAAAAGAGGTTTGATATGAGGGTAAATAAAAAATCTATAAAACCGATAAATGCAAATAACGAAAAAGCTATTGGGTATACAGATAACATCTGTGCTCCCGCAACAGCCTCAGGAAGAGGAGCTATCGGGATTATAAGAATGAGCGGTCCTGACGTAATTAAAATTGCGGACAGCATTTTCACGCCTACTACCGATCCTAAACGCAAGCCCCTATCGCTTTTACGCTCAGAGTCTTATGTGATGCGCTACGGCGTTATTTATGAGAGTGCAAAACTTAATAAGAAAGAGTACACTTCACCACTCAAGAACAAGAGTTCTCAACAAAAAGTCAAACAAGTTTTAGATGAAGTACTTGTTACCGTTTTCCGCGCACCTCACTCATACACAGGAGAGAACAGCGTTGAATTTTACTGCCACGCATCACCTTACATAATGAATAAAATCATTATGATGCTTATTGCCGCTGGTGCAAGGATGGCTGAACCCGGAGAATTCACAAAGCGCGCTTTCCTAAACGGAAAGATGGACCTTGCTCAGTCAGAAGCTGTTGCAGACTTGATTGCATCAGAAACTGAAGCGGCTCACAATATTGCAATGCAGCAAATGAGAGGCGGTTATTCAAAGGAGCTAAAGCAAATGAGAGAATCGCTTTTGAACCTAACTTCTTTGATGGAACTTGAGTTGGATTTTGGAGAGGAAGATGTTGAATTCGCCAACCGCAAACACTTTGCGCAACTTCTTAAAGATACCACTGTAAAGGTCTCATCTTTAATAGATTCATTCTCGCTTGGCAATGTGATAAAGAACGGTATTCCGGTTGCAATTGTAGGAGCTGTTAACACAGGAAAAAGCACCCTGCTGAATGCGCTTGTGGGAGAGGAACGTGCAATTGTGTCTGAAATTCAAGGGACAACAAGGGACACAATAGAAGATACCGTGAATATCAACGGAACCGTTTTCAGATTTATTGACACGGCCGGCATACGCAATACCCAGGAAACCATTGAAATAATGGGAATTGAGAGAACCTGGCAAAAGATTAAAGAGGCATCTGTTGTCATCCTTATGCTTGACTGCGGAAGGGAAAATGACTTCAAACAGAGCATTCACTCAATTGCCGGGCGCATAGATACAAAGAGGCAAAAGCTTGTGATTGTGGTTAATAAGTGTGATTTGATAAAGTCAGAAAGTACTATTGTAAAAGAAGTTACCTCTATCTGCAAATCGGAAAAAGTAAAAGCTAAAGTTCTCTGCACAATTCTTAGGCCACAGCAGTCTGAGCATCAAATAAATACAGCTATACAAGGTCTAGCAGAGCTCAAAAAAAATCTGTCGGGAATAGGAAATAAAATCTCACAAAACACGGGTACCCAGACACTTGTCACCAACGCCCGCCACTATCAGGCACTGCTTGCAGCCAAAGAATCTCTAAACAAAGCCGCCGCAGCGTTAAAAGACAAAATCTCCACAGAACTTATAGCTCAGGAAGTTAGAGAAGCAGTTTATCACCTTGGCTCCATTGTTGGCGAGGTCAGCTCACAAGATGTTTTGAACAACATCTTTAAGAATTTTTGCATCGGGAAATAATTGCCGATTAACAACAATCACATTCTATAGTTAAAGTACTCACAATGAGTACTGTTCTTTTTACTGGTCACTCTCGGATAAAACCGTTTGTGACCTTTTTTGCGTCAATTCTCGTACCGCTCTCGTACCGCAGAGAAATTGGGTAGTTCTACACGTCAGTTAAGTAGTGGACGAATTTCACGATGGTTTATCATGATTCATGATGTTTCACGATGAGCGTACTCTACAAAGCGACATAGAGTAGTTATTTAAACCCAAAAAACTGTAGAAATGGCGGCAAGTAAAATTCAAATCAAAAAGATTTGTGAATTTTGTGGCAAAGAATTCATTGCTTACAAAACTTCAACTAGATTTTGCCCCAAGACCTGTAACTGCCGTTCATACAAATTAGAACGCAGGAGAAAGCAGTTTTGTGAAGTTGAAAGAATTATTCAAGAAGAACAAGAAAACAAACCCATCGAAAAATGCCAACACAAAGACTAGCTATCTCCTAGAGAAGCAGCGTTTGTGGTTGGTATTTCAACGCGTCCTATTTATAACCTCATTTATAAAGGTTCTCTCAAAGCGGCACAATTAAGTAGTCGCATAACTCTTATTTAAAGGATTGATACAGAACTTATGCTCGATTGTAATCTTTATCAAAAAAAACACAAAAATGGACATACGCCCATTACAGAATTTTATACCACAGCCGAAGTTGAACAAAAAGTCAATATAGATTTCCTTTGGTATTCAAAGTAGCTAAAGAACAGAATATCCTTAAAGTCTTTCATTAAGAGAAAACACTATAGAGTAAAAAACATTTTGATGCTTACTTCTCGAATAAAGCTCCCGAACAAGCTATTAGCGAATAGTACTCTGTAGTAGAAATTATAGTAAAATATCAGATGACCACTACAGCAGTATATTCACTTGTATCTACATTTCAGATTCCAAAGAAAAAATCAAGAGAAAAGTTTACTACTCAAAAGACCACGTCGATGCCATCAAAAACAAAACAGATCTAAGAGAGCCTAAATATTATACAATACCAGAAGCTATGGCGAAATATAATATGACGCGTGATCAATTGTATCACTATGTAAACTGGCATAACACACCAAAGATTAAGGGAGGAAAATACACAAAGATTTCCAGCAAAGAACTGGAAAAACTGCTTGCGCCACCTCTGATATAGAAGTGGTAATGGTTATTATCATTCTTTATGTGGTTATGTAAGATATAACCATTCATTACGATATTAACCACCTTTCTTTGCGTCACACAATCAAATAAAATCAATAACTATCAAAAAATTCTTATTATGAGTAACAAACACACTTGTACTACCGCATCACTATTAAAAAGGCCAATTCCTGATAGCCTATTATCTTTGTATCTTGACTTTTATCCTGCAATCCGTCGCCATGATAGAATGAAAATGACGAGACGTAAATACTTGGGTACTTGGGTATATATATGCGAAGCCAGCCAACGAGATTCAGCGAAACTTTAATCGCGAGATGTTAGAAAAAGCAGAGGCTATCCGTTGCATGCGTGTGATATCCCAAGTTAATGAAAGATTTAACTTTCTTGAAAAGATCGAGAAGGAAGACGTGAAGAAACAATATCTCACACTCGACGAAGTAAAGCTGCTTTCCAAAACGCCGTGCGACATACTGGTATTGAAGCAGGCTTCGTTATTTTCTTGTTTGACTGGACTACGTATTAGTGATATTCTCAATATAAAATGGGAAGATTTTGAAATTGCGCCAGACATGGGCTATTGCCATCGCATACGAACTCAAAAGACAAAGACCGAGGCAATGCTACCTATAAGCGAGGAGGCATTAGAGCTCTGTGGCGAGAAATCGACAGGCTAAGTATTCAAGGGAATTAAAGCGCTATCCTTTGAAGAAATGGATCAACGCTGCTGGCATTACAAAGCCTATCACCTTCCATGGATTCCGCCACACCTATGCGACCTTCCAGATAGCTTCAGGCACGGACATCTACACCGTTTCAAATATGCTGACCCATCGCAATGTATCAACCACGCAGATATATGCCGATCTTGTTAACGAAAAGAAACGAGAGAGAGTCAACAAGATTTCCTTGAAATAGAATCCATTGACATTGCATTATTCAGGCTTCTTCCTCTAATCAGTGAGCAGTCTGTTTTACTTGTCATATATTCTATGATAAAGTCAAAATGAATATTTTCTTGCCAAAACAGCAATTTTTCAGCCTTATCAAGATTCAGATAAAAGAAAAAACATATCTTTGTGGAGAATATCTGTATCAAGACACAAATATTTTTCATAAGACTATGTATTTTGAAAGAAAACAATACTTACAGCAGCTAACGTCAGCTGAAGGAAACGGGATGATTAAGATCATTACCGGTATTAGACGTTGTGGTAAGTCATACCTACTATTCAACATTTATAAACAGCACCTTCTCTCAAAAGGAGTACCTGCAGACCATATCATAGAGGTAAACCTAGAGGATAGAAGAAATAAGAGACTTCGCAATCCCGACGAACTTCTGGAACATATTGACTCGAAGATGACAGATTTCGATAGGTATTACATCCTTCTAGATGAAATACAGTTGGTCCCAGAGTTTGAAGACGTATTGAATTCATATCTGCATATTGAAAATGCGGAAGTGTTTGTGACTGGCTCAAATGCCAAATTCCTATCAAAGGATGTTATTACAGAATTCCGTGGTCGTGGATGGGAAATTAGGATCCGTCCATTGAGTTTTGCCGAATACTATGACGGAGTCGGTGGGGAGAAACAGGAAACTCTAGAAAAATATTACTTATATGGAGGGTTACCTGCTGTTGCTCAATTAGAGAAACCAGAAGATAAACAGAAATATCTCAAAGATGTTTACGAAACAGTCTATCTCAAAGACGTTTTGCAACGCAATCGTCTTAAAAATGCTGATGGGTTGCGCGAACTTGTTAGAATTTTAGCTTCAACCATGGGTAGCAGTATGAATGCATTAAGAATCTCAAACACATTCAAATCTGTAAGCAATATTGAGATTGGCACAAACACCATAAGCCGTTATCTCGAGTACCTACAAGATTCATTTATTATAAGTGAATCTTTGCGCTATGACGTTAAAGGCAGAAAATACATAGGCACTGAGACTAAATACTATTTTGAGGACCTTGGCATTAGAAATGCGGTTATTGGCTTCCGACAAATTGAATTTAATCACACGATGGAGAATGTAATTTACAACGAATTGTGTAAGATGGGATACAACGTAGACATTGGACTCGTTAAAACATTCAGCCGAGATGATACTGGTAAAATCACTCGCAAGAATCTTGAGATAGACTTTGTTGTGAACCGTCACGATCAGCGTTTATATATTCAGTCTGCCTATCGGATGCCAGATGAAGAGAAACTTGAACAAGAATTGGCATCATTCCGCAACCTGTCGGACGGATTTCGCAAGATCCTCATTGAAGGAGACAGATACATCACTCATTATAACGAGGAAGGAATACTAGTGATGAGTCTATATGACTTCCTTCTAAAAGGTTTAATCGATAACAATTAACGAAACAGTTATAATGATGAAAAATTTTATGGACAATGCAATGCGGATTACTTCTATTCTGACAGCTATCTATCAGGAGTACTCTGTCAATATCTACAAAAACATCAACACCGCAAGGAAGTATGCTGTGGTAGAATTCGAGAAGATTGAGCTCGACTCCTCTTCCCTTCACTCTTCTCGCAAAGCATACACCCCAGAGACAAGGTATGATGCACAGTATTCAACGATAAATGATTTAATCATATGATATTAAGCAAAGTATATATTGCTGGATTTCGCAACTTCAAAGAGGTCACTGTCAATTTCAATGAACATAGTTTAATCATTGGAGCAAATGACGTAGGGAAAACAAACTTAATATATGCATTGAGACTTCTACTTGATCGAGGTTTCTCTGATTATGATTTTGAATTGAAAGAGTCTGATTTCTATGCATATGAAGACACCAAAGCCATTACCATAAAAGCCTTCCTCTCTAACATTACCGAGGATTGTGTTGTTGCAAGGATGAGAGGGAAACTAAGCGATGATGGGGATTTAGTTTTGCAGTACAAGGCAGAGTTAGATAATGGTAAGGTTAGTTACAAATTCTTTTGTGGCAAAAGCGATACAGAAGAAGATTTGAAGGAAATTGATAGTCCATATTATCGGAAGTATCTCAATCTGAAGTATATCAGCAGTAGAAGAGAATTTTGGGGGTATATCAATAAAACAAAGAATGATCTCCTTCTCCAAGCTAAAGGTGATAGAAGTGCAGAGAATGTCGAAATCGATGATAGATTATATGCAGAGATTGAAGAAAAACTTAAGGAGGTTGATGATAAGATACCTCAATTGTCGTATGTTAAGAATGCTACCGACCATCTTAACGAAGAGTTGAATAAGCTATCAATACATAACAATGAACAGCAAATTGTATTTGATGTAGCATCAACAGATGTTGATAGAGTAATTACGAATGTATCTGTCACATCTAAACATGGAGAGAAAAAAATGCTCATCGGTGGTGAGGGTCGCATCAATCAGATCTATCTTTCTCTATGGGCTTCGCAAAATCAGCATACGGATATTTCTAATGAGATATCAATCATTGTAATAGAGGAACCAGAAGCATATCTACACCCGCATCAGCAAAGAGAGCTTGCAGCATATTTAGGAAGAACCCTACAGGGACAAGTAATCTTAACAAGTCACTCTCCATATGTTGTTAATGAATTTAGTCCAAACTCAATAATCCGCCTGTACAAGAAAACTAGTAATAATACACTCGTTGCTTCAAATGGTTGTTCAGAAGTAATTGAGGAAGGATTTGAGGACTTTGGATATCGTATGAGTGTAATTCCAGCAGAGGCTTTCTTCTCGGATTACGTGATACTAGTTGAAGGTCCGTCAGAACTTATTCTTTATAAGACTTTAGCAAAACAAATAGAGATTAATTTAGATCGTCTAAATGTGTCTGTTATGAGTGCTGAAGGCGTGGGCTTCAAAACATATATCAAGATACTAGATGCATTGGAAATCGAATGGGTGCTTCGAACAGATAATGATATTATGAAGATTCCTAATGTTGACGGATACAGATATGCTGGGGTTGAAAGGGGCTTATCGTTTCTTGAGCAATCTTATGAGATTGAGGCTGACGATCGAGCTATCATAGATGCAAATAAAGGAAAAATTCATGGATTCCCTAACATAGACAACATTGCAGAGGATGTCAAGACTTCTGCAAACTCTTTGATAGAGATCCTGGGCAAGTATGATATTTTACTTGCAACAATTGGATTAGAGGAAGATTTGTTCTATAGCCCAATTAAAAAGACACTAAAAGAATATTATGGCGAAGAACTGACTGATCAGGAGATAATTTCAAAAATGAAAGCAAAAAAGGCCATTAATATGTACGACTTTTTAAAGTCAAAAAAGGCAATTCTTAAAGAATTGAAGGATGACGCAATTGCAGAACCTCTAAGACGAGCAAAAAAACACATTGAAGAAATGTATGGTACCTACTGATATTCAAAAAGACATCATTAGACATGAAGGAAACACAGTAGTTCTTGCTTCTCCTGGCAGCGGAAAAACATTTGTTATTTCTGAGATGATAAGACGTGTCATCAAAAGCGACAATCTGTTACCATACCAAGGAGTGATAGCTATATCATATACACGAAAAGCATCTGCTAATCTAAAAAATCGCACCATTGGTGATGGTATCATACAAAAGAACTCCTTTTTTGGCACAATAGACAATTTCTGTTTGACACAGATAATTGAGAGTTTTGGATGTTATGTTTTTGGCCATCCACAGAAAGAGCTGGAAATAATTGGAATTAAAGACTTGTCAAAAGATGACATCCCAAAATTTGAATGGATAAGAGAAGAACATCCCGACTATTGCGATATTGAAGAAGGACAAATATCTGATTTATCTTCACTATTCATTAATGGGCATGTGTTGGTTGAAAGCCTTGAGTTAGTTGCTCTTCATATCATTCAGAACTGCAAAGCATGCAGAAACTATATCTGCGCTAGATATAAGTACATATTTATTGACGAATATCAAGATGCAGACACATATACAAATGCAATATTTCTTCTTCTTGTAGAAATAGGGTTAATAGGTGTAGCAGTTGGCGACGAGAACCAATCGATTTTTGGTTTTGCACATAAGGATAGCAGATATTTAAGAGAATTAAAAGTGAATCCAAAGTTTACTGCATTTACCTTGAACGAAAATTTTCGTTGTGCGATTCCAATAATAAATTATTCAAACCGACTTCTAGATAAAAACTCTCCTTTACTTAAAACGGATCAAGATGCGGTTTTCCTATTGCGACTTGAAGGGGCAGAAGACAAAATTGCAGAGTTTATTGATTACAATATATCATCTATTCGTAAGAATTGGCAAGTTTCGGATAATTGCAAAATAGCAATACTGGTGAGAAATGGGAGAACCCAAAAGATAATTCATGAAACACTTTCAACCCCTCATCGAGTGGTTGAAACAACAAGACTTGACGAAGATCTAAATCCAAGATCTCGTCTGTATACGTTTCTCCTTCGTTTTTATTTTGATGAATCTATGCCTTTCATAAGCGTCTTAGACGAATATGTGGATTTTGAAGTCCTTTCTCATTATGACAAAAAACGTCTGATTGAGGAAAGTCTTATTATTAGATCTATAGAAGATGACAATTATGATGAGTTGTCTATTCATTTTAAGAGAGTTGCCGACATCATATTGCCAAGAATCGGAGATGTCTCATCAATGATTAAATTGAAGAATGTTCTTGAGGACGAAAATGCTCTTAACTCATATATGCCAGTAGATGCAAATGAAGTACAGTTGATGACACTCCATAAATCTAAAGGATTAGAGTTTGATGTAGTAATTCATTTAAATGTGTGCGAATGGGAATTACCTATGAAGAAGATTGAGAATAATGATTTTAATAATCCTCTCTATCCAGATTGGGAGCAAGACTTGAATCTTCACTATGTGGGAATCACAAGGGCAAAAAAGGCCTGCATAATGATTCGAGGTTCAAAAAGAACAAATAGCCAAGACGTGTTGAAGTCTGCTCAAGATTCTGAATTTTTGAGCATCAATAATTTGCAGAATTTAAGAAGAGAAATAAATCAGAAATCATAATAAGACAGATTCGTCATCCGAAAAATATGGCTTGGAGGTATAAGAACAAGTTACGAAACAACTCTTAATTTCCAATTTTCTCCTACTAGAAGGCAAATCTCTTTCCGACTACAACAAGCAATTCTTCTCCTACCTAAAAATATGCAATTTTAGGGAAAGAGAAGAAAGCCAATGTCGCAGTCATTTCTACAACAAACTTATCAAAGAATATATAAAACACAAGAATTATGGAAATAACCAATCACAATCATTCGATCGACGTGGAAAAGTTGAAGTCCCAGATACTGCAACGTCGAACTATAAGGGACCGTTTTAAGTTTCCCTTGCCAAAAGAAGAAATCTATGACTATCTGCTGGCAGCACTTCAAGCCGAAGTAACCTTTCGTCACAGAGAATTTATCATTGAACGATGAAGTCGAGAATCAGCTAAATCAGCTTGCAACTGACAAACTATTGGAACTTTGATGAAGATTATGCTAATCGCTTCTTTGATTGTCTGGAGCCTCATTTCAAAAGCATCAAAAGAACTTCGCTATAAAGTGAAAGAACCAAATGAAAATAATTGGGCTTATGTGAACTGGCTCCAGACTGACAAGGTTCTAATTCTGCCAAAATTTGAAATTCCAGAAGATGAGCAGGCATTCCGCCAGATTGAAAAACTTATACCATCATATAAAGGGCGCATCGAAATGGTTGATGCTCGTGACCTTGTGTGTCACGAAGGATGCTTCAATTGCTGCAGCTGGACGATAAGAGAATAAAACCATTATTAATTGCCAAATGAAATAACATTAATATGAGTAAATGTTTGACAGAAAAAATCATCAAAATGGAAAAATGGCCTGCCGCATACCGAAGCAGAAGCCTTATCAATGAGTGCTATGTTAACGCCCGCATCTGCATATTTCCAAAAAGTTACAAGTAATCCTCCATGTCATTTTCCAGAACATTTTTGGCAACAAACTGCATAAACCTGTTAAACAATTCTTTGTTTTTCTCTCTGGTAACCCACATAACGCGTAAAATCGTGTAAGGAAGGAGTTTGCGGTCCAATGCTCTTCTCTCTTCATCTGTTTTAACACCAAAATATTCACGCGTAAAAATTCTCCAGAACTGGTGATACTGCGCGGAAGTAATATGAAACATCTCCAAAACGCCATCTTGAGGAATATAATTAAACATCATTGTAAACCCTATGTCATACAATGGATTACCAAAAGTAAAATCTGCAGTATCAATCCACAGATTGTGAGTTCCATCTGAAATAATATTTCCTATATGCAAATCTCCATGGAGACATGTGTAAGTTTCAGGAGTAGAATTTACAACGTCTCTCAATGATTTTCTCTCATCTTCATCTATTCCAACGTATGTATCAATTGTCTCCAAAGATCTTTTCACAACTGAAGGAATTAACGGATAATCCTCTGGATGACAAGGAGTAGCATGCAGCTTTTTACACTCATTTACAAACATCAAAGAGTACTCTTCTAATTTATCCGGATTGTCGCTTATCAGCCGCGCAAAAGACTTCTTATTAACTATCCTCTCAAACAGCAAACCATTACGTTTCTCTCCGTCAGTCATTTGTACGGTTACAATATCACCGGCTCTAGGGGTTGTGATACCCATTTTAATAAGAGCTTTATTCATAGCTTGCTCTCTAATACTCTCATCATCAGCTAATAGAGGCTTATATACTTTAAGCATTGTATGACCGTCGCGATGATTATAAGTTACAGAGGTAGCTCCCTCTCCAGACTGAGCGTAGCCTTCTAGAGTAATAATTTTTTCCATTTGTTTGAGTCTTATTAGGTTAAACAAAAGTAACCATAAACTTTATAAGTTATTACATTTGTAGAAATGTAAAGCAATGGCTATAATTCAAATATATAATCTTAATACTCCCGACGGAGAACTCATCCTGGGCTCTTGCGGGGAAATGCTGTGCATGTGCGACTGGGCTCTGGAGCCACGGCACAACAAGATTAGTAAACGCATTTCAAAAATTTTGGGAGCGGAATTCACAAAAGTTGAGTATAACACAATTACAGCTTGCAACAAAAAAACAAAGAGCGACAATTCTCTGATTAACAAAACAATAAAAGAACTTAAAGAATACTTTGCAGGCAAGCGGAAAGAGTTTGACATTCCCCTATTGTTTGCAGGCACAGATTTTCAAAAGAAAGTTTGGAATGAACTGCTGAAAATCCCTTATGGTCAGACAGTTTCATACATGGATATTGCCCGCAAAATTAAAAGACCAACTGCGGTAAGAGCCGTTGCCGGCGCGATTGGAGCAAATCCTATGTCAATCATTGTCCCTTGCCACAGAGTCATTGCAAGCAACAACACCTTAGGCGGTTACGCCGGCGGACTGAAGGCAAAAAAGCAGCTGCTAGAGAGAGAAAAGACGGCAGCAGGTGATTAAACTTAGTGTTTTTTAGGAAAAATCCATGTTTAAAGTAACAACACAAAAAATATTAATTCATAAGTGGAGCATAAAACTTTAATGCAAAAAATAAAAATTATCATACTGGATTTTGACGGAACCATCGGTGACACAGTAAAAGTCATTATAAACACTATGCAGGCTACAATCAGAGAGTTACACTTGCCCGCCCGTACAGATGAGCAGTGCAAAAAAATGATTGGACTCACTTTGATGGATACTCCGGCTGCGCTCTTCCCGGAACTTCATAAAATGCCAAGTGAAGATTCTAATGAATTTTGTAAGCGTAAAGAACAATTAAGTACGTCATTTACAGAAACATATCGCCGCATATTTTCCCAATTCAACACACCGGGAGCTGTAACTTTATTTCCAAAGGTTCTCCCTACTCTCAAAGAATTAAAAGAGCAAGGCATTATCCTCACGATAGCTAGCAGCAGAGGGAACGGCTCTCTTACTAAGTACGTAGAAGATTTGGGCATGAGCGATTTAATAAGCTATACTATTGGTGCTGACAATGTTAAGAACGCAAAGCCGGACCCGGAGCCGGTGCTGAAAACGCTGGAAAAATTCAATTGCAAACCATCGGAAGCGCTGGTTGTAGGGGACACAAAATATGACATCATGATGGGTGTAAATGCAGGCGCTCATACCTGCGGCGTCACATACGGAAACGGCACGCGCCAAGAGATTTTGGATGCCGGAGCAGAGCGCGTTGTGGATGATTTTGGAGAAATTATGATTGGACGTTATACCATGAATATAGAAAAAACAATACATAATCTGCAGCTGCACGGCTTTGAAGTTGAACTAGTTAGTACGGCTGCTGAAGCTCACTACAGAGTCATAAATCAGCTTGAAAAGTTACAGCCGCAAATTGTTGCGGCGGGAGATTCAATGACTTTGCTTGCACTTAATGTGCTTGGTGAAGTCAAGGAACGCAGCCCAAAATTTTTGCAGACTTTCAGCTGCAAGGTAGATGCGCAGTTTGCGGGAACAACTGCACAAAGCTCAGCTACATCAGTGCCTGCCGCAGACTCTGCAACTGCAGAAATATCTCGCACCCAGCTAGTTGAAAACCGTCGCGAGGCACTACTTTCTGACCTTTTTATAACAGGGGTTAACGGCATAAGTGAAGATGGAAGTTTGCACTGGATTGATATGACCGGTAACAGATGTGCCGCGGTAACCTTTGGGCCTAAGCATGTTATACTGGTTGCCGGTACAAATAAAATCTCCCCAACCCCTGAGGCGGCAATAGAGCGCATCAGACAAATAGCTGCGCCACAGAATGTTAAACGCCATCCAAAGTTTAAAACACCATGCGCCGTAACCGGCAAATGCCAAGATTGCAACGCTCCAGATAGAATCTGCAATATATTCCTAAGCATTCCACGCTGCTTTCCCAAAGGAAGAATACATTTGATTCTGATTGATAAAGTGTTAGGACTCTAACACACGCTAATTTTGATTCTACTTAAAAGGTTGTAGAGAAATAATTATTACCTTGTGAAATAAGATTAGATATAAGATTAATTATAAGATTAAAAGATAACTGAAATGAATAAAAAACTTCTATCGGAATGTACAACGATTATCGCCGGCGATAAAATGACAGCTGACGGATCATTTATTTTGTCGCGCTCCAGCGACTTTGACGCCATGATGGCGATTAATTTTGAGATTCATGAAGACACTAATTTTGGGCCTGAGGAATTTGTAGCTAAAGACAGCAAGTTCCGTTGCCCGCTTCCAAAAGAGGCGTTGGGTTATTCCGCCCTGCCGGATTATCAATTTCCTGGAGAATGGGGAAGTGCCGGTTTTAACACTCTTGGCGTAGGAATGAGTTCTACGGAAACCATATTCAGCAGCCAAAAGGCGCTTAATGTTGATCCTTATGTAACTGACGGATTAGCAGAGAATTGCACGTACAATATAGTATTGCCTTATATTCACTCTGCGCGTGAGGGAGTAGAGCGTCTTGGCATGCTCATAGAAAAATACGGTTCTGCAGAGGGGTTTGGAATAGGCTTCATAGACAAGAAAGAAATATGGTATTTGGAGAATGCGGGCGGACACCGTTATTTGGCTTGTAAGATGCCTCGCGACAGATATTTTGTGACGGGAAATCAAAGCCGTTACAGGGACTATGATCCTAAGGACAAAGAGAATTTCATTGCTTCCAAGGATCTTATAGAGTTTGCAAAAAAGAACAAGCTGTGGAATCCTGCCAATGGAAAATTTGATTTTCATGAAGCTTATACTCGCGATGAGAAACTTGATACAACGTACAACTATCCGCGTGTTTGGGGGTTGCAGAAAATGTTTTCTCCATCAATCAAAAATGATGTTACAAAAAACACTTTCCCCATATATACAATTGCAGAAAAGCCGATGACAATCAGCGATTTCCGCAAAGCATTCAGATATCACTATGATAACACAGAGCATGACCCATATCTTCATTCCAACGGAAAAGAACCATATCGTCCGGTAGGAATATTCCGTACAACGCAGACACATTTGCTGCAAGTACGTCCTAACCTTCCTAAAGAAATCGGATGTGTCTCTTACGTAGCAATGGGAATGTCTGACCTTGGAGTATTTTTACCTCTTTATCAAGGAGTTAAATCATATCCTGCCACATACAAAATGGGCAACTCACACTCAGATAACCAATCAGCATATTGGAAATTCCGCAAGGTTATGACACTTGGCATGGTCAACTATAACGCTTACGCCCCTATCATCAAAGAGGCCTACGCAAAGTTGGAAGCCGAGAATGACCAAAGACAAAAAGAGATGGAGAAAGAATACCTTAAACTCTATAAGAATGAGCCAATCAAAGCAAACGAAATGCTTCAACAATTCTCTGATAGCATCCTTAACAAAGCCGAGAGCGTAGCGGAAAGTTTAATAGAAGAAATCTTCACACGTCTAACATTGGACATCCAAAAAGAATACATGTTCCACGGAGCATAACAGCGTTGGTTTACAGCAAGTTACGATTACAGAAGGTTAGATTACAGCATGTTGCGACTGCAACATATTGTTATTACAAAAGACAGGCTATCATTTTTGATGGCCTGTTTTTTATAATTGTAGTGGCATTAACACTACTGTAACCCCTTCAACTCTGCAATAATCTCATCTACATACCTGCGCTGTTTTGCGTTATTTGTAAATCCAATAGCAGCTCCAATTATTGCACCAACAGTACCGCCTATGGCAAGGCCAATGTAATACCACTTGTCCATTGTTCCTGTTCCAGTAGAAAATGTGGCTGTTCCATTAGTTGCAAGAATCAGATATACATTCAAGTAGAACAAAAGCATGAAAACAGAAATGGCGCAAATACCAATCTTAAGTTTTCTAGAAAAAGCCAACTTGGCTTTTATCATTTGGTTAAGACACTTTACCAAATCATCATCAATGTACTTTGCCGCATTGTACTTTACTCTATTGATAATCACCTGGCTCACGCTCCATATAAGCATAACCATTGTATACGCAATGAACCACCAGTACATGCCAATGTTGCTAAATGCATACCCGCACAGAGGAATCGCACAAATACCTAAAATTGCAAACCTTAGATTACTTTTTTGAATATAATCATTCTTATACTTCACAGATTTTAGAATCAGCTTTTCATTCACAACATTCTGGTGATCAAGCTTTTCCTTAAGCATTACCATCTGCTGTTTCATCTGCTCCAAGCTCTCAAAATCATTATTCGCAACCATATTTCCGTTAAAATTATTCGTTTCCATTGTTCATGTTTTTTAATTGTTCTTTAATACGTACAAGTTTTACTGAAACATTTTTAACGGACATTCCCATAATAGCAGCAATATCATCATAGCTCATATTATCCAGCCAGAGCAGAACAATCGCCCTATCTAACGGACCAAGTTTAGAAATTCGGTTGTATAATATTCTGATTTGCTTTGAATTACTATCTGTATCCTCATATAAATTGATGTTCATATCAAGAGGAACCGTACTAAGCCGGTGCCGCTTTTTTCTGTCGTGAGTAATACAGGTATTGAGGCTGACTTTCCATATCCAGGTCCCGACAGAACTTTCTCCGCGGAATTTTTCATAGCCGCGCCAAAGGTTTATAAGCACCTCCTGGAACATATCATCCACTTCTGTGGAATCCTTTGAGAACATGAAACATACAGTGTATATGGTGCTCTTGTTCTCTTTGACAGTTTGCGCAAATTGTCTCTCTAAACTATTCATAAGTTTTACATCAAGTTGTTAAAGCTTGCATTAAAAAATGCTAAAACTTACATTAAAAGTTGCAAGCATGCATTAAAAAATGCTCATCAAAAATGTTTACACTCCGTTAGACGCATGAGCTGCCACAAAACTACAAAAGAAAAAAAATATCGCCATAACTTATAAAGTAACTGCGTTATAATTTGTAACATTATTATTCTGAGCGACAATATAATAGCTATAAATTTTGCTCCAAAAATACAGCAGTTCTTGTTAGAAATTCATCAAATGCAATCAACATAGGATCATCTCCTCCGCCATGCGCTGCATTTTTTACAATCATCAATTCATGGTGAGTTTTTGGCGGTAGAAGACTAAGGACTTTTTGACTCATCCAAACCGGTGTACGAGTATCATTTTCACCAACAATCAAAAATATAGGTTTATTAAATTTTGATGCAATGCAGACAGGCATTTGAGATACAGGAAAATCTTTGGGAATCAACAACTGATCTAAGTTTTTTCCCTTCTTTTTCATCACAAGCGGAATGCAATCCTTAAAATCTGTCGGTAGCGAGCGACCTATAAAAGCACTAACTTTCTTACTGTTATAGGCTGTAATCATAGATAGATATGATCCTGTAGACCAGCCCATAACTACGATAGCGTTTTTCTTTACATCTTTCTGTCTATACACTTCTTCAACAACAGCACGGTAATCCTCAAGCATTTCCGTATAACACATGTAATTATGATTCATGGGGAAGCTGGAACTCTCCCCAAATCCACGCCAATCAAAAGCCACAACATTGAACCCCATAGAAGTCCATCCAAGAGCTAAATGCAAAGGAAAGTAAGACATATTGCCAGCATCGCCATCACAAATTATTATGGTTGGACGCTTTGATTCTCTCATAACTTTATTTAACGTTATGCCTGCACCATCTGAAGTATTTTCATGTTCCGTAGTATCTTTATACTGAGCAGGGAAAAACCATGTTTTAATTTTGTAATTATCCTTTGTAACAACATTCAAATCCCTATATACGAGCCCTAATTGTTCTGGCCTTCTAATATATACAGTATCAGGTATTATAGCATAACAACTTGTAAAGCTCAATAATTCAGCAGCAATAATTAAGATAATTTGTTTCATGACATTTTATAGCGTTATAATTCTTTTCTCAGCAAAAATTATACCTCAAAAAATTATTTATTTACATTTGCCACACGATAAATGTATCACAGTATGAAAACTCTACGCATAACACAGAAGGATTATCTCAAAGCCAACCGGCGGGCAAGCCGGCAGGAAGAGATAGATGTGCACGGCAAACTAGTGAGAATTAGCGCAGTGCACAAGTCAAAGAAAAAGTATGACAGAAAGCATGAAAAGGCAGAGTTCAAAAAGGCTCTGCCTTTTTTATTTCATAGAACTGTACTTTTCAAACTCCCGTTCGTAGCGGGCAACATCACGGAAGAACGGCTGAGTGCCGCCAAAACCGGAACCAAAATCATAGTTGGCGCCGGCGGCAATTGCCTTCTGAATGAATTTTTCCGAATATGCGACAGCATCTGCCAGTTTGAAGCCACGAGCCAAGTAAGTAGCTATCGCTGAGGCCAATGTATCACCTGTACCGTTGCGGTTATTTGTCTTAATATATTTCTTTGAGAAGATGCGCATGCGGTCTGTCGCCGGGTCATAAAAATAATCTTTAAGCACTCCGCCTTCACAAGCAGAGCCGGCGGCAGCTCCATAAGCAACACTGCCACTTGCATTTGCTGCAGATCTGGAAATGCCAGCAACAGAACTGCCAGAACAGCCGGCAGAGTCTGCTTCCCCTATTGACTTAACAATCACCGCATTGCCATTAATACACAAAGCACGCAAATCAGCCTTCATATTGCGCGGATTCATAGGGCGTCCAAGCAATACTTCTGCCTCACGACGGTTTGGCGTTATAATAGTAGCGTGCGCAAATAGCTCATTTTTATAGCATTCAATGGCATCATCCTTAAGAAGTCGCGCCCCTGCGGTAGAGACCATTACCGGATCAACAACACAAGGCACAGAACTAAAGTCATTAAGTATCTGAGCCACAGCATGTATTACATCACGGGAATAAAGCATTCCGGTCTTTATGCAATCAGCCCCGACATCTCCCAAAAATGAACGGCACTGGCCCTCAACCATTTCCACTGGTATGCTTATAATACCCTTAACCTCCCTGGTATCCTCATTCACAATACAAGTAAGGGCGCCTGCGGCATATCCTCCGCAAGCCGTAACTGACTTAATATCAGCTTGAATACCGGCACTACCAAGCGGCTCGCTGCCGGCAATAAGAAAAACTTTATGATGTTCTATATGATTCATTATTTTGCAATTTGTTGTTACGTTGTGATTTTTTCAATACCTTGTAGTTTGTTGTTACGTTGTGATTCTTTCAATACTTTGTAATTCATTTGTTACAAAGTTAATGAAAATTCAATGACGCACTATTTGCGCAATAACACGGCTATGATTACAAAACAAATAATTTGTACCCTACTCCTCTAATATTTGAGAGAGTGATGGAACTATCTGATTCTAAATGCTTGCGGAGCTTTGTGATGTAAACTTGCAAACTGCGGGAGTTAAAGAAACTGTCATCTCCCCATAGATTCATAAGAATATCTTTACTGGTCACCACATTTCCCATCTTAGCGCACAACATTGCAAGTACCTGACTTTCACGGGTTGATAACTGTACCATGTAAGAGTCTGATGCTGATGCAGAAGGAACTACTATCTGTCGTGAGCTTTAAAGTCATACGTTCAACATTAAATGTAAACTTGCCAATCTTAAACTCTTTTACGATTGTTCCGCCTGAACGGGCAATCAAAGATTTGATTCTTATAATTAACTCGCTCATTGCAAAAGGTTTGCGCAGATAATCATTGCCGCCGGTTTCAAACCCCTCCACAACGTCTTCTGCAGTTGTACGGGCTGACAGGAACAGGACCGGCAGTGCAGGATGCGTTTTGCGCAGCTCTTTTACAAAAGTGAGCCCATCCATCTGCGGCATCATAATATCCGTAACAACCACATCAGGAAGAAAAGCCATGTCTTTAAGCGCTTCAACCCCGTTATGCGCAATCTTCACATCAAACCCTTTCTCTCCAAGAGTATCTGCAATTATCTCAGCAAGAGTATATTCGTCTTCAACAAGCAATATTTTAATTTTATTTTCAGACATATTTACAGCGGCAATAAAATTACAAATGATGTCCCCTTCCCCACCTTGCTGGTCACAGAAATAGTCCCGCCGTGCGCTTCAACCACCATCTTAACATAATAAAGCCCTAGCCCAAATCCCTTGGCAGTGTACAAGTTACCATTAGTCACCCTATAATATTTCTCAAAGATATGAGGCAGAGCCGCAGCAGGAATTCCCATCCCGTTGTCAGTAAATTTTATTATTATTTTTTCCTCCCGACAGGCTGCGATTTTAATTTCTATTGTTTTTGCAGAACCACATCCACTGAGAGGCGAATTTGCATCATTGCTTGAATATTTAATAGAATTATCTATCAGATTATCAAAAACATGCTCAAGATGGAACCTGTCGGCGACAAGCAACAAATTATCCGGCTCAACAGATACATCCAGCTGCACGTTCTCACTTCTATATGGCTCAACCACATCCTGCAAAAAATCGTATAAATCTATCTTCTCTTTAGTAAGATGCAAGCCACCTACTTCATCACGTGATGCAGAGAGGATTCTCTCTACCATCCCAGAAAGTGACTTGAGCTGTTCACGTATAATCTCCAGATATTTAGCACGTTTCTTCTCATCATCAGCAGCCCCGAAGTTTTCCAAAGCGTCATTTGCGGCATACGCTACAGAGATTGGAGTCTTGAGTTCATGAGTAATATTGTGAGTAAAATCAATCCTCATCTTCTCTAATGTTTTCTGTCTGAAAATTGTACGCAACAGATAAACAAAAATGAAAGCCACAAGGAGAAGAATTAGCAGCGTTGTCAAAATTATCCACCGCAACTCTTTAAATAACACTCTGTTAGGATTATCAATTCTGACGCGGAAATAGAGACCATGTCCATTATATACGCTGATTGAATAAGCCCGCGGATTATGCAAAACCACAGAACTATCTGATTTATTATCGATTATAGTAGAATCATGACTGATTGAAATCTCCTGCACAGCACCACTTTTCCTCTTACTAATTTGTTTAAGGTTGTGAGAATCAATGTTTTTCTTAACAATGTCCACCTTGCTAGGCAAAGATATATTATTGGCAAGCAAATGTATCTGAAGCAGAGAATCATACCTGTGCAAATTATACACAAGTTTGTTGCCTCCATAGGAGACAAATGTGGTTTTAAAAGTTTGTTTAGTAGAATGACGGGCAGAATCTTTTTTGGTACCTATTTTAGTGTCTATATAAATCTTGGTTAAATCCACAGAGTCATTAACACTTGATTTCTTGACTGTTATTGCCTGTATTGAACTTGGTTTCAAGCTTCTAGGGATTTCAGAAGACTCAATAACAGTTTTATTCTCTATGGTAGCAAGAGATTTTTTGTTGGCAGATGCAAATGTCGTAACCTCCTCATATGCAGCGCGGTTCATTGCAGATATAACGGCTTTGTCAAATTCTGCATTTCGCTCGCGATAGATGCTAATAAGGCTCCAAGTCTGCAGCGCAGCCAACAGCAACAGGCAGGATATTACCCACCAAATCACCCTCTTGTAAGATTTTTTATTTATGCCAGCACTTTTCATAATTTACTTTCAGCCAGTCAATAAAGCCCGTTAATTAAACAGGGCTTGTATTGCACTGCAAATGTAGGAATTAAGGGTGCACAAAATTCTCTTTTAACACTATTTAACACTTCTTAAGCATCCATTAACACACGCGTATTTGATTATAACCCACTTTTGCAACGTTGATAAACCAAATAAAAATCTATCATGGGAAAAATATCTAAAGCATTTTCAATCGCCATTATTGCAGTTGCAACCTTAGAATGCAGCACAATAAACGCCCAAACCGTAATTACATTCAATAAAAACGGAGTTTCTACCTCAACCAAAGGAGCTTCAAAGAAAGACATCAAAACAATTGACACTACCACATTTGAAGTCACATACAAAATGTTCTGGTTTAAAAACCCAGATGATCCGTTGAAAAAGAAGTTTCATGATAAGGAAAATTTTGAAGATTTATTGCTGCTTCAGGTTGGCAAAAATATTTCCAAATGCTTCTCATACAAGACGTTCCAAAAAGACTCCCTTATAGAAGTAACTCCAGCTGACCAGATTATGGCAAACTTGGAGAAGTTCAATGGCGGTGTAACTTTTAACATCTATCATAATTATCCCGACGGCAAACTCACATATACAGACAATATTTTGATGGACTCATTTTTATACACAGAACCTGAACCGGAAATAGATTGGATGCTGCAGCCGGAAACAAAGGAAGTAATCGGTTATAGCTGTAACCGTGCAACATGCACATTCAGAGGTAGAAACTATGAAGCATGGTACACAAATGAGATTCCGTCCTCATCGGGTCCATGGAAGTTCCGCGGTCTCCCTGGCCTGATTCTCTCTGTAAAAGATGATTCCAGAATCATCAGTTATGAAGCCACAGGACTTAGAAAATGCTCGCACCCAATAACTTATAAAGACGCTAAATACATCAGCACAAATAGAGAAAAGTTCAATCAGCAGGAGATAAAGTATCAAAAGGCTCCAATAGACTACATGTCAACTAACTCCAATATCAAAATGACCATTACTAATCCGGATGGTTCTCCTTCTGATATGAGCCAGTTCAGGAATTTGCAGTACAATCAACTTGAACTGAAGTAATTGCATTGCATTTACAAGTACTCTTGTAATTCCAATAAAAGCACACTTATAATTCCATTTACAAGTTCATTTACAGGTTTCGCTCTGGCTTACTCGTACGAAACGCACTCGCTCAACTTCTGTAAATGAACTTGTAAAATAATCATGACATAGATGAAGTACATAGGCTTAAACATATTTTTAGTAGTGTTGTTTTTGTTGATAACAACCGGAAAAGCGGCTGCGCAAATATACAGCGGACATGTAGCAGATAAGGCTGATGGACAGCCGCTTTCAGGTGTTATTGTTACGGCATTGGATGGCAGAGGTAAAATTATCAAATACACTACAACTAACAAAGCAGGAGATTTTGCAATGAGCATCCAGAATCCCGTGAAACTGGAATTTTCCATGATGAGCTACAAAAAAGTCTCTGTAATGGCATCTGCCGGCAAGCTCATTATTCTGATGAACATGGAGTCCACTAACCTAAAAGAAGTCTATGTAAAGGCCCCTAAACTTACATTAAGGGGAGATACACTTGCCTACAATGTAGCAAGTTACGCAGAGGCGCAGGACAAGAATATTGGGGATGTAATAAAGAAAATGCCGGGCATTGAGATTAAAAAGGACGGAGAAATTTACTACAACGGAGAACCCATAAATAAATTTTACATAGACGGAAATGACATGGTAAGTGACCGATATGGTCTGGCTACCAACAATATAAAACCGGAAGATGTGCAAAAGGTTGAAGTACTGGAGCATCATCAGCCAATAAAGTCGCTTAAAAACAAGGTATTCAGCGATAAAGCAGCAATCAATTTAAAATTAAAAGAATCGGCCAAAGCCAGATGGGCCGGGAATCAGTCGGGAGCAGGAGGATATGCAAACAGCTCATATACTGAAGCCAGCAAAGCTGATAAAGTAGATAATAGATCTATACTATATAATGGGAACGCCTTCCTAATGAGGATGGGGAAAAAAAATCAGACAATGATTTCTGCAAAAACAGATAACACAGGCAAAGATTTTTCATCTGATTTAGAGAGCTTTACAATAGAAGATTATGAGGCAGCAGACTCAAAGGATTACAAAGCAGAAACATGGTTCTCTGCAGGAACAACCGCTGCACCGCTGGACAGCAGAAGAACAAGATTCAACCGCTCTGCTCTAATGTCATTTGACAATTCAAAAAAGCTTAGTGATGATTACACATTCAATGTTCATCTGGATTATTATTATGACCGTCTAACATCTTTATATACAGGCAATACAAAGTACTACCTAAAAGACAGCTCAATAAATGACAATACTTTTGAAGCAGCAAAAGCGTACACCCATAAGGCAGACATCAAGATGCATTTGAAAGCAAATACTGATAAGTTTTATATGTATGAAGGCCTTAAGGCAGGACTTGCTTGGCAAGATGCAAAAACTTACACAGCAGGTACTTATCCCAACAGGCAAAATGCATGGACGCCGCTGAATAGTTTCCAAAACAATTTAAAGTACATTAAAAATGCTGATAACAGCAAGACATTCACAATAGCTTCCGTAATTAAATACATAACTCAGAATCAGAATCTTCAAGTGAACAGAGATACATCAGCAATTGCGTCTGCTACAGCATTATCAGCAGCAATCAGCACAACAACATCAACATCAACATCAACATCGTCATCATCATCATCATCAGCGGTAGCAGCAGACAGCCTGCTTCAGCATCAGACAATCAACACAAAAGCTTTATACACAAACAATAACATAGCTTTTAGCGGAAACGTTGGAGCTTTTGTGTATGACTTTTCTTGCGGTGCAGAAGCGCTTTGGAAATCCTTAAAGACAAATCTGCAAGGGGTAAAAGACACATCTCTAATAATGGTTAATAACTTGACCACAGGATATTTAGGCTGTTATGTAAAGCCGTCGCTGACATATAAGACATCGTCAATTAGAATAGAGTTTCAGATTCCGACAGGTTATTATTACTCTTTTATCCGCCAGGCAGATAAAAAGTTAGAGCGAGAAAACGCAAAATGGAGAAATTTAGAGGATAAAAATTCAGGCATGATAACCTACAAGCCAGAAATATATTTTACATGGTACCTTACAGGAAAATTCATGCTCTCCGCATCCGCCTCAATTGGGAAAGATGCGACAGATGTGGACAATATATATACAGGCGGCATTATGTCCGGCTACAGAAATATATCGTGCGGTATAAATGATTTTGCTCAATCTAAGTCTAAAAGCATTTCTGTTTCCGTTAATTACAAAGACCCGCTAAATGGACTTTTCTTTAACGCAGGAGCAGCCAGGACATGGAACAAAAATCCATATTTATCTTCTCAGCAATTTGATAATGAATATATTATAAGTTCATACTATAAAGAGAGCCACAACACAACAGCAGACTTTTTATATGGCGGGATAACTAAAAATATTGATGCTCTTGGAGGTCCAATTAAATTAGACGCAAGTTATACTCGCTTCAATTATAATTTAATGCAAAGCATTGCTGCTTCATCATCAGGAGTTCAGGGTATCTCAACAGCCGCAAACAAAATCAAATATATTAGCAGCACACTCTCCATTAGCCCGCACTTAACATTCCATTTTTCAAGCTGGCTTAATACAGAATATACGCTTAATTATCAACACTCTACATTAAAATTTGCAGACCGGAAAACCACTTCTCACAACAGCTATAGCCAAAAACTGGATTTGAATTTTGTTGTGGGAAAACATGTAACATTCCAACTTGTAACTGAACATTATCATACGGAACTGGGTGGAGCAAATTCAACAATAAATTCATCAGAAAAAGGCAAGCGGACAAAAGACATGCTTTTGCAAGATTTTATGCTTCAGTGGAAAGTCAATAAATCATTGAGCATCAATTTGTACGCATATAACTTGTTCAACAAGAAAGAATACGCATACACCGTATTCAGCGGCTCCACATCTGTAAGCAGTTCATACAGAATACGTCCGCGCAATGTAATGGCCGGGTTCTTATGGAGCTTTTAAATCTGCTTTAAAGGAAGAGCAAATAAGAATCTAGAACCGCCATGATATGAAGTATCCAAATAGACTTCACCACCAAGCGCATGAGCAATCAGACGGCAAATGTGAAGTCCCAAACCAGTCCCCTGTTCAAATGTATCAAGCTTCTCAAAGCGCTCAAAAATAGCATCAGATTTATCTTGAGGCACTCCTACTCCGGTATCAGTTACAGAGAACAATATCAAGCCTTTATCTGCTCCCTTAAGCACAGAATTAATTGATACTTCCTGCGTCTTTGCCTTACGATTAACTTTTCTCTCAGATGGCAATTTATAACCTTCGCACCCTCCGATAAGCATCTCATAATCCAAAATTATTGAACCTTGTTTTGTAAACTTTGCAGCGTTTGTCAGGAAATTATCAAGCAAACGGACTATTTTTTGTTTATCAGTTTGAATAACAATGTCATCATTATGAGGCAAGAAAGACATAACTGTACAAGAATTTGCGTATTGAGGATGCTTCCTTGCAGAAGAAATGCAATAATCGCAAAGCCAATTAAGAGAACATTCTGAATTAGTGATTTGTATATCTCCTGACTCCATCATGGCGATATCCATAACATCATTAATTTTTGTTAAAAGAATCTCTGTATTCTCTTTAATAAGTTTGGAGAATTGCGTTTTTTCAGCCTTTTCCAAATCAGAATTTTCATCCGCCAGCATATCGGAAAAACCCACAATTGCATTTAAAGGAGTTCTTATCTCATGACTCATATTTTGAAGAAATACACTCTTCAGTTTATTGGCGCTCTCCGCCTTATTTTTTAAAATGCGGGTTTTTGCCAGAACCTTTATAGCGACAATAAGCAAAATCGTAAGTATAACAAGAAAAGCAATTGCTACTATAATTACCATCCTGCTGAACCTCAAATCAGAACGGGCATTATCAATTTTAAGTTTGTTAACGTCATATAGAACCTGCAGCTCTTTAGTTTTTTCCTTAACACTCTCGCTTCTCTCCGCTTTTACAGCATCAAGATACTCAAGGGTATACTTTAACAAATCCGGATCATTAGGAATAGAGCGCCCTGCCAGAACTCTGTCTCTCAAACATTCTTGCCACATCCATTTTTCAGATTTGCTTTTACTATTTAGAGCTGCATCCAAATATGGAATAGCTTTTTCATATTGTTTTGTAGCCATATAATATCTTATATATGAGATAGAATATGGAGCATCAAAATCTTCTGCAATTTTTGGATTACCATCTGCCAATGCTTTTATTTTTACAAACAATGCCTCAATCTCAGCTTTGGATAGAACCGTTGTATCCATAAGCATCCTTCTATAGCTGACGTAGTAATATGAATCCAATTTTCTAAACTTCCTCCCCTCTTTTTTATATTTATTCTCCAATTTAGAACCTATTTCAATCAATTTTAAATCAGCATTATAAGACTTTTCCAACATTCCTTTGCGGGAATAAAAATTTGCAGCAAGTACATAATAGACGCCCGGCAGAACTTCTCGTCCGTCAGAAGGGAGCTTGTTTATTAATTTCCCCAAGTCACCAATATAATCAGCATACAGACTATCAGTTGTGACATAAGAGAGCGCAGCGCAAAGGTTAAAAAGCATCCCGACAGATTCATATATTTTCCCCTTTTTATTAGAGGATATAAAATCAGCATCATCAATATTTATTTTCTTAGCACTCTCAATCAAATTGCATAGCATTTCAGATTTTTCCCTATCACTTTTATAATCAAAGGTCTTAATAGTGTAAACATACTTAAGATATGTAACAACCTCCTTTTGTGCATTGCTGGAAGGAAGTTTCTCGGCATGTACAATATAGCGGGCTATTGTATCTGATTTATCTATATTCATCAGATTCCTAATTGCTTCCAATTCCGTTATCTCATCTTTTCTTTCAGATGAAATGTTCCACAACAAACGGTTATATTTTATGTAATGAGCAGTATCTGAAGTTATATCCATAAGGTTGTGGAGCAATCTAACTTTACTTGAATACGACGGCTGCTTGGAAAGCTCCGCCACAAGACTGTCTGATGTTTTAGAAAGCGAACCAGCTGTCACACACGGAAATAAGATGACAAGCGATACAGTTGCAAGTACGGATATGAATATTTTCTTAAAGGAATATCTCATATTAAATGATTTGCTTTATCCAATGCATTACAATTTATGCAACATTTATTTTATAGGATGGGCAAACAAAAATCTTGCACCTCCGTGGTATGAAGTATCCAGTTTAACTTCTGCATGTAACCCTTTGGCAATCAACGCACAAATATGAAGTCCTATTCCGCTGCCCGCAACAAATTTATCCAGCCGTGCAAATCTGCGGAAAATCATTTGCGCCTCCTCCGCAGGAACATCACGCCCGGTATCTGTAACTGAAAATAAAATAACTCCCTTATCCTCTAATCCCCTATCTTCCTCATTCTTTGTATCTTGGATTAAAGCATAATCGCCGACAAACTTGTCCGGCTCAATTTGATAGTCTACTGTTATGCTCCCTTCCTTTGTAAATTTGCATGCATTTGTCAGGAAATTCACAAGAACCTGAATAGTTCTTCTTCTATCGGTGACAAACATATAATTCTCTGCATGAGGCTTATACAAAATCTCAACACCTTTATTTGCGTAACCTTGAGTACTTGCAACAGCAAACTGGCAAATCTCATTTATACTATATGACTTTAACTCAAATTTCATGTTGCCGGATTCCATTTCTGAAATATCAAGAATGTCATTTACCATCCCAAGCAGAATAGCTGTGTTCTTGTCTATCAATGACATATACTCCTTTCTTTCATCAGAAGAGAGCACATCCCCATCCTCCGCCAGCAATCTTGAGAAACCTGTAATACCATTCAACGGAGTACGAATTTCATGATTCATATTCTGGATAAAGACTGTTTTCATGTTGTTGGCATGCTCCGCCTTTTCTTTCTCTATATTCAATTTTTTTAGCGTCTCCGATAGTTTTTGGGAGAGTCTCTGGCTGTTTTTCAGCAGATGGAATGTAATTGCCAGCAAAAGAATGACTATCAGCAGCGCCGCCAAAGAGAAATAAGGGAATTTAATAGTATCTTTTTGCTTGTCACTCTCAACATCATACAAGAATCTAAGAGACCTGGCAGTATTCTCAAAATAGACATTTGTTGAATCATGAGTGGTATAAAAATACTTCATGGCAGCAGGAAGCATATTCTTATCATGCAGAGAATCACCTGCTATTATTCTGTAATTCAAGCACTCTTGTCTAATCCAATTAAGAGAATCCGCAGGACTGTTTACAGCTACATCAAGTATCGGCAACGCCTTGTCATACTGTTTAGTAAAAAAATAATATCTAATTTTCGAGATAGGCGCGGGACTGGAGAAATCATAATAAACTTCTGCATTCCTGGAGGCAATAACCTTGATAGAAGAGTATATTTTATCTATTTGAGCTCTCGACAGGACATTAGAAAGGGTGAGCATTCTGCAGAGAGTGACGTATCTCATAGGGTCTCTTGTAAAATAAATTCTGCCTTCTTTTTTCTTCATATTTTCAAAGTCTGAGCAGAATTTAATCAATTGAACATCAGATGCCAGCGCTTCATTCTCCATATTGCTTCCAAAATAAAATTTAGAAGACATGGAACAATAAATCTTCCTTAGCAAATAGCTTGGACGATTCTTAAACTTTCCCAGCAAATCTCTTGTAGCATATATATAATGGGAATAAAGTTCAGAGGCAGAGGTATATGAGAGCAAATAAGACAGAATCAGCAAGTTGCCCGTTTTTTCATAAAGCGTTGGGAATTTGTTATTCTGAATTTTGTCTCTAAACGCTTTTACCTTTATGGAAAAATCAGCGGTATTCAATCCGTGAGATATGGATGAAACCATATCATAATACCTTAAATATTGCACAAGCTCTCTCTGCTTATCAGATACTGGAAGATGCTTTGCCATATCCAAAAATCTTGGCATCTCTTTTTCAAATTCATTTGCAAGATTTGCCAGAGCAACATATTGGTTATCAACATCTTTATTTTCGGATGCAAGATTTAAAATCTGTAATGATGTATTCCTCCTCTCCTCATTGGAATCAGACAAATCCAATATATTAAGGAGAATATTTATTTTTTGTTTATAGGGCAGGTTATCATTGTATATGCGCACAAGACTATCTCTTGTATTGCTTCTAAATGCCGGAAACTGAATATTTTCCTGTGCATTTAGATTCACATGACCAGCAAATATGCAAAACAGAAACTGCAATACTGCTGCAACCGCAAACAGATGATATCTTTTCATAATAGGTTGCTTTCTGCACTCAAAGGTAGAAAGTTTAATTATTAATTATCGGGTGAATGAACAAAAATCTTGCACCACCTCGGTAAGAAGTATCTAATTTAGCTTCCGCATGCAATCCTTTGGCAATCAAAGCACAAATGTGCAAGCCAAGGCCGCTCCCCTGTTTAAATCTGTCCAACTTTGTAAAGCGTCTAAATATAGCATCTGCCTTATCAGCCGGAATATCTCTCCCCGTATCCGTCACAGAAAAAGTCACAAAGCCCTGCTGCTCAAGACTATATTCAACCGTTATACTTCCCTTTACAGTAAATTTACATGCGTTTGTCAAATAGTTAATCAGAACCTGCGCCAATCTGTTTCTGTCGGTGACAAGGATAAAATCCTCAGGATGAGGGTTAAATATCATCTGGACCCCTTCGGCGGCTCTATTTTTAACGCTGGAAACCACAAAACTGCAAATGTCGTTTAGACTATTTGGCATAAGGTTATATTTAACCTCCCCTGCCTCCATTTCCGCCACATCTACGACATCACTAACCATGGAAAGCATCAAATCAGAATTCTTGGTAACAAGCTGCATATATTCATTTTTCTCCTCTTTGGATAGCGTATCTCCCTCTTCCACAATCAGTCTGGAAAATCCGTTAATTGCGTTCAACGGTGTCCTTATCTCATGGTTCATGTTCTGCAAGAACACTGTCTTCATCTTATTGGCATTAACTGCTCTCTGCTTTGCCAGATTAAGATTGCGCATTGCTTTAGATAACCTGACAGATAATTTTCTTGACCGCCTCAAAAAGTAAAGAGCAATTATTAGAAGAACAATAACAACAAAAAGCGCTGCAAATGAGATATATAGAATCTTCATTGTGGCCGCCTGCTTAAGATTGTTAAAATCATATACCACCTGAAGCTCTTTAGATTTCTCAGCAATGTTCTCCTGCTGCATCTCTTCCAGACACGCAACATACTGAATAGCATAATCTTGCATATTTTTATCCCCGACAGCTTCTCCTGCAACCAGCCTGTATTTTAATGCCTCTCTTAAAAAACCCTTATCTGCAATTTTCTTTTTAAGAGCGCTGTCCAAAATTGGAATAAGAATATCATACTGCTTAGTAGAAAAATAGTAGCGGGACCTCGCTATAGGAGTGTTATAAAAATCATCATTGACATCATCCTGTTTTGCAGCTAAAACCTTTATTTTCTGGAAAATAGCATCAATTTGCCCTCTGGAAAGGACATTAGAATAAGTTAACATTCTTCTATAACTGACATACCTGAAGCGGTCCATGTTCTTATAAATTCTCCCCACAGATTTGTAGTATGCTTCCATGTTATCTTCCAGCTTAAGAAGGTTTAAATCAGCAGCAAGCGCCTCTTTATTTTGCTTTTGCTTAAAATAGTAAAGTGCTGCAACAGAATAATATGTATTTGAAATTAAACTAACTCCGGAATATCGCGGCAGCTTATCTATCATTTTTCCAAGGTCCTTCAAATATCTCCCGTATAAATCACCCTTTGAATAATATGAAAGGTTATAGCAAAGAATTAGCAAATCGCCGCATTTTTGATAGATATCCCCTCCTCTGCCCTCTTCATATACTTTGATTAAATTGCTTATATGCGCGGCTTTTACCTTTTCATTTGTATAGTCATTAACCTTTGCGTTCTCCCTGTACCTTATAAATTGTTTTACATCTTTTTGTTCGTCTGATGCAGGAACTTTTTCTATAAGTTCCAGACAATCAAACTTTGTAGGATCCTCCAGCTGCTCAATGTCTTTGATAGATTCTATCTGAATATGATAGTCATTATTCTCTTTGGAAAGCCTGTACATGTCTTTTGCAATGATACCTCTAAGTGAATCATTATCAGCTAAATCATATATATCAAGCGCAATTTTTATTTTCTGCTTGTAAGGCATTTTGCCGGCACGGTTATAGACACGCAGCAAGCTGTCTCTTATTGCCTCCCTATCAATTCTGACATGCGCAGCACTCTGTGCACCAATAGAAACCGGGGTGATTGACAACAGAAACAATAAGAATGAGGTGACAATAAATACTTTAGGGGCGACATTCAAAAACTTCATAAACAAACTTTAAAATTAAACCATCGGGATTCTAAAAATAAATCTGGACCCGCTCTTATAATTTTTGTCAACTGATGCTGTGCCATGCAATCCCCTGGCAATCAGTTTGCATATATGGAGTCCAAGACCGGTGCCTTGAGAAAACTTATTTAATTTCTCAAAACGATTGAACACTTCATCCATCTTGTCTTCCGGAATACCAATGCCGGTATCTGTTACAGAGAAAGTTATATAACCTGAGACGTGGTCTGTTTTATAATCCAATACAATAGAGCCTGACTTTGTAAACTTGCAAGCATTAGTAAGATAATTAATCAGCACCTGTTCAACTCTCTGGAAATCAGACACTATAGAGACATCTTGGGTGTGGGATTTAAAAATCATCTGAACTCCGCTCTGGCAATTTTTCTTAACAGAATCAACAGCCATGCTGCAGACAGAGTTCACGGAAAATGAAGCAAATTTATACTTCATCTCTCCGCTTTCCATGCTTGCAATATCCAGAACATCACCAACTAATGTAAGAAGCAAATCTCCGTTTTTATTTATCATATCAACATATTGACTTGAGTCTTTTGCAGACAATGTTCCTTGATTTTCAGAAAGAAGCTGAGAAAAACCGATTATAGCATTCAGCGGGGTCCTTATCTCATGGCTCATATTCTGCAAGAACATGGTTTTCATCTTATTAGCGCTGTTAGCAGCATCTTTTGCAACCACCAGTTCTTTCTCATCTTTCTTGGCGCGCAAAAGAAGGCGGACTGTCAAAATCAATAAAACCACAACTAATAGCAAAAAGCCGCTAGTGATTAGCAGCGTGCGTCTTATAGATTTTTGCTCAATGGCATTTGAATCATAAACCAATTGAAGTTCCTTAGTCTTTGCTTCAAAATTTATTTCTTTATCCTGCTCAAGCTGATCTATATATTTTTCCAGATATGGCTGCAAATCCTTATCTTTTAATGCTCTGCCGGCAATAATTTTATCTTTAAGGGCCTCCTTTTGAAACCATCTATATGAAGCTGCGCTATCTTTTAATGCAGTATTTAAATATGGCGTTGCTCTTTTGTAATCTTTTATTGCCATATAATATCTAATCTGAGCTGGAGAATCATCAGAGAACATATCTTCATATAATTCAGCATTGCCATCCGTTAACGCCTTCATCTTTGCATACGCCTCATCTATCTGAGCTCTGTTAAGTACGTCAGGCATCTGAAACATCCTTCTATAGCATACATACCTAAATGCGTCCATGTTCCTATATATTCTCCCTTGAACCGCATGTTTTTTATCCAGCTCATCTAATATCTTCAGCAACTCATTATTAGCAGCATACGCCTCTTTCTGCATATCTTGCTTTAAGTAATAAGTAACAGCCATTACGTAGTATAAATTTGACAAAAGCGTGCGAGAATTAGAAGGCAATTGCTTAACAAGAGCATTTAATTTTGATAGATAATCCGCATACACTTTGCCTTTAGAGGAATTTCCCATGAAAGCGCAAAGCACAAATAAATCTCCAACCCTTTCATAGATATCGGCATGTTCACTGCTTTTTTGCTTCTCAATAGAAGCATGCAGCATTTGCGAAATTTTTTTACTGTTGTATATGGTCATGCTTTGGCTAACCAGGTAAAAACGAGTAAATTGCAATGCTTCTTTTGTATAATTATTCTTAGGAAGTTTTAAAAGAGTATTATAATAATCAATTGTATTAAAGCGCATATCGCTGGCAACATTTCCGACAGCTTCATTAACCAGAGGATAGTCTTTATGTTTTACTGCATCCCAGAACAGCTTATCGGCATAACATTCGCTGATAGAATCAGTTGTTGCAAGGTCCATCAAATCCAAAAGAACATGGACCTTATTTTTATATGAAAGCTTATTATGCTTCAAAACGTTTTGAAGACTATCGCTGATTTCTATCCTTCTAGAGTCAGATATTCGCGTAGGAGCCTTAGCTGCTTGTTTCTGAGCATAAATAGCAGACGGCAACAGCAATGTAGATAGCACAAAAATCACTAATCCTCTATACATATTCTTATAAAAATTTGCTGCCATTATATATGAGTTTTACTTGATTTCATTTGCGTTTTTTCTAGCAGACTCCAACACATCACCAACAATTTTCAGTAGTAAGCGGCCATTATTTACAATTTCGTCCACATATCTTGCCGCCTCTTTTTCATCCATGGTACCTCTCTCCGCAATAAGCAGCTGAGAGAATTTTACAATAGAATCCAAAGGTTTCCTGATATCCTGCTTCATGTTCTTTAAGAACCTTGTTTTAAGATTATTAGCACTTTCTGCCTGTTCCTTTGCATCTCTTATTTTATCCATTGCTTCAGATAGAATCCTCTTCTCCTCTTCTAGCTGAACGCTGGATTTCTTAAGCGAAACCTCCATCTTTCTGGATGAGTTCAAAAGTTTTAGCATAATAAAGAAGAGCGCAAGAAGGAAGAAAAATACTGCGGAAGCAATTGTTAAATTCCTATATGTAGATTTCTGTTTAAATGAATTTAAATCATACATGGTTTGCAGCTCTTTCGTTTTGCCTTCTATGTCAGATGAGAGCTCCACCTCCAGCCTGCCTATGTACATAAACAAGTACTTATCCATATTATTGTCTTTTATAGCATTACCAGCTATTATCCTGTTTTTCAGACAGTCAGAAAGCATCCACTTTAAAGAATCAGCATTTGAATCCAGCGCCGCATCCAAAAAAGGAATTGCCTTTGCATAATCTTTAACAGCCATGTAATAATTTATTTTTGCAGGAGAAGAAGCTGAACTAAAATCATAATATATCTCTTTATTTTTATCGGCAAGCTCTTTCATCTTGGAGTAATCCAGTTCAATTTGATTCTTGGAAAGGATTCGGCTCATTGATAATTCCCTCCTGTAATGGATGTACCTGTAAGTATCAAATGAAATATATTTTCTCCCCTGAGCTTTATATTCTCTCTCCAAGCCGTCATAATATGAGAGCATTGCGTTATTTACGGCATACGCATCCTCCAACATATCCTGGTCTATATAGAATGAAATCGCCATGCTGTAATACGTACCTGGCAAAACAGCTCTTCCGTCATCAGGAAGTTTTTCTATCAATTTTCCGAGCGTCTTTAAATAATCTGCATACAACTTGCCCGCAGAAGATTTAGACAAGAACTTACAAAGAATCAGCAAATCCCCTGTTCTGCTATAAATGTCAGATTTCTTCCTTTCTGAATATTCTTTTATCAAAACATGGAGAATCTTGGCCGCAGCCTTGTCATCATACCTGTTAATTCCTTGAACTGCAATGCCATATCTCAAATACTGGAATGTCTCCTTCTGATTATTTGACGGAGCAAGTTTCCTGCAATAATCAAAATACGGAACCATTGCAGACTGCTCTTGATAATTATTCTCCAGGTACCTCATTGCAGCAAGCTGAAGAGGTATATCATTCTTGCTCTTAGCAAGATTGAACATCTCTTTTGCAGCGCTGAATCTTGCAGGGTCTGAAACTGATAAATCATAAATATCCAAAATCAGCTTAACTCTCTCTGAATAAGACAACTTGCCGCTTCTATACTTTGCAATAAGACTATCTCTAGTACTCTTATTACCAATTGAATTACCTAAAAGTCCTTCATCTGCAATTTTTTGAGGCGGTTTGATACAGTAGGCCTGCGTTGCTGAAAGAAGCATCAGCACCGCGGCGCAAGCCATAACAATATGTCTTTTAAAATTACTCATTATCGGGTTTTATCATCATCTATAGAAGATTCTTTTATTGGTATCTCAAACAAGAATCTTGACCCGCCTCTATAATTCTTATCAATAAACGCTTTGCCTTTCAGCTTATTAGCAATCAGCCGGCAAATATTAAGTCCCAGGCCGGTTCCCTGTGAAAAAGTATTTAACTTCTCAAAACGGTTAAAAATTAGGTCCATTTTGTCCTCGGGAATTCCAATGCCTGTATCAGTTACAGAGAACGTAATCTTATCATTATCAGTAAAATAATCCAGAACTATAGAACCTTTCTCCGTGAACTTGCAGGCATTAGTTAAATAATTAAGAATCACCTGCTGAACCCTCTGGATATCAGCAAACATTTTAACGTCATTCTCATGTTTGCAGAAAGATATACTTACCCCTGGTCTTACATTTTTCTCTACGCTCTTAATAGATGCGGTACATATTTCATTAGCAGAAAAATCTGTCGGGATAAACTTCATTTCCCCTGTCTCTATAGTGGAAATATCTAGCACATCGCTGATAATGGTAATAAGAAGGTTGCTGTTTTTGGATATTAAATCTACGTAAGCAGCTGCATCAGAAGGACTCATCTCTTTTCCGGAAGAGGCAAGCAACTGAGAAAAACCTATTATAGAATTAAGCGGAGTCCTTACCTCATGGCTCATATTCTGCAAGAACATGGTTTTTAGATTATTGGCCTTGTTGGCTAAGTCTTCCGCCTTCATTAAATCAACCATGGTGGAGGAAATTATCTTCTTCTCTTCCTGCAATTTTTGCTGGGCCGATTTAAGAGAAGATTTCATTCTTCTGGAACGCATTAGCAATCTGAATACCACAGCAATAGCAAGAACCAGAATAACAACTGACATAATTATCAGGAACAGCAATCTGTTATTAGCCCTTTCTCTCATGTGACTCAAATCATACAGGACTTCAAGTTCCGCCTCCTTCTCTGTAATTCCAGCCTCTTTGCTCTTTTTAAGATAATTTGCATACCTCACAAGAGATTCATGCAAGTTAGTTGTATCATTCAGAGCAACACCCGCCTTCACTCTCATTTTCAAGGTCTCAGGCATTCTCCACTGTAAAGAATCAGCATTAGATTTAATTGCAGCATCCAAATACGGAATTGCTTTTTTATACTCTTTCTTTCCGTAATAATATCTTGCAAGTCCAATGGAGTTGCTGGCATACAGGTCATTATAGAGAACTGGATCTGCGGCGGCCAGCTCTTTTAATGTTTTAAAAACCATGTCTAATTGTTTTCCCGACAGTACCCTGCTGTATGTAAGCAATCGCCTGTAGCATAGGTAACGGTACTGATTCATAGTTAGATAGGCTCTACCTTGACTTTTATAAGAAGCCTCTAAAATGTTGTAAATCTTCAATAGTTGCATATCTGCAGCCAAAGCCTCTTTTTGCATATCATGGCTGGCGTAGAAAGTTGCGCTCTGAGTGTAATAAAAAAGAGAAAGAATATTTCCTCCGTTAGGAGGCAGCGCCTTTATCGCCTTATCAGCATAAGCTATATACTTAGAATAAAGTTCACCTCTGGTAGAGAGAGAAATAAGTTTGCAAAGGACAAGCAAGTCTCCAACCCTTTCATAATCGTTGGAATATACATTTTGAGAATACTTCTTTATAAGCTCCTTTATAAGCTTAGTTCTTGAATTGTCAGTTGCCGCTTCCTTGCTGTTAATCAGTATCCTATAACGGAACAATTCAGATATTTCCCTGGAACGGTTATTCTTTGGGAGCCTTAATGCAACGTTAAGATACCTTTGAAGTTCTGGCTGTTCGTCAGTACAAAGAATTACAAGAGCATCTATCTGGCCATTCAAATCATGTTGCTTAGAGGCCATATTGTATAACTTATCGGCGTAGGCAAACATTGAAGAATCATCAACAGACAAATCGCAGATATTTAAAAGCAAATTGACTTTCCGCTTATATGCAGCTGATGAATTATCTTTTGCAATTGTGGATGAATTAAGAATTTTTACAAGAGAATCTTTAAGTCTTATCCTTTGATTTACAGGTAGTGAGACTGAATAGCGAGCATGCCTGTTATGATAATTTTGCCCCGTGCAAACGGATGAAATAATTGTTACAGATACCGCAGCAACAATTATCAAGAAATATTTGCACGTCTTTAGTTTCATTAATTTTTGTCTCTTTTTTTCACAGATAATTTACTTGTCAAATGGGAGCGAAAACAAAAATTTTGAACCTTTTTTATACTCAGATTCCACCCATACTTTTCCGTGCAATCCCTTAGCTATCAGCTTGCAAATATGCAAACCAAGCCCTGTACCCTGGGCGAATCTGTTAAGTTTTTCAAAGCGTTTAAATACTGTGTCAATTTTATCTGCGGGAATTCCTATTCCGGTATCCTCCACGCAAAAAACAATTTGGTTATTCGCAACAATCTTGTTTTCAGCACTATTAGCATCCTGCGCAGAATTATTATTGCGCTGCTTTTCTACGTAATAATCAATCTTTATATTGCCCTTATCCGTAAACTTGCAAGCATTGGTAAGGTAGTTAATTAACACCTGCTCAACTCTTTGCGGATCCGTATTAAAAAGGAAATCGCTATCGTGAGGAAGAAAAGAGATATTTACTCCAGGCTTTGCATTGTTTCTCACGCTTTCTAATGAAGTAGCGCACAAGAAATTAGCAGAAGTATTAGTGATATTAAACTGCATTTCCCCGCTCTCCATCTTTGCAATATCCAGAACATCACCAACTAAAGTAAGCAGCAACTCTCCGTTCTTGCTAATCATTTCCTGATACTCCTTAGCATCCTCATCGGAAAGCTCTTTGTGATTCTCAGATATTAAAGCAGAGAAACCAACAACCGCATTAAGAGGCGTTCTGATTTCATGGCTCATATTCTGCAAGAACATGGTTTTCATCTTGTTAGCACTTTCAGCCTCCTCTTTTGCCTTAACCAGCTGACGTGCCAGCTTGCGGCTATTGCGCAAAGAAATATATGCGTAAACAGATAACAATAAAAGCAGAAATGCTACAAGCATTGCAATTTCCCCGCGCTTCTTTGCAAGCCTGGCATCTGCCAATTTCTTTTGATTATCAAGGTTTTTCACCTTCTGCTGCAGGGAATTTATATCATATAATATTTGGAATTCAGTATATTTTGCGGCAATATCCTCCTCTGACTTTTGCTTTAACAATTCTATGTAATCCAATGCAACGGGAAGCAACTTATCGGTTTTTCCGCTTGCCTTTGAAGCGGTTAGATAATAATCCATGCATTCATCTTTGTAGATAGCCTCCTTGCCGGATGCAAAATAGGCATCAAGCAAAGGAAGAGCATCAGAGTATTTCTTTGCAGCCATGTAATAGCGGATTCTGTCAATTGAATAAGGTGAGTTAAACTCCTCCGCAAGGTGGGAGCTGCGGTCAGATAACTCCTTCATTCTGGCATAGATATGTTCAATCTGAGCGTGAGACAAATATGAAGAATTGGAAAGCAAGCGGCTGTAACAATCATAATAAATGAAATCAAAATTAGCATACTTTCTACCTTGCTTTCTTGCTTTTACTATAAGTCCGTCCAGCATGCTAATATTCTTTAAATCAGCGGCTATAGCCTCTTTGTGCATCCCGGCCCTGGTGTAAAATATGCCAGCAAAAATGTAATACAAAGAGGGCAGATATTTGTTTCCATCCTTAGGCAAATTGCTAATCATTGTATCCAGCTGCTTCATGTAATTGCTGAATAATCTGCCATTTGTAGAGTAGAAGACAGATATGCAAACACCAAAAAGCTGTTGAATATTGCCGTATATGCCAATGTCATGACCAAGAGATTTGTTATACTTAAGAATTATATTTTCCAAATTCTTAAGCTTCTCTTCCTCTTTAACCTGCCCAAATCCTAAAAATGCGCGGTCAACTTTTAAAAGAGTGATGACCTCATCCCTTGCATTAGAACGCGGAAGTTTCTCAGCCTTAGATATATAATAGCCGAGGGTATCTATGTTTCCAGTATTTCCAAAAGCATGCAGAGCCTCAAGCTGCACAGGAATATCTTTATGAGCTGCAGCAAGATTATACAGTTTTCTGCTAACCCGCATCAGAGTCTTTGCTGACTGAAATAAATCTAGGCTATCACGCAGGTTTGCAACCTGCATATTGTAATCACTTGCAACTTGTCTGTTATTACTACTTGCAACTTTACCAGTATAATGATGTAAGCCCTGTGCACTACTGCAAAAAGCTGTAGTACAACATATAACAAAGAATATTACCGTCACTTTCGTGACGGCATATTTAAACGGGCCAGGCATTTTTTACTCCTCTACAGGAGAAAAATTGTACTTTTCAGCGCCACAAGCAGGACACTTAAAATCTTCCGGGAGACTTTCAAACGGAGTGCCGGGAGCGATACCAAGTTCAAAATCTCCTTTTGCGGGATCATATTCCCAACCGCAAACATCACATTTGTACTTTTTCATAGCTGTTTTTTTTAGACGTTCAAATTTACAAAAAAAACTCATACGCTCTACATAAACAGGTCATTAAGCGCCTCGCTCATGCTAGGATGAGTAAAAATAAAATCACGCAAGAATTTGTAACTCAATCCGGCCTTCATAACAATTGCAATTTCATTTATCATTTCAGATGACTCCGGACAGAACAGTGAGCAGCCAAGGATTTTTCCTGTGTTCTTCTCAATAACAGCCTTTAACATTCCCTCAGTCTCACCTATTGTTTTAGCTCTTAGGATGCTCATCACAGGAAGTTTTTTAACAATTACATCAAGCCCTATCTTCCTTGCATCATCCTCTCCAAGTCCAATCCTGGACAAAGGAGGGTCAATAAAAACAGAATAGCTCACATCTTTTCTATCCGCCGTACTACGCTCATTAGAAACATCTCCTTGAATTATATCCCTCTCAGGAAACATGTTGTCCCTAACAATCCTGTAATCATCAAGTGAAATGTAAGTAAACTGCAGACCGCCCTTAACATCACCAACCGCACGCACATTAGGATTAGACGTAACCAGCTTGGAATCAACCTTTATATTGCCGCGTTCATCTGTCTCAATGCCGGCAGCAGCAAGGTTGAGACCAACCGTATTTGCTTTGCGCCCGGTAGCCAGCAACACCGCATCTGACTCAATTTCAATAACGTCGTGCTGTGAGTTATACATATATCTCACGACAGTTTTTCCTCCCCTTTTTGCAAGTTCCTGCACACTCACATTCATCTTAAAATCAATGCCTTTCTTCTCCAATGCACTCTTAACGGCAGCAGCAATGTCTCTGTCTTCACGTGTAATTAGCTCAGGAAAATACTCAAGCACAGTCACTTTAGTGCCAAATGAAACAAATATTGAGGCAAATTCCAGTCCTATATAACCGCCTCCGACAATCGCCAAACTTTTTGGCAGCTGCTTCATCTCCTCCATAATAGAGGTACTGGTAAATACATTTGGAATTGATGCAATTCCCTGAGGACCATCTATTCCCTTAATTTTAGGAATCACAGTTTCAGCGCCTGTGTCTATTATGATATTGTCAGATTTAAGCACTAAATCAGAAGTCCCGGAGGAAAAATGCACATTCACAGTGTTTTTGGACAAGAAAGAACCTGTCCCCGTAAACACGTCTATATTAGGATTATCCGCAAGATTATGATAATTTTTATCACGCAGTGCGGAGGTTACTTTCTCCTTCATTTCCAATGCCTTAGCAAAGAAATCAGCACGCTCCTCTGCAGGCATGTGCGTAGCAAGCTTAGCCATGTGCACCAAAGTCTTTGTCGGGATGCACCCAATATTAATGCATGTACCTCCGTACATCTTGCTAGACCTTTCAATGACAGCCACTTTCATTCCTCTTTTAGCAAAATCTGCGGCAAGTGTCTTTCCGCCTTTGCCAAACCCGATTATTATTGCATCGTATGTTTTCATATTAATTTGTGTTTAACAAAATGTATAAAATCTACCTGCTTATGCTTTTTCTCTGTTAGCCAAAATCCTTTTGGCACAATCAGTTATGAGTACAACCGCACCGGCAATAATTGCAGTATCCTTGATTACAAGCCGCCCGGCGCCGCTAAGTAATGGGAACCCATACTCTCCGCTTCCAAGATTTTGCACCCACACCTCCGGAGTGGTAACCAAGAAAGATAACGTCCCTATCATCATGAAAATCACCAAGAAAGCTCCAACCATTCCAACTTTTGGAGAGAACATTCCAAGAAATGCCAGGATTCCAATGCTCATAATCACAACTCCAAGCAAATGGGAATATCCATAAGTATTGTTGGCCTGGTGCCACTCAAATTTCTTTTGGTCAAACTCCCCTTCCTTAAGTTTATACTGCTTATAATCAGGAGCTTTCTGCGTATAGAAAAAACTCATAAAAGGGCTATTGGCAACAAATGGCACAATCCCCTCCGCCTCATAATTCCAGAATTTAAGTCCGCCAATCCAGACAAAAATTATCAAAATAGCCACGCGAATCAGATTAGCACCAAGTTTCTCCTTGCTGGCAGCACATTGCAGGAACTTATCCCACAATTGTTTACATTTACAGTTAGAATTGCATACAGTGTTCATATCATTTATAATTTTAAGATTAATTTCACACTGCAAAGATGAGGTTCCACACCTCATAAATAAATAGCAAAACTTCCGCCCCTGTTGGCAATACTTCCCGATGGCACCCAAAATGACGCCGTTATATCTGGTATAACGTTGTAATATCCAATATAACGGCGTGCAATTATTTCAATTCACGTGCACGGAAATCTGAGATGTTGATAGTTTCTTCATTTTTGAAGAAGCGGCTGAAGGATGCAACGTCCTCAAATCCAAGGATGTCACCTATTTCTTTGGCGCTCATGTTGGTGTAAAGCAGAAGGCGTTTGGCTTCCGCAGCTATCCTCTGATGAATGACTTGCAATGGTGACGGCAGCTTGTAAGAGGCAAATAGATTTGAGAGCGTTTTTGGAGAACGGAACAACATATCGGCATAATCCTGCACCTGTTTTTTCTCTTTAAAGTTGTTATCTACAAGCACATAGAACTGTCGCACTATCTCAAAACTCTTCTCGTTTTCTTTAGTCACGGCATATTTTTGCCTGGCGACTCTGGTGCATGTTATTATAAAGCGCTTAAGCACAATGCGCAGCATCTCTTCCTGCAAATCATCTTGTATGCTGCACTCATCCATAAAAATATCGGTGATGCTGTGCAGCCGCTCAGATTGAGCCTTGGAAAGCTTGAGTGTCATTAAATTAGAAGAACCGTTAAACAAAAAACCATTACAGGAGACCTCACTATCGTGACCATAAATACAGTAGAAGTTGCTGTTAAACAGCAGACTAAGATAGACCGGCTGTTTTAAGTCTTTTTTATTCCCGACAGTTTCTGTGGTATTATGCATAAATTCAAGATGATGCATCGGACTCAAGGAGACAATCTCATCCGCCTTCACTGTCAATGGCACATGGTCAACCACAATCTGCAAACTTCCTTTCTGCACCCAGATGAATTTATAAAGGCTCCTATCTCTCAGAAGTTCAGGACTTTTATGCAAATAGTAAGTTATGGCAATGTTGCCGTTCAGTTTGGTATTCAGTTTGTATTCCATAAACAAATATAATTCATAACTTTGATAAAAATACGGTCATTATGAAAAAGATTCTTTGTGCTATGATTATTGGAATTTCTTCACTATTTGCATTTTCAACCACGGCCAGCGCTGCAAATACAACTGAAAATGGGTCTGCAGGTTCATCAATAAAAGCACCTCGCACAGAAAAATATGTCACAAAAGACGGAACGCAACTAGTGTTTCATTTCTACAGTCATTCTTCAATAGCCATTGAGATTCAGCCAACTACAACAAACAATCAAAAAGCGTTAGGCAAAACACAGGTTGCTAATAAATCATTTATTTATATAGATCCTGTTAACAGATATGGAGAATTTTACAAAGAGCCCAAAGCCGCAGCCATTCTCATAACCCACTCACATCCAGATCACTTGGACAAGGTTGCCATCGCCGAGCTAAGTAAAAATATGACTATTATTCTCAGCGACAGGACTTCTGCTGAGTCCATAACAGGCAAACAATCAGACACTAATGAAGGGCACATGTCAATAGAAACCATTGCGGTAAAATCAATTGGAGTTTCATCTTTGGATAGAGAAGCCGGAGGGAAAAACAGCAATTCAACTGAAAATCAGGAAAAAGCAACTTGCATGACAATGTCTCCGGGACAGGCTGCAACTTTGAGCATAAACAAACACGGCATTGCGCATATTGGTATGATGACGGGGGCAAAATCAAATGACATGATGATAAAAATTGAGGCGGTTCCGGCGTACAATACAACCAAAGGTCACCTGCAATTTCACCCACAAGCGCGCAAAGATTGCGGCTACATAATCAACATTGGAGGGTCACGTATTTACATTGCGGGGGACACTGAGAACATACCGGAAATGAGTAACTTAAAGAAAATCGACGTTGTGTTTTTGCCGGTAAACCAGCCATTCACAATGACAGTTGAACAAGCGGCGGCGGCAGTCAAAACCATACGTCCAAAAATCTTCTATCCGTACCATTACGGCAATCAAAACGGCCAAGCATCAGACATGAAAGAGCTTGCCAAGCTCACTGCTAGATATACTACAATTAAGATTATGAATATGGAGTAATTGACAAACAATAAATGCATGCAAAAAAATGCACTGCATGCTATTTATAATGTCCCATACAAGAAATGACATTTACCGTGCTTGTTTGGTCATCAATAAAGTATATGAGTCTGTTTGCCTTACTGATTCGCCTACTCCAAAAACCGCTTAATGAGCCTTTGAGAGGCTCAATTTGACCACTGCCACTTCTAGGATGCGTGGCTAACTCGACAAGTAATTTCTCTATTTTCCTAATTTCTGCTTTTTGGCCAGAACTTCTCAATTTTTCCAAATCGTCTTCCGCCTCATTAGTCAACACCACATTGAAAATCATAACCTTACCTCTACTTCTTAAACTTTTTAAAATACTCTTTTATCTCCTTTTCTGACTTTAATGTAACGGCAGCTTTAGATTTCTTTGTCTTATAAGCCTCTGCCCTAGAGATGGTTTCATTTAAATTTTGATTATCTTCAAACCACTTATCACCACTTGGACTAGGATTTGCGCTCACTTCTATTTGCATGCTCTCAGCCTTGCTAATTAGAATACCTTCTATAAAAGCTTTAACACTTTCACCATTCGCCGCTGCCATAATGGAAAGCTTTCTAAATGCATCCGTTGGCAAATCGATATTTTTCCTTTTTAAACTTACTGTAGCCATATAGTTTATATTTATCGTTACAAAGATATAAAATATATTTAATATACAAAATACTATTTTTATATTTTGATTTTCAACCGCTCCCAGAAACCGCGCGGCATAATCCGCCAGAAAAATACAAGCACAGAATAACGCCAGTCAATGATACGGGCGCGTTTGCGGCTGCGTATTGCCTTGTAAATCAATGGAACAGCATATTCAGGCTTCATGGTCATAGGATATTTATCATCTTTTAGCAACGCTGTCTGCATAAAGCCAGGGCGGATGTCCGTAATACAAATTCCCAATCCGCGCATCTTTGAGAGCTGGGACAGACTTTGCAAGTAATTGGATTGAAAGCGTTTAGAAGCGGAATATGCCGCCGCAGCACCGATGCCTTTAGTCCCGGCAATTGAACTTACTGCTACAATCTGAAAACATCCCGGGCTAACAACTTTATTACCAGCATTTCTCACAACAGCACCTCCATTGGCCGCATCTCTCCTCATGGCAAAATACCTAAAGGCCTCCCCTACCATCCTGCTGAACCCCAGACAATTAGTCTGAACCGTTGAAAGTTCCCGCACCTCATCCAAATCGGGATTATAAAATCCAATGCCTGAGACATGGCAGTAAATGTCCATTCCGCCCATTTCACTTATTAAATCTTTTAAGTTCCCGACAGCTGTATCTTCGTTTATGTCAATGACTTTTGTAAACAAGCTGCATCCGGCACAAGCACTTGCACAAGCACTTGCACTTGCACTTGCACTTGCACTCGCATTTGCAGCCGCCTGCACCTTCAACTCTTCCAGCAGTTCAACTCTTCTGCCAGCTGCACCCACAATAAAACCGTCATGTAAAAACTTAGCAACCAGCATTTTCCCAACGCCAGAAGTGGCGCCCATGATTACAACTCTCTTTTTCATAATCTTAGAATTAAATTCTATACCTTTGTCATATAAATCAAAGCAGAACAAAGTAAAGCAAAATCTATGAAAAAAATACTATTTGCTATTGCTCTGGCAATACTCTCATTATCAGCTGCCGGCATATCACAAAAAGCACAAGCGCAAGAACCGTTCATTCCTACTAAAGCGGGAACTATCGTGATAACAGCAGAAAAAAACGCTGCTGGCAAACTTAGCGGCTACACCAAAACAACCATCGTAAGTTCCAAGATGACAGATAAATCCAACGGAACGCTTATAATGAGGATAGAGATGTTAGATGAAAATAAAAAGCTCCAGGATATGGGGGACATGTCATGCACCGCAACTATAAAAAATGGAGACCTTTACATTTCTGCCCCAAAAATTGCTGTTCATGCAACCTTCAAAGACAAGAAGACAGGAAAGAGCACTGACGTAGATACATCATTTATCGGGACGGGTGAACCACAATTCTTCCCCGTTAATCCAAAGGTTGGAGAGACTCTTCCTAACTACAGCTTTGCAGTAAAGATTAAGTTCCTTAAGCTGACAGCATTAGCATTAAACAGAAAGGTGACTGCAATTGAGAAACTTACAATAAACAGTGTTACCTATGACTGCTGCAAAATAGAGCAAACGGAAAAGGCTAAAGCCATGATGTTTGGAGAAACAGAACGCACGGTCAACTGGTATGCGCGCGGCATAGGCCCCGTTAAAAGCATCACGTATGACAAACACGGCAAACTGGATAATACAGAGGAACTTGTGTACGTAAAATAACATAAAAAAGGCCACATTTCTGCGGCCTTTTTTTTATAACATCGGCATACTCTTACTTCTTCCAAAGGCCGTGCAGATTGCAATACTCAAATGCTGCAACAACCTCATCACCTTCACATAACGTAAAGCAAGCACAAGGTTTCTCACCCGGCTTTAACTCTTTGCGCTGGTTGCCCTGCTTTGTCTGAAGGCAAATCCACTGAATGTAATGCTCCGGAGTCATTGGATGCTCAACGCTTCCAACTGTAACAGTAACATTATTTCCGGAAACCTCAACAACAGGAACATGCTTTTCCTGAGCTGCATCCGTAGTATTAGGGACAAGTTCCTGCATTGGTTCTCCGCAGCAAACAACTTTAACTCCGCTGCTGTGTACATAGGCAATTATATTGCCGCAATGTCTGCATCTAAAAAATTTTACATCCATGATAATTCAGTTTTAAATTTATACTCAAATATAATTAAATTTGAGACATAAAATCATAAAACGATGAAAGCACTACTAATTAACGGCAGCCCTCACAACAACGGCAACACCGCATTTGCATTAACAGAAATAGGAAACGAGTTAAATAAGAATGGTATTGATTATGAGATAATTGGCATAGGCAACAAGCCAGTCATGGGATGCATTGCCTGCAACAAATGCGCGGAGAAAGGAGATTGTGTTTTCCAAGATGAAGCTTTTAAGAAAATTCGCGCCGCTGCAATAGAGGCAGATGCAATTGTCATTGGCTCACCGGTTTACTATGCCGGCCCCAACGGAGCTCTTTGCGCAATTCTGGACCGCCTGTTCTATTCCAGTTCAGATTTGCTCATGTACAAGCCTGGAGCAGCAGTTGCCGTATGCCGCAGGAGTGGTGATACTGCTACTCTCGACAGGCTTAACAAGTATTTCACTATCAACAACATGCCCCTTGCCACATCACAATATTGGAACGGAGTCCATGGAGCAGTGCCAGGAGAGGCGGCACAAGACAAAGAAGGAATGCAAATCATGCGCACCCTTGCAAAAAATCTTGCCTGGCTAATGAAAAACACCCATGGTAAAGAGACTCCGCAGCCAGAGTCCGTCCGTGCCCGCACCAATTTCATCAGATAGGAAACATGTGACAAAACCTGTCACAACACCGCAGTATCTTTGCACCCGATAAAAGTTACACAAGTTAAAATTCGTTTATAAAATGTTAGGTGCAATCATCGGAGACATAGCGGGTTCCAAGTATGAGTTCAACAATCGCCGCAGCAAGGAGTTCACGCTCCTTGCCGATGATTGTTATTTTACAGATGATACTGTTTGTACAATTGCAACCATTGATTGGCTGCTCAAAGGAGCAAAGCTCACGGGCAATGATACCTACACCAACATTCTGCAGAGATGGTGCCTTAAATACCCGGAGCCAAAGCGCTCTTACGGAGGCAGTTTTCATAATTGGTTCAACTCCCCTAACCCACAGCCTTACAATAGTTTTGGCAATGGCGCCGCAATGCGCGTGTCACCAGTTGGCGTCTATTTTAACAATGTCAAAAACATTCTGGATTATGCGGAAGCAACGGCTGTTGTAAGCCACAACCATCCGGAGGGAATCAAAGGAGCTCAGGCAGTTGCGCTTGCAGTTTATCTTGCAAAAAGCGGGAATGGCATGAAAGAGATCAAAAGCAAAATCAGGGCGGCATTCAAATACAATCTTAATATGACCTGTACTAAACTACAGGAAACCAATATGTTTGATGAAACATGCCAAGGCACTGTGCCACAGGCTATAGTAGCATTTTTGGAGAGTACCGGTTTTGAGGATGCTATCCGCAATGCCATCTCCATTGGCGGAGACTCAGACACCATAGCTGCCATCACCGGCGGCATTGCAGAGGCTAAATACGGTATTCCTGAAGAGCTGAAAAACAGAGCATTAACCTTTCTTCCGGAGGATATGAAAATTGTGGTAGAGCTCTTTTACAAGTGAAAAATTAATTATATCGCCTATGGAATCAAGTAATGACAATCAGACTGCAAAACAGTGCTATTAGTCAAAACTTACCAAATAATTTATTTTTTATAATTTTGGACTTGATAAACAACGCCTAGAGATATGCCTAAAAGAAAGCATATAAATTTTGACTCATATATACATGGCAGTGAACCAAAAAGAAAGGAGAAAGCCCACGCATGGAGAACAGCCATTGGACTGCAGGAAGTGGATGGCCTACAAACTTCTGTTTACCTGCAAGATATTGCACGCAAGCATATTGAAGGTGATATAAATATTGAAGAAGCCAGAAAACTTATTCATAGTTATTACGAGTCAAAAACATCACACGCACAAGAGAGTCTAGATACTGAAGAAGCTGACAAAGTCTCAGCAAATATCGCTAAAATTTTGAATGAGAAGTCTTTTTCATTCTCAGCAGCAGGTTTTCTATCAATTCACAGACGTCTTTTTGAAGGCGTATTTGAATTTGCAGGCAAAATTAGGGATTATGATATCACTAAAAAGGAGTGGGTTCTTGGCGGAGCAACAGTACTCTATGTAAACTATCAAGATTTACTTAAAGCCATAGAGTATGATCTGCAGCAGGAAAATAACTTCTCCTACAAAGGGCTATCAATGGATAATATTGTAAACCACATTGTTGGATTTGTTTCAAATTTATGGCAGATTCACCCTTTTAAAGAGGGTAACACACGTACCACTGCGGTTTTTACAATTAAATATTTACGTTCCATTGGGTTTGAAGTGGACAATGATTTATTCGCAAATAATTCATGGTATTTTCGCAATGCATTAGTTCGTGCAAATTATAGAAATGTCAGTCAAGAGATTGAGCCGGATAAACGGTTCCTAATTTCCTTTTTTAGAAACTTAATGATGGGAGAGAAAACGGAACTGATCAACCGCTCCATGCTAATCAACGCTCCGGCCAATTGGAATAAAATGAGTCATCGCCCGACAAGTACCCGACAAGTACCCGACAAGTACCCGACAAGTTTTCCTGCACTGCAATCTTTAATTAAAATCTTGAATGGCAAACAATTATCAGTAAAAGAAATGTTATTTGCCATGAAATTAAAAGATCGTGAAAATTTTATGGAGAAATATCTATCCCCTGCAATGAAAGCCGGATATATCACCATGCTATACCCAGAGAGCCCAAAGCACCCGCATCAAAAATATCTGCTCACAGAAAAGGGTGTGCTACTATACAAAGAAAAAAAATTTTAAAATCTCGACGGATTATCATAGATTAATGATAACAAGGCCGTAGGCCCGCGACCATAGGGAGCGTGCAGTTTCGCGCTAAGCGCGTTAGATCACAAGGCGGTGCGGTGCACTTGTGCCGCACCGCTTGATTTTTTACTCGCGACAGAAAATGTCAAAGAGGTGTTTCATCTTTGCAGGTAATTTATTAATTTTGATACATAAACTTATGATTATGAAAAAATTATTGATGCTCTTTTTTATCTGCTTATTTACGAGCAGTTTGTTTGCACAGGTTAAGTATGCTGAGGTATATAAAAAACAGCTGAAAAACGATGTATACCAAAAATTGATTGAAGGCAATTTAGATTTTCTTCAAACTGAAAGAAATCTTAAAATAATTCTTGATTTCTCTCAAGCAGATATAAATGGAGCTACTGCTGAGCAATTCATTGACGTTATTCCCTTGGAGTCAGAATCACTTGATAATGAGGAAAAAGGGTGGAATAAAAAAACACTTAATAACGACGTGCTTAGGTATGAGTTTGTTAACAATATGAATCAAGCCTTGTCGCAACATAGATCTGGTTTGCGGATTGTAAATAACTTAGATTCAAAGTATAAGGCCACAGTTTATATAATTTCGGTCAATCGCAAAGGCGGAATTAAAGGCATTATAGATTTTACACCTAATGATTCAGATAAATCTTTAGCGAAGGTCACTTTTTCGCATTCAGGTGGGAGCCATGGTTCTATTTCTAATTTAATGGGAGATGCGCTGAAGGAAGCAGGTGAAAATCTGGGCGCATTTATAGCTAGAAAAGCGAGATAGAGGACATATTCCCCAAGCCGAAGGCCGCGACCGTAGGGAGCGTGCAGCTTCGCGCGGAGCGCGTTAGACCACAAGGCGGTGCGGTGCACTTGTGCCGCACCGCTTGATTTTTTTAAAAATTTAGATCTCTTTAATCCCGATGGATTTCAAGTAGTTGTAAGTAGTATCGTAAAACTCACATTTACGGGTAGCATCTTCATTGTTACCTTCTGGAACAACAATGCACATACCTTGGCGAGCACGAGTTAACAAAACTCTATAGGCATTTTTTTGATATAACTGCCTCTCTTCCTTATTGATATGCTGCCACTTAGAGCCTTTAAAATCATTGTGGTCCCAACCATTTGCAGTATATCTCATATCCCCATCCCAAACAATGCAACCCCAATCTAGTTCCAATCCTTGAACATCAAATTCGGTTGCTACATCTTCCATGAAATATGAAGAACGTATATCATCTTTATCATCCAAAAACCAATGAACCGGATCAGTTTGCAACTGAACTGTAATTGCAAATGGCCTCAGCCTATATGCCTGAGAAGAAACCATGACGCCATACCTCTCGTTTCCCCTAGCATGTTCCTTAATCCATTTCTTACCAGCTTCTACAGAACGTGTTAATACTATCGGATATTTAGTTAATTCTGAATAAGTTGAGGCCGCAACGTCACGGCGCAGATCCAACAATTCCTTTACAAATAAGGCAAGCTTTTCTGCCCTAAAAGAACGCATAGAAACTGATAAATGTAGAGCAGAATTATAATGGATTCTGGAAGGATTTACAATGGTTTTTAATGCCTCATCAGCAGCATACTCACTATCGTGTAAATTCGGAGAAACATAAATATCCCAATTAGAAAGTTTCTCTTCATTTAATGCATTAAACCACTCACTTATACCGGCTTCTCCACTGTTTATTTCCTGTCCACCTCCTACAAGACAAATTACTACTGCCCAATCAGAATTACGGTCTAGACAGGAAATTAAGAAGTTAGATTCAGAATAGTTGAAGTCAGACACATTCTTTTTCCTTGCCATCCATGATGACGCATAATCTTTTGTCCATGCGCGTTGAGCTTCATCAAAGATCGCAATGTGCTCTGGTGGTGGACCTTGCTTTTGAATACAATCGTCTCTAAAGTTATGTACGTTTTGAATGAACTCCTTTACAGTCACACCTGCATTGACTCTGGTTAAACGTTCTCCTTTATCTTTTGCACGTTTGATACTATCACGTATTAAAGCCTCACGCAATACTGCTACAAGCGGCCCATTCCCAGACAGATATACAGCTGGAATGCTTTTGTCTTTATCCTGTTGCTCCACCGCTACCCTTAACCCTACTAACGTCTTTCCAGCTCCCGGAACACCGGTTACAAAACAGATTGCTTTCTTATGGTTTGCCTTAGCGTCCTCTATTATATCAAATATACTCTTACAGGTATCTTCAATGTTTTTTGCTGAAGCAGCAGTACTTGTAATATTTTCAACTGTTTGGTTTTGAAACATGTATGAAGCTGCCTCTATGATTGTTGGGGTTGGTGAATAAGCACTGTTCCCCCACTCTACAGAATCTAAAGTCGCTGTCCCTAATTGTGCAGTAATTGCTCCTCCTATGACTTCTCCAAGATTATTACTGTTGCACTCAATTGGTTTGTATACCCCATCGTTGGCTATTTTGTCTTGGTATTTTTCAAATGTAAAGTATCCTAAATCAGGAGCTTGTGTGGCTATTAGGATAGGAAGTATTGTGGCATTGTGGCTTCCTTTTTGGAAGTTCTTTAAGTCTAATGCGTAGTCCCATACTTGGTCTAATCCTGCGTTTGTGTATGTGTCATTGCCGGCTTTGAATTCTAGGACGAATATTATTCCATTGATTATAAGGACTATGTCTATGCGACGGTTTAGTCTTGGTATGGAGTATTCAAAGAGGATTTGACCGGTGTATAGTGGCAGGATTTGTTTCATTAGCGCGATTTCTGTTTGCCAGGCGTCGCGTTGGGTGATGTCTATGCTGAATTCTCCGTTATTCACTAGTTGTCCCATGATCTCTGTGTCAGAGGTTGTTAGGAAGGTTGAGATGGTGGATGTGTAGAAGGAGCGATTCATAATTTATCTATATACATTTTCATTATGCCACCTCAAAAAATCCTTACTAGGTTGGTCATAAATAGTATTTGGGAGAATAAGTAGTTTCTGGCCATGATATTTATAATAATCACGACCGTTATTAAATTCTTCCTTTATTCTTTTGCTAACTTCTACATTGTATGTGTCAGTAATAGTGATATATCCATCATCAAATAATTTGTGTAGGTCGGATCTCAATAGCAATCCATTACTAGTTACATTTGGTCCATCGTTAGAATATGGTCTAATGTGCGCAGCTTCAAGTACAGGGAGAGTTCTTTCGCCACTAATTGCACATCTTCTTGTATATGCATCAGTTACAAGAACTCTAAAACCTGCTTGTCCAATGCGTACATTAGAGATTCTCTGGGTATATCTTGGCTTCTGTAGGTCTTCAAGAATAGGTTCAGTTTTAATTCCTGGCTTAGAATATCTCATAATCATTTCTGACACTTTATTCCAATACTCTAAACCCTCCACAGTATCAGTAGAATATGACTTACCTTGGACGGCGCTTGTAGGCCAGCCATTAGGGACTGGTATCCAATCATTTATTTCAAAAAAAATTGGATTTGAAAGTACAATACAACCAATATTAGGATTGTCTTTCAGGGACAGTTTTCTGTAACCGTTGATCTTTTTACCAAAAGTTTGATAGTTTTTTACTCCATTTTCCTCCTGAAATACTTCCCAAGCATAATTTAATGGAAGTATTGAGCTTGAAGTAAAGAATCCAACTCCAGCAATTTTGTTAATTGGACTTTTAAGACGAAACAAGAATGGAGCACCTGGCTCAAGAACACGAAATACAGTGGAACCACCCGGTTGCCAGAAGTTAATATCGTCTGGAGACAATTCCTTAAGGAAATCATACCAATCTTTATCTGTATTTCCGATATAGTATTTCATAACCACTCTCGATCACTCACAAAGTTAGTAAAATTGCAATTACATTGTATCCCAATAAATTATTATAAAAAATCACTAAAATAAATGACGCCATTTGTCACTTATTTCATATCTTTGTTAAGGTTATATAAAAGCGATGAACCTCCCATCCTCACCATATCTACCAATAAATCGTCTCAGCCAAATCTTCAATAAGACTGTGGCAACGTATAAGTTTTATTGGTTCATATCAATTCTGGAGATATATTCAGAGAAAAACAATCCAAGGATTAATCTATGGGACATCATTATTAGAATGGTTGCAAACGCATGGTACCCTATCAACTATTTTAAATTATCATTTGGCAAAAGCGACTCAATGTATGACGTCGTAAAGGAACTAAGAAATATAACTAACATACCTATTGATACAGATAAGAAAGAGATAATCAGCATATTAGAACAAGAGGTCAAAAGTAATAAAGTAAAAAATCTGCTACGAATTTTTACCCTGAATGTTCCATTTAGATTTCTAAGGCCATGGATTGACACTTCTGACGATAAAGAAACAGTTGAACGCTCAACTCATTTCGAAAATAGCTGCCTATATGCAATTCGAAGAGAATCAAATGATTGGTGGATTGATATAAATCCCGTATGGAGTGAATACATCACAACTAATTGCAAAATACTTCTTGATTTTTCCTACTGGAATTTGGCACTATTCTTACAAAATCGCAATCCGAACGTTCCGAACATACCTAACAAGCTTATCAAGCCTGATCTAAGGACTTCATTAAACAGTCAGCGAAAATTCTGGAATACAGTCATAACCGTAGAAGGTAATTTTAAGTGTATATACACAAATAAAGAACTTCAAGTAGGAGAATATGATTTAGATCATTTTATTCCATGGAGTTTTGTATCACATGACTTATTATGGAATCTCGTTCCCGTAAGTCCTGAAATCAATTCAAGTAAGAGTGATGGATTACCTGATTTAAAAATTTATTTACCCAAATTAGCTGATTCTCAACATAAGGCGTTGAAGACTTTTACTGTTGTTAGCAAGTCAAATAAAATCTTAGAGGACTACTTATCTCTTGGAAGTAGCATTGATGAGTTAATAGAAATGGATGATAAAAGTTTCTACAAAGTTTTTGAAAAAACATTTTCCCCTCTTGAACAGATAGCTTTAAATATGGGATTTAAGATATGGAAAAAGAATTAAATAATTGTCCATTTTGTCATCTATCAAAAGATGTAAAAATCATTTGTGATTCAGATGATTGCGTTGCATTTTACGGTTTATAACCCCTTTTAGCGTTGCGCCACAAAGCAGCGCAACGCCTTGTGGTTCACGCGGCTACCGCCGCGAGGATGCACGCTCCCTACGGTCGCGGGCCTTCGGCCTTGGGGACAAGATCATTAGTAGTTAGTAGTTAAATAATACCATCGGGATGCAGCAGAAGAGAAAAGATAGTATTCAGTATCAGGGAGGAATTGAGAAACATATTTAAACTTAATAAGATGAAAAAACTTTTAACAATTGCTCTACTGCTTATGCCTGTTTTTATGCAGGCGCAGTCCAATGAAGAAATTCTTTCATCATTTATTCAACAAAAGGTTGAGAGTCAATCTGTTTTTATTCACGTGAATATTGCGGAACCTATTGGTATGAGCATAATAGATCTTTATACAAGTAATTATTACATTCAATATATTAAGGGAAAGGTTAACTGTGATTTGCCATATTATGGCAACGTCGGTTCTGGAGTGGTTAATGACCGGGATCTTTCAATTAGGGCTAACAATACTCCGGCTGAATGTACCACCGTTTTTAACCCAAAGAAAAAATTATGGAAAATTAACATTGCATTTATTAGAGATAAGGACAGCGAGAAGACAGAATGCCAGATTCAGCTGTATAGCAATGGATTGGCTTATTTGAGAATACAAGCGCCTGGGAGGAGTACAATTAGTTTTGAGGGCAGTATAGTACTGTAAAATGTGTAAAAAATAACGGCATGGAGATTGTGAAAAAATGAGTGTATATTTGAAGTAATAACATTTAAAAAACTATCGAGATGAAAAAACAAACTATCTACCTTATTATTTTTATAGTGCTTGCAATAGTGGCTGTTCTGGTGCTGAAGTCGGGAGTTTTGGCAGCGCTGATTGTGGCGATTTGCGGTGGAATTTTGATTGATAAGTTGCTGGAAATGACGCATAAGAATGCGACCACGGGGAATGCGGTGATTGCTTCTTTGATTGGAATTGCGTTTTTCTTTATCGTGCTGGAGTCTAATACCGGAGAGCTTGTTTGCGGGGCGATTGCGGCGCTTGTGGGGGTTATTGATTTGATTTTGTGTTTTAAAAAATAACTGGTTATGAAAAAGATTATTACACTGTTGCTGATTTTGCTGCCGGTGTTCTGCATGGGTCAGACCAAGAAGGATAAGCAGGCGGCTATGGTTAAGGATGCTGTGGAGAGCGGATGTGTGTATGTGCATGTGGAACAGGTTGTTCCCCTATCTATGAGGATGAAGGATGTGTCTACGGATAGTTATTCTTTTAAGTTGAAGGACGGGAAGTTGACGTGTTATTTGCCTTATATTGGGACTTCACAAACTGCAATTATGGGGAGTGATGATACCGGAATTAAGGCTGAGGCGTTGCCGGTTAGTATGAATAAGGTGTTTAATGCAAAGAAGAAGTGCTGGTGGTTAACGTTTAATTTTGAGAATGTTAACTTGCATGAGCAGATTAATTGCAGGGTGCAGATTTTTACTAACGGGCAGACATATATAAGGATGCAGCCGGCCGGGAGAGATAGCATTCAGTATCAGGGAGAAGTTGAGAAACAGGATAATAATAACAATTAATTGGCTGCAATATGGTAGGAAAGTATAAGGTGGTGACTTTGTGCGGGAGCACCAAGTTTAAGGATGAGTTTTTTGCTGAGCAGAAGCGGCTGACTCTTGAGGGATGCATTGTTATTTCTGTTGGACTGTTTGGGCACAGCGGGGATGATGAAGTTTGGACTGCAGGGACCAAGGAGATGCTGGATGATATGCATAAGAGGAAGATTGATATGGCAGATGAGATTTTTGTGATTAACGTGGGCGGGTATATTGGAAACAGCACGCGGAGCGAGATTGAGTATGCGAAGGCACACGGGAAAGTAGTGAATTATTTGGAGAAAGTTTCCTTGTAAAAGATAAATTTTTTGTATATTTGTCCTTATGAAAAGGAAAGAAATAATACAGGCGCTTATTGCCAATAAACAGTCAGAAATACCTTTTAGTGTGAATGCTAGAGAGTTAAAGCTTCCACTGCAAGTGAAAAAGATAATCACTATTCCAGGTGTAAGACGCTGTGGCAAATCTTCTTTGATGATGCTAGCCATTAATGATCTTATTGCAAAAGGCATTGATAAGAAAAAAATTCTATGGCTTGGTTTTGACGACGAACGTCTATATGACATGACAACTAGCGAACTAGATGAAGTTATAACAGCATACTCGGAAATGTTTCCTGATATTTCAATCAGGGAAGTTTATATGTTTTTTGACGAGATACAGATAATTGAAAAATGGGAATTATTTGTATTGAGACTGTATAAATCATACTGCAAAAATATTTATATATCAGGCAGTAATGCATTTCTATTATCCGGTGAGTTATCTTCCGCACTACGAGGTTGGCCAATTGAATATAACGCATACCCTCTGTCATTTAAAGAATTCTGCAACTTTAAACAAGTTGATTATACATCGTATACAGAAAATGGCAAGGCCAAAATCAAAAAAGCTTTTATTGAATTTAACAATAGAGGCGGTTTCCCTGAAATTGCGTTAACTAAAGAAAACTCTCTAAAAGACAATAAATTGCAAGGATACTTTAACACTATGTTATTTAGAGATCTAGTGGAGCATTATAAAATATCTAATCCAGAAATAGCGAGATATTTTATAAAAAGGATTATGGCAAATATCGGATGCCCTACTTCTATTCTTAAAATTTATAAGGATATAAAATCTCAAGGATATGCGGTAGGCAAAGAGATGTTGTATGAACTTTCTGAGCATATATGCTCAATATTCATGTTCTTTAAAATACCAAAATATGTAAAGTCAATAATAAAAGAAGAAAATTCTTTACATAAATATTACTGCATAGATAACGGATTGAAGAATTCTGTACTCATACCACAAAATGAAGACAATGGCAAATCGCTAGAAAACAGCGTATTCCTACATCTAAAACGTAATTGCTTACCAACAGATAAAATATATTATTATTCAGGAAAAAATGAATGTGATTTTGTAAAGCAAAACGGTGACAAAATAAGTAACCTAATACAAGTAACATGGGATATGCATGCAGAATCTACACGTAACAGAGAATTAAATGGAATTTTAGAGGCAAGTAAAGCAACTGGCTGTAAAAATCTGACAATAGTAACTAATGATGATGAAGAGATTATAAAGATTAATAATCTGGATATTAACGTTGTACCTGCATGGAAATGGTTGCTTAAGAAGTGAACAAAAACACACAGTTTGCTCTGCAAACTGTGAAGCGTTGTGCCACAAAGCAGCGCAACGCACTGTGGTTCACGCGGCTACCGCCGCGGAGATGCACGCGCTCCGCGCGGTAAAAAAACGCAAGCGTTTTTTTACTTGTTAGTTTTCCGAATTTTTTAATTGTTAGTTAGTGAAATAAAAAAAGATATTTTATTATGGACCAACCTAAAATTGAGAGAGTTCTGCGGCTAATGAAGATGCTGACAGGAAATTTGAATTATACCGTTGATGATATTGCGGAGCGGCTGGAGATTGATAAGCGTTCTGTTTACAGGTATATTGATACGTTTAAGGAGGCGGGTTTTGTTGTGATGAAGGAGGGTGGAGTTTACCGTCTTGGGAAGGAGAGCAGATTTTTTAAGGATATTTCCCAGCTGATTCACTTTTCTGATGAGGAGGCGTATGTGGTTAATTCTCTGATAGATGGGTTGTCTGATGATAATCTTATGAAGCAGGCTTTGAGGCGCAAGCTTGCCAGCGTCTATAACTGCACCAATATGACTGAGATTGTGACGCAGGGTTCTCATGCGCTGTGCGTAAATGAGCTTGCAGAAGCTATCAATGATAAAAGGCAAGTTATTCTAAAGCACTATGCATCATCTAATTCCAAGGAAGTTCGCGACAGATTAGTGGAGCCGTTTGGGTTTACCGCTAATTATGTTGAGGTGTGGTGCTATGACTGCGAGGCTAAGGCAAATAAGTTGTTCCGCACCGCCAGAATGTGCTCAGTGGATGTGACTTCCGCTAAAGTGGAAGTTTGAGAGCGAACATAAGACAGGCTTTGTAGATATCTTCAGGATAAGCAGTTACAGACAAATCAGAGTGCAGCTGGAGCTTGGAGTTATGGCGCATAATCTGCTGCTGGAGGAGTTCCCGCTTGGAGAGAGAGACTGCACCCCTATTGATGAAACTCACTGGTTATTAGATACTAAGGTCTCCTCTTATACAGGTGTCGGCCGCTTTGTGATTGGCCTTATGGATGATATAAAAATCATCAGCTCCCCCGGTTTGGAGAAGTATATCAAAGATTTTACGGCTAAATACGTTAAGTAGTTTCCCTTACTGGATTTCTCTTATTGAAATGTCCCCTTCGTGAGCCTTATCAACAATAACAATAAGGCATGGGCGCATTGTATATGATTGGCTTGCACCTGTTTCACAGCGGTACGTGAAGACCATTTTGCCGTCTCCGCGCTTTACAAGACTTACAGGGGTAAGCGTTGTAACATGGTCAGTTTCAGGTTTTACAACAGCTATGACATACTGCTTTGCAAAATTTATTTTTGTTGGCTCTCCGTTCTTGCCCATCACAGCCGCCATTCCAAACACCTGCGAAAACTCAGCGGCATCCGTAATCTTGTGACTATTAAACTCTTTCACAGTATTATTTACAAAATAATGGTCAGCGACAGTAAATGCAACGCTGCTGGAAACATCAGCAGCAGATATAGTATCTTCTGCTGTATTTGAACTAACCGGAGATGCTTTAACGGCATACTGTGCAACCATATCTGTAGAACCGTGCCTGCCGCACTGAGCAAGAGGAATTAGACTGATAATCAATAATATTGCAACTAAATTTCTAAACATAATAACTTAATTTTTTGAACAAAAATCATTTGCGGCATTAAGTAAATTGCCAATTTTCTCTACTATACAATGCAAACTTTCCGCCCTTACTGCACAAATAATACCAAAAAATAATCTGTCGTGACAAAAATTGTCACCGCAGCGGAATACTTTTGCTGCAACATTTAAAACAGCAGTTATATGGAAGACAAAGAGAGAACAAAGAAGAACAACAATAATCAAAAGATTCAAGTTGATAATCATAGAGAGCAAACACCTGAAAGATTGCACTTTATGAATTTTGACCTGGCCGGTTTCACCTACTGGGATGGCGTAATTGTATTTAATGACTTACACGTAGGCACCCAGCTAAGGCTTGTCAGGGAGAAGCACAATGAATTTGACCCCTACGCAATTGCCTTGTACTATGGCAATTATAAGGTTGGATACATTCCAAAAGAGCGTAATAAAGAGATAAGCATCCTGTTTGACATGGGATGGGAAACAATGTTTGACGCACGCATCAACAGGATATCAGATGAGACTCATCCGGAGCATCAGATTGGAGTGGTAGTTTATGTGAAAAATCATAATAAATAATTATTAATGGACTTTCATGGGATATCAGTTAGCATACGCGCAATTTAGAGACTTTCTTAAACAACAGAATTGTGAGGATGAATTTGACCGCGCGTTTTATGAACAGAATGGCTGCACAAGATTTGATGCTGCACTTTGGAATACAGTTGAAGATGCGGCAGAAGATGTAAAAAATCTATTTGGTTATGCATTCAATTGGAGCAAGACTTCAGAAGGAATTCAATTTTGGAGGTCTATAGATTTGATGTGGTATAATTATTATATTTGCAGCCGATTTAAATGAAAGAGCAAATTAGAAATATTGTCTTTTTTACTGTAGCATTTGCAATTATGTTGTTTGCAGGGAGTTACGTTGCTTCCTCTACACAGGATGCTATGTTGTATGCACAGGATAGCACCGGATTATTCAGTGATGAAGGTCATTGTGCTAACGGCAGTGTAGATGCTGCTATTCCGCCCTATTCATCTGTAGCTGAAGTCTCTGCAACAGCTTCTGCTGCCAGCGGAGATGCAAGAGTACAAAGAGAACAAAGTTCCCAATTTAGCTCTGCATTAAGAGGGGTAATTAAAAATCTTTCTAGCAGAGTGTCTGAAAACTCTGATATTCAAAAAGATATTTCTGTGCAATTGCATTCTCTTGCAAAGCACAATCCTATAAATGATTATTACGTCTACACGTTAAAAAGACTTAGGGTCTAAAATAAATCTGTTTAGACGTTAGCTAAACTTCCGGCAAAAAAATAAAAATTCAGGTTTGTTAATAGCCTGGAGTTTAGCATTTTATATATTAATAACAGATTTATTTTTTATTTATGACACAGACAATTGCAGAGAATGAGAGCATTTTAACTTTCTCTCATCCATATATAGTTAAGAAAGAAAAGGGCGGCCTTGGCAAGTTATTTGGCGGAAGTTCAATGGCTTATCAGCCAACTGGCAGCGAGATTAAAAAGATGAGGCTATGCTTTAAGATGGAGAATATTAATCCTCTTAAAGATATGCTGGCAGAGTGCAAGTTCCCAGAGAGTCCAGATTTTAAGGCAGATCCAGGGGCTGATAGTGCACGCATGGAAGTCCTTTATTCTAAAGACAACCAATTTGTTGCAGTACAATTATTCCAATATGTTCCATTTGAATATCAGATTTTCAGCCCAATCCATATCTATACCAATCAGGAGGCTGTTGCATTTCTGAATTTCATAAACACTATTAAATAAATTGTTAAATCATATCCTTTAAAGGATAAAAAATCACCTTACAAATGCTTTAAGGGGCGGTCACATTCTGGCTGCCCCTTTTTGTAGCCTTTGCCTTTGGATTTCTTGGTTTTAACTAATACTTTTCTTTTTTAATTGTATTAATATTTATAAATTTGTACGCTTTTAGGAAAAAAAGTAGAAATACTAACATGGATTTTCCAAATAAACTAAATTTAAATACAAATAATGAATAAAATTACTTCCCCAGAAGATCTGCTGAAAATTAAAAATGAATACGCAGAACGGATGAAACTAAGAGAGGAAGCTCAGGAAGTGACTCCTGCTAAGGTTAGCGGCTTGAACACTGGTACAAAGAGAATTCAGATTCTTTGCTGTTCTTCTGTTTGCTGTCTATCTTCTAAGAGCGGCGAAATTGCAGACAGATTCTGCCAATTAGCCAAAGAGCAGAATGTTGCTGACAGAGTGGACGTTATCAGAACAGGATGTTTTGGATTTTGTGAAAAAGGTCCTAATGTTAAGATTGTTCCAGACAACACTTTCTACACAGAGGTTAAACCTGATGATGTTGATGAGATTTTTAAGACCCACATTTTAGGCGGCAAACGCGTTGACCGTCTGTTGTTTGAGGATCCTAAGACTCACAAACGCATCCCAGATTCAAAGGATATGAATTTCTATCGCAAACAAATGCGTGTTGCGCTTAGGAACTGCTGCTTCATTGATCCTGAAGATATTAAAGAGTATATAGCTCGCGACGGTTATATGTCACTTGCTAACTGCCTTAAGAAAATGACCCCTAAGGAGGTTATTGAAGTTGTTAAAAAGTCCGGACTTAGAGGACGCGGCGGTGCAGGTTTCCCTACAGGAATGAAATGGGAATTTGCATCCAAATCCGTAAGCGATGTTAAATACGTTGTCTGCAACGCAGATGAGGGCGACCCGGGAGCATTTATGGATCGTTCTATTATGGAGGGAGACCCTAACTCAATTATTGAGGCAATGGCAATTTGCGGATATGCCATAGGTTCTGAAAACGGATTGGTATACATCAGAGCTGAGTATCCGTTGGCTGTCAAGAGGTTAAAGATTGCCAGAGAGCAAGCCCGCAAGCTGGGATTGCTTGGAAAGAATATCTTTGGAAGCAAATTTAATTTTGATATTGATATCCGTTACGGAGCCGGCGCATTTGTATGCGGAGAGGAAACAGCTCTTATTCACTCAATGGAAGGCAAGAGAGGTGAGCCTACTTTAAAACCACCATTCCCAGCAGTTAAGGGATATCTTGGCAAGCCTACTAACGTTAACAACGTTGAGACACTAGCTAATATTCCTCCTATCTTCCTTAAGGGACCGGATTGGTTCAATAAGATTGGAACTGAGAAATCCAAAGGAACAAAGGTATTTGCATTAGCAGGAAAGATTAATAACCAAGGACTTGTAGAGGTTCCAATGGGAACTACTTTAAGAGAGGTTATTTATGATATTGGTGAAGGAATTAAAGGCGGAAAGAAGTTTAAAGCCGTTCAGACAGGAGGTCCTTCCGGAGGTTGCTTAACTGAAAAAGACTTGGATACCCCTATTGATTATGACAACCTTATGGCTGCAGGTTCAATTATGGGTTCCGGCGGAATGATTGTAATGGATGAAGACGATTGCATGGTTGCAATTGCAAAATTCTACTTGGAATTTATTGTTGGCGAGTCTTGCGGAAAATGTACTCCATGTAGAGTAGGAAACAAGAGGATGCTGGAAATACTTAACAGAATAGTAGACGGCAAGGGAACAATGGAAGATCTTACAAAGATGCGTACACTTGCTAAAGTCATCAAAGACTGCGCATTGTGCGGACTTGGACAGACTTCTCCAAACCCAGTTCTATCTACATTGGATAACTTCTATGATGAGTATGTTTCTCACGTTAAAGACAAAGTCTGCCCTGCAAAGCACTGCCAGAATTTGCTAACATACAGCATCAATCCGGAGAAATGTCAGGGTTGCACCGCATGCGCAAGAACATGCCCTGGAAACGCAATCGTCGGCACTCCAAGAAAACCACACACTATTCTTCCAGACAAATGCATCAAATGCGGTATGTGTATGAGCCGCTGTAAGTTTGGCGCAATTTCAGTTTGTTAATATTTGAGAAATTATGGAAAAAACAGTTACATTAAAAATAGATAAACACACGGTTACCGTTCCGGAAGGGACGATTGTCCTTGATGCTGCAAAGAAAGTGGGAGTTGATATCCCAACGCTTTGCTATATCAACATGGAAGGCACAGCCGTAAAGAGCAACCCAACATCCTGCAGAATTTGCGTTGTAGAAGTTGAAGGAAGAAAGAATCTTGCACCTGCCTGTGCAACAGCATGTACAGAAGGTATGGTTGTTCATACAAGTTCCACCAGAGTTCTAAACGCAAGAAGAATTGTTGCAGAACTTATTCTTTCTGACCACCCTAACGAGTGTCTTGTTTGCCCTAAGAGCGGAAAATGCGAGTTGCAGAAACTTGCTCAGAGATTCAATATCAGAGAGATGCCGTTTGCAGGAGGTGAACTGTCGCAGAGAACAAAAGAGGTTACAGCTGCCATTGTAAGAAATATGGACAAGTGTATCCTTTGCCGCAGATGTGAAAACGTTTGTAATAATGTTCAGACAGTTGGAGCTCTTGGTGCAATTAAGAGAGGTTTCAATACTATGATTGCTCCTGCATTTGGAAAAAATCTTGCAGAAAGTGAATGTACATATTGCGGACAGTGCGTAGCAGTTTGTCCTACAGGTGCTTTGAGCGAGCATGATTATACTAACAGGCTTTTGGATGACCTTGCTGATCCAGATAAGACAGTAATTGTACAAACAGCTCCATCTGTAAGAGCTGCTCTTGGAGAGGAATTTGGTCTTCCTGCAGGAACCTTGGTTACAGGTAAGATGGTATCTGCTTTAAGAGAGCTTGGATTTAAGAAAGTATTCGATACTGACTTTAGTGCAGACCTTACTATTATGGAGGAAGGTGCTGAGATTATAGACAGACTTACACATTTCTTAAAGAAAGACAAACTTGTAAGACTTCCTATTCTTACATCTTGCTGTCCTGCATGGGTTAACTTCTTTGAGAAGCAATTCCCTGATATGTTGGATATTCCATCAACAGCAAGAAGTCCTCAGCAGATGTTTGGCTCTATAGCTAAAACATATTGGGCTGAGATGATGGGTGTTCCTAAAGAGAAACTTATATGTGTCTCTATAATGCCTTGTCTTGCTAAGAAATACGAGTGTTCAAGAGAGGAATTTAAGAAAGACGGTGTTCCTGATGTTGACTACTCACTATCTACAAGAGAGCTTGCAGAACTTATTAAGAAAGCCAACATTAATTTCAACTCTCTTCCTGATGAAGACTTTGACCAGCCACTTGGAGAGTCCACAGGAGCAGGTGTCATTTTTGGTGCTACCGGCGGAGTTTTGGAAGCTGCATTACGTACTGTATATGAGGTATATACAAAGAAGAAACTTCCAAACATAGACTTTACTGAAGTCAGAGGTTTGGAAGGTATTAAGAAAGCAACAATAGATTTGAACGGATTCCCTCTGCACGTTGGTATTGCTAACGGACTTGGAAATGCGCGCAGACTTTTGGAAGAAATCAGAAGCGGCAAGAGCGAGTTCCATGTAATTGAAATTATGGCTTGCCCGGGCGGTTGCATCGGCGGCGGCGGACAGCCTCAGCACCATGGCAACGTGGAGATTTTAAAAGCCAGAACTGCAGCAATTTACAGAGAAGATATGCAAAAGCCTTTGCGTAAATCCCATGAGAACCCATTCATTATTAAGCTATATGAAGAGTATCTAGGCAAACCTCTTAGCGAGCAAGCTCACAAACTTCTTCATACACATTACTTTAACAGATCAGAAAACGTATAATTATGGCATTAAACAATAATATTTCTCCAGCCGCTTTAATTAAGGTGGAGGAGATTTGTGAAAAGCACGGCAATAAAGCCGGAGAGCTTATCAATATTCTTGAAGAAATACAGGCAACTATAGGTTTTCTTCCAGAAGAGGTTCAGAGAGTTGTTGCCCATAAGCTTGGTGTCCCTGTATCAAAGATAAATGGAGTAGTTACATTCTATACATTTTTCCAGACCAGTCCAAAAGGAAGACACAGAATTTCTATTTGCCTTGGAACTGCTTGCTATGTAAGAGGTTCCGAGAAGAATCTGGACGAGGTCAAAAGAGTACTAGGAATAGAAGTTGGAGATACAACTCCGGACGGCAAATTCTCTCTAGATTGCTTGCGTTGCATTGGAGCTTGCGGACTTGCACCAGTCATGATGGTTGACGAACAGGTTTATGGCAGACTTCAGGCTACAGAAGTTAGAAAAATTCTAGAGTCTTATGACTAGAAAACGCTAATATACAGCGTTTTGTTAATAAAAAAAGCAGCCAGAAAATCTGACTGCTTTTTTTATTTATTTATGATATGCGGGTATCTCCCGCAATCCTCAAGCTGCTGACTTATTTAGCAACAGCTTTTTTGATGGCGCAAACAGTATCAGCTTGTTTGTAAACTGTGATAGTATCACCAATTACCATTCCGTTAGGGAGTTCAATCTTAGATTTGTCAAGCTCCGGATAACTAAAGTTTAAAGTATCGCCGGCTGCAGTAACAATTGTGCATGAGTTCATTGCAGCATCAGTAATGACGCCGGTAAATTCATTAGGAGTTGCTGTGGAATCTGTTGCAACTGCTGTTGAATCGGCTGCCTGAGCATTGTCTTTGCAACCTTTGTTTCCGCATGCTGAAATCATAAGCCCGCAAACTGCGAGGGCAAGTACAAGACTAAAAAGTTTTTTCATGATTAATGTTTTTATAAGTTTAAAATATTTAAAATTTCTAGTAATCCTGCTGCTGATACTTGTACAAATTATTATAAATGCTCTGTAAAATTGCCCTGCCTTTCTTAAGCCGCTCATCTTTTAATTCAGCCTTACCCCTATCCGTCACAACGCTCTTAGCTGCTAAGTCATAAGAAGTTACTCCTGTAGAATCTCTAAATACAAACCCATTATTAAAGCATGAAAATGCAAATGGATATTTGTCGTAAGCTCCCGACAGTATGTTCCTGCTATAAATAAAATTATTGTGCGGCAGACCTAACTGTGCCAGCAATGTTGCAGCTATGTCGCTCTGATTCATAAATTTACTAATAACTCTTGGCTTGCCTTTAATTGCTCCTCCTATCCAAAGCATTGGACACTTGAAATAATCAGGGTTGCTATCTGCCATATTATAAGTTATGTTATGGTCTGGTACTAAAATGATTAGAAGGTTATCCCAAATTGGAGAAGCCTTAAGTTGTTTGATAAATCTTCCAAGACAATCGTCTGTATACGCTGCGGCATTATAAACTTTATCCGGCAATCTATGGTATGGAACCGTAAATGGTTCATGACAGCTAAGCGTCAAAAATGCTGAGAACCAAGGTTTTCCATTTGCACCTTCAGCAAGATTACTACCGCGATGCAAAAGTTCTTTTGCCAAATACGCAAATGTGATATGGTCATTTACTCCCCATGAATTTGTCTTGCGCTCCTCCTTGGTAAAATCTACGTCGGCTGTAATTTTTTGAAAATCCATGTTGACCAAATAGCCCTTTGTGTTTGTGAAATTTATATCTCCGCCGTAAATGAAATCTGTTGTATATCCCTGGTTTACAAGTTCATGAGGAAGACTTGGAAGTGCTCGTACAATTATAGGCATCTTCATCAATGAGACAACCGGAAGCGCCGGATAACCGCTAAAAATACTAACAGTCCCGCGGTCAGTACGGTAACTGTTGCCAAAGAAATTGGAGAAGAAAATACCCTCTTTTACCAGCGCATTAAAATTAGGTGCAACTTCTGCAGGAGCACCAAGAGCGTTAATAAACCTTCCTCCAAAACTCTCCATTTCTATCAGAAGTATGTTAGGCCGTTGCGTCTTTAACAGCGTATCCATCAATGCAGTAGAGTCTTTAGCCACAGATGCGGCAAAGGATTGTACACCAGTTCCGGCAGCAGGAAATAACTGGCTCATAGCTGTATCAAAGTCGTCAGGTTTTAAGAACCTGTACTCCTTTGAGAAATCCGTACTCTTACCTATTGATGAAAGAAGACTAAAGGCCGGATTTAC